>SYFT01000099.1 GCA_005799825.1 Acidobacteriota bacterium | reverse complement strand
GTTGTCTTGCGTAATACCGGTTGGATAATTGAATACATGTGGAAACTTATTTAATACTGTCAGGCCTATGAATAAAATTGTTGCAATTAAGGGCAAAGTCAAAATAGTCGCTTTTCCGCCAAACCCGTCAGCTTGACCTGCGCCATTATAATGTGTCGAAATAGTTTCAGGTAAGTTTGAATAGTTTGTAATTATCAGACCCCAAACTGCAAGAATTAAAAACCAACCAACAATTTCAAATGATTTGTCGGCTGTTGTGAGTTCTACTTTTATTTTTGGTCTTTTTGTCAATTTTTTGTCCGTCGTCATTGCAAAAATCTTAATTGATGTCCTGTGTCGGAACCATACGAGTGTCCCGCTTTCCAAATATTCCATATCGTCTCTTTGCGATTTAGGTTGTAAATAAAAAATCCCTAAATGGTCTTGGAAAGATAATGAAAATATAAAACAATTTCCAAACTCCTCTCAACCCTTTATAATACATGAAGTCCAAGAGATGATTTGAGAAAGTACTTGTCTCCGTTTATGAAAACGAAAGAGTCAAAATCATCTGTCGGTAAACCAATCTTCTTTTAAGGAATGTTTGTCCAGATATTTACGCGCATACCCGCAATCCGATGCACCTCGCGCTCTCCGTGGTGTACGCGGGCGGCGCACTGGTGGCCGCCATGCCCTGGCCGCTGCTGCTCCTGCCATTCGTGGTGGCGATCGTGCACGTCAGCGTGATTCGTCTTGAAGAACACCACCTGATGGAGCAATTCCCGGCCGACTACGCGCGGTACTGTCAGCGGGTGCGGCGATGGCTGTGAACGCGCGAGGCGCGCTTGGCGGCCTGCTGATGTTGACGTGCGCCACGGCCACGCCGCCGCTGGCCGCGCAAGCCGTGCCCTCAGTGACGCCGCGCGCCGGCCTCATCGTGACGCGGTCCACGCGCATGGTCCCGGGCACCTATCGCCTCCGCGCACCGGCGGCCACCGACAGCGCCCTGATTACCGTGCGCGGCGACAACATCACGCTCGATATGCGCGGCGTCATACTGGAAGGCCTCGCCCCGTCGGCCGATCCCGACCTGGCCCGCGGGGTGGCCATTCGCGTCGAAGGCGGTCGCAACGTGCGCATCGTTGGCGCCACGGCTCGTGGCTATCAGATCGCCCTGATGGCGCGCGGCACCCGTGAGCTGGTGGTCGACAGCAGCGATTTTTCGTACAACCGGAAACCGCGGCTGTTCAGCGTGGTGGAACATGAGAGTCTGGCCGACTGGCTGTCGTATCACCAGAACGAAAAGGACGAGTGGTTGCGCTTCGGCGCGGGCATGTATCTCGCGGACGTCCGGGGCGGCGCCATCACCGGCAATCGGGTCGAGCAGGGGATGAATGGGCTGCTGCTGGTGCGCACTGACTCCCTCACCATTCGCGACAACGATTTCTCGTTCAATTCGGGGCTCGGCATCGGCATGTACCGGGCGAGCGCCAATCGCATACTCGGCAATCGCATCGACTACAACGTGCGCGGGTACAGTCACGGGTTTTTCAGGCGCGGGCAGGACTCGGCCGGTATCCTGATGTTCCAGCAGTGCGTCAAGAACCTGGTGGCGTTCAACTCTGTGACGCACGGCGGCGACGGGCTCTTCGTGTGGGCCGGCCAGCACACGATGGACACCGGTGACGGTGGCGTGAACGACAACACGTTCTATGCCAACGATTTCAGTTTTGCGCCCACGAACGGCATGGAAGCGACGTTCAGCCGCAACACCTTCCTTGCCAACCGCATCGAGGGCAGCGACCACGGCCTGTGGGGCGGCTACAGCTACAGCTCGACCATCGCGGCAAACTGTTTCGTGCGCAATCGCATTGGCATCGCCATTGAACACGGGCAGGACAACCGCATCGTGCGCAACCGTTTCGAGGGCGCGTTGGGCGACAGCATCGGGGTCAGCCTGTGGGCCAACGCCATCGAGCCGGGAGACTGGGGATATCCGAAGCATCGTGACACGAAGAGTCGCGACTATGCCATTCGCGACAACGAATTCGTTGGCGTCAGCCAGCCCTGGAGCATCAGGCAGTCCAGTGCCATCGACACGATTGGGAATTCCGGTCGCACGGCAGGCGACCGCTGCGACCCCTTCGCACTTCTTCGTGCGTCGGGCGAGCCCGCGCCGGCGGTGCCCGCGTCACTCACCACATGGCCTCGCCGCGCGGTGGCCGATCGTGATCGGTCGGCCATCGTCGTAGACGAGTGGGGCCCCTACGACTGGCGTTCACCCAAGCTCTGGCCGCTGGACAGCGTGCGCTCCACCGTGCTCAAACTGCGGGTGCTCGGCCCGGCGGGACGCTGGCGGCTGATTGCCACCCGGGGCGTATACGCCGCTTCGCGCCGCGCCGGCACCGTAGGTGACACGCTGCTGGTCACACCGCATCGCGACAGCATCGGCGACCTGTCGGTGCAACTGATGTACGTCGGCGAACAGACGGTCACGTCGCGAGGTGCGCGTCGCGCCGCCGGCACCAGTGTGCCATTCGGGTACACCTTCTTCGAACCGCGACAGGCGTGGTCGGCGCGCGTGTGGGCGTGGAGCGACTCCACCGACCCGCGAACAAAGCCTGCCGAGTTCGCCGCCCTGTTGCGGACCAGCCCTCTCAGCACCAGAACGTTGCCGCGACTGGACTGGATGTGGTCGCGATCGCCGCTATCCGGTGTGCCATCCGCGCGCATGGCGTTGGAGGCCAGTGCACGCGTGGTGCTGCCGCCGGGCACATTCACCCTGCGCACCCTCAGTGACGACGGAATCCGCGTATGGGTGGACGGGAAGCTGGTGATCGATCACTGGACGCCGCACGAAACGATGCCCGACTACGCGTCCGTATCTGGCGGCCCGCACGACATCCGGGTGCAGCACGTGCAGGTGGACGGATGGACCGAGCTGCGCCTGGACTTCCTGCGCACCGCTGAGCGGTGAGCTTGGGCGGGTCAACCTTCATCCTCTTCTGGGGAGCTCCGGTGTGCAGAATGCGACGACCGCGGCAATGATGGCCTATGCGGCGTCGGAGGACCCCGAGCGCGTGCCGAGGGACAAGGCGACCCTGTACCAACCGAACGGTCAGCCGCGGGCGTGGCCGGCGTGCACCAACGCACAGCGGAACTCGGATCAGTACTTCAACCCTCCGGCTCCTCGGCCGCCACTCAACGACCGGTGAACATGCGCCTGAACACTTCGCTCCCCCTCATCGCCTGCCTGCTCCTCGTCACCCCAGCCGTTGGCGACGCGCAGGCATCACATAACTACCAGACCGACTTCTCGCGCGAAGAACTGACGGCCAGGCGCGCGCGGGTCTTCGACGCCATCGGACCTCAGGCGATTGCGATTGTGCAGGGGGCAGCCGGAGAGCCGAACTCCGGTGTGTTCCGGCAGTCGAACGACTTCTACTACCTGAGCGGCGTGGAATCCGCGAGCGCGTACCTCCTGCTCAACGGCCGCACTCGCCGGTCCACGCTGTATCTCCCACGTCGCGACGATGGTCGCGAGCGGAGCGAGGGAAAGATCCTGTCAGTCGAGGACAGCCTCCTGCTCATGGAGCTCACCGGAGTGCAGCAGGTGCGCGGCCTTGAGCGCCTTTCACAGGACCTGGTAGGTGCGGATCTCCTCCGCCCGCCCGCCATGTCGCTCCACACGCCGCTCGCACCGATGGAGATCGGCGACAGTCGCGACGAACTGCTCGCGGGCCGGGCCCGTATCGCCGCCGACCCGTGGGATGGCCGTCCGTCGCGTGAGGCCCACTTCGCGCGGCTCATGAGGGAACGCTTCCCGCAGTTCGAGGTGCGCGACCTCTCCCCCACGCTCGACGCGATGCGCGCAATCAAGAGCGCCGCAGAAATCACGCTCATCCGCCGTGCGACGCAGCTCGCAGGGCTCGGCATCATGGAAGCCATGCGGTCCACGAGCCCGGGCGTGTACGAGTACCAGCTGGACGCAGCCGCCAAGTACGTGCACTACCTCAACGGCGCGCGCGGCGACGGCTACGCCTCCATCATCGGCGGCGGCACGAACGCCTGGATGGGACACTACTTCCGCAAGACGGACGTGCTGCGCGACGGTGACCTTGTGTTGATGGACTACGCGCCCGACTACCGCTACTACACCAGCGACGTCACGCGCATCTGGCCGGTGAATGGAACCTTCACGCCGGCGCAGGCCGCGCTGTACGAGTTCATCGTTGTCTATCGCGACGCGTTCTTCCGCCATATCAAGCCCGGCGTCACCGCCGACGAGGTGCTCGACCGAGCCGCCGCGGACATGAAGCAGTGGCTCGTGGGAAAGACGTTCGCATCGCCCGCCCACCTCAAGGCGGTTCAGGAGGGCCTCGTCTTCCGCGGACACTTTCAGCATCCGGTGGGCATGGCGGTGCACGACGTGGGACGTGTGCGCGGCGTGCCGCTCAAGCCGGGCATGGTGTTCACGATCGATCCGATGATCTGGCTCCCCGATGAGCGGCTCTACATCCGCATCGAGGACGTCGCCTTGGTGACAGAAGACGGAGTCGAGAACCTCAGCGGCTTCGTCCCGGCGCGCATCGCCGACGTGCAACGGACTATCGCCGAGCCGGGGATGGTGCAGATGCGCAAGCCGGTCGCGGCGCCAGCCGCTCCGGGGGCGAGCCGCCCATGATACGCTTGACGCGTTCGCTCACCACTCGACTGACGATGCTCGCGGCGTTCGTCGTACCGACGGCGCCGCTCGACACCTATCCGAAGAATCCCGCCATCGACGCGCTGAACTACGCCTTCCGGCTGGAGCTGTCGGACACCACCGATGCGATCGTCAGCGAGCTGACGATGGACGTCCGGTTCCTGGCTACGAACGTGCAGTCCCTGCGACTCGACCTGACCAACGCATCCGCGACCAATGGCGGCAAGGGGATGCGGGTGTCGGCGGTCACGCTCGATGGCGCCGCGGCGCCGTTCACGCACACGAATGATGAATTGCGCATCCCGCTCGCCTCGGCGCCGTCGGTGCAGCAGCGCGTGCGCGTGGTCGTCCGCTACTCGGGAACGCCAGCGACCGGACTCATCATCGGCCGGAACAAGCACGGCGATCGCACGTTCTTCAGCGACAACTGGCCCAACCGGACTCGGCAGTGGTTGCCGACCATCGACCACCCGTACGACAAGGCGACGAGTGAATTCATCGTCACCGCGCCCGGACACTACCAGGTGGTGTCCAACGGACTACAGGTCGAGACCACGGATCTGCCCGGGGGCCGCCGGCGTACGCACTGGCGGAACTCGGTGCCCATCTCCCCGTGGCTCTACGTGCTCGGCGTCGCACGCTTCGCCATGCAGCGCGTGGACATGTTCGAGGGCAAGCCGATCGAGACGTGGGTGTACCCGCAGGATCGCGACGCCGGGTTCGCCGACTTTGCGTCGCCGACCAAGGATGTGCTCGCGTTCTATACGGACTACGTCGGCCCATTCGCCTACGAGCGGCTCGCCAACATCCAGGCCAGCAGCGTGGCCGGCGGCATGGAGTCCGCGTCAGCGATTCTCTATCACGAGAGTTCGGTGACGGGCACGCGCAGCGTCCGCTGGCGCAACGTCGTGATTCACGAGGTCGCCCATCAGTGGTTCGGCAACGCCGTGACCGAGTCCGATTGGGACGACGTGTGGCTGAGCGAAGGGTTCGCGACCTACTTCACGCTGCTGTACATCGAGCACGCCTACGGGCGGGACGAGTTCGTGCGCGGCCTCGAGAACAGCCGCCGGACCGTGAGGACGTTCGCCGCGGCGAACCCCGGCTACACGATCATCCACAAGAACCTCAGTCGCATGGAGAACGTGACCAGCTCGCACACCTACCAGAAGGGGAGCTGGGTGTTGCACATGCTGCGTGGCGTGGTGGGCGCAGACGCGTTCCGGAGCGGGATCCGCACGTACTACCAGCGCCATTTTAACGCCAACGCGACCACCGCTGATTTTCGGCGGGCGATGGAAGAGGCCGCAGGCCGCGATCTGGGGTGGTTCTTCGACCAGTGGCTGTACAAGTCGGGCGATCTCAAGGTCGCGGGCCGCTGGACGTACGACGCCACGGCCAAGCAGGCGCGCATTACGCTCGATCAGGTGCAGACCGATGGGAGCGTGTTCACGATGCCGCTTGAGGTCGCGGTCTACGCCGCAGGCCAGGCCGTGCCGACGATCCATCGCGTACAGCTGAACGCAAAGACCAACACGTTTACGATTGACGTCGCGTCAGAGCCGGCGGACGTGCGGTTGGACCCAAACCTCATGGTCCTGATGGAGACGACATTCGAGCGGGCGCGTTAGGGCAGCCGCTCCGCTAGTTCACGCTCAGGCGCGCGCTTCGCTTCAGCGTTACCCCGGCACCACCCGCCAGATCTCACCGGCATCGGTGGCCACGTACAGGCTGCCGTCGGGGCCGAGCGTAAGCCCGCGGTAACGCACTGCCGGAAGTTCGGCGTTGATCGCGGTCGCAGACATGCCCGCGGCATTGACGTCGAGTATCACGAGGCGTTGCCCGCCCATGATCCCAACGGCGAGGCGGCCGTTCCAGTCACGCCACTGTGGGCCCGTGAGGAATACGGCGGGGCCCATTCCCTGCGACGCTCCCGAGTTGGTCCAGGCCGCAGGCATCACGCCGGGAAAGCGCACTCCGTCGGTCATTGGCATGGTCGTGGCGTTGCCGGCGTAGCCGCAGTAGCTGTCGGGGCAGTTGAGTCCCGCACGGTTGCGCGGGTCCCAGCCCGCGTTGCCGCCGGCGACGAGTGCGGTGACCTCATCGCTGTGGTTGGGACCGTGTTCGGAGGTGTAGGGCTGGCCCGTACCCGGGCGGAAGGCGATGCCCTGTGGATTACGGTGGCCGTAAGTATAGATGCGGGCGTCGAATCCGGATGGCGGATTGTTGGCGGGAGCTGCGGTGCCGTTTCCGGTGACGCGCAGGACCTTTCCTCCCAGAAGCGTGGGACTCTGCGGCAGGTTCGCGTTGTGGTTGTCGCCGGTGGTCACGTAGAGAAAGCCGTCCGGACCGAAGCGGAGGCGACCCCCCGAGTGCGCACCCGCGCCGCCGCCGCCGTTGCCCACGGCCTTGAACGCGATGTCGGTGATGATGTCGGTGCGGGACGACGCACTGCCGTAGTCACTGCTCACCACGAGGCGCACTACGCGATTCGAGCGCGGGCTGTTGAGCGTGGAGAGGATGTAGACGTACAGCGTGCGGTTCGTCGCGAAGGCGGGATCGAGGGCAACGCCGTGTGTGCCGCTCTGGCCCTCGCAGACGAGGTCAGTTGCCACGAGCGCTGAACCACTGGTGCCGAACAGCCGCGCCACGGAGCCGTCCGCGCGGCGCACGGAGAGGCCGCGGCAGCGTTCGGTGAAGAAGACGGCCCCTTCGGCCGTGATCGCGACGTCCCAGGGACTGCTCAGTCCCGACATGACGACCGTGCGGACGAGCGTCGGAGTACCGGCCAGCGGCGTGGCAGGGCCGCTGGGATTTGCGGGATTGCTGGGCGCGTTGGGCTCGCCGCTTGAGGAGCAGGCGAAAACGAGGGCAAGCGCGCCGAGTCTAGCGCGGTGAATTCGGTGTGGCATTTGAAGAAGTGTACCCCGGTTTGGGCGCGTCGTCCGTGACTTGGGTCGCATCGCTCGACGACCGCGCGCCCCCGTCGGCTAGCTCACTTCGCACCCAGAATGAAGTTGCGCACGTCGTTCGCGAACGCTTCGGCGGTGCCGCCCAGATAGAGCATGTGCCCTGACTCGTAGTTGTGGAACGTCACGCGATCCATCGGCAGGCGCCCGCCCGCAATCAGGAACTCCACGGCGGCTGGGGCCGGATTCACAATGCGCCAGACTTCCGGCGCGTTTATGCGGGATAGGAATTTCAATCGGGGTGGGTCGACTATCCATCTAGCATACCGCGCGATCGCCGGCCTCACCAGCGCCTCGTGGCGGGCGGCGACGTGCCTTCGATCTCGCTCGGGCGCCTTGATTGCCGCGGGCACTTAGGTCAAGGTGGGTGGCCGAACCCGGCGGGGACCGATCTGAAAGGGGAGCGTCCCCTTTGCTACGGCACACTCACGCTCGGCGGCAACCAATCCAACCACCACGGGCGCGCGCGCTTCAACTTCTGTGGCCACATCTCATCCAGCGTTTCCGAGTCGAACAGCTGCCCGTTTCGCATCACGTACTTCACGCGCTTGACGTTGCTGATATCCACCAGTGGGTTTCCATCCAGGACGATCAGGTCGGCCAGCTTGCCCGACTCGACCGATCCGAGATCCTTGTCCAGCCCGATCGAGATGGCCCCGAAAATCGTCCCGACGCGCAGCACGTCGTGAAGCGGCATGCCTCCCGTCGCCATCAACATCAGCTCCCACGGCGTGCCCATGCCCTGCACCTCGTGGTGTGCGCCGATGCCGACGAGGCCGCCATACTTGACGATGTTCGCGGCCGACCCAGAGACGCCCTTGAAGATGAAATCATCTTCCGGTGCCCAGAGCGCCTCACGCGTACGGCGAGCCAGGTCCGGCTGCCACGTGAACCGGCGAAGGCGCGGGTCGGTATACGCGTTGTCGCGCGCGATGAGATAGTGCTTGCCCGGTGGGCCGCCGTAATTCACAAGGAGCGTCGGCGTGTACGTGAGCTCACTGGCGGCCGACAGCAGCGCGAAATCCTTGAACAGAGGATAGATTTCGTAGGCGTGCTCGTGACCCGCGTAGCCGTCGAGCATCTCGGTGATGCTCATCTTCAGGTCACCCCCGCCCTCCGTCGTCGGGGTCACGCTCATCTCGTGCGTCGCCTGCACGATCAGTTGGCGCGTTCGACGATTTCCCGCCAGATACTGTTTGAGCGTTTGCGTTTCGTAGAACTCGGCGTAGCGTTTCACCACCTCGCGGGCGCGCCGGAGCGTGTTGACCTCGTCCCCGGCGAAGACACCCTGCCCGGTAGCAAAGAATCGGGGACCGAGCAGATCGCCCGTCCGCAGCCGGTCGCCGTAGGTGATGACGTCGCTGTTACTCGTCTGCGGATCGCGCATCGTCGTGACACCGAACGCGAGGTTCGAGTAGAACGACGTCTGCGCGGTCTTGTGGACGTCCATCGCCGGCCACGTGTGCGCGTGCACATCGACCCAACCCGGGACGATGGTCTTTCCCGTCACGTCGAAGCTCGTCGCGCCGGCGGGAATAGTCACACTGCCCGATGGGCCGACGGCCGTGATCCGGTGGTCGGTGACCACGACGTCGCCTCGCTCGATGACCTCGTTGCCTTTCATGGTGATGATGCGCGCGCCCCGCAGCACGGCGACGCCGCTCGGCTTGTAGCCGGCGACAGTCACTTTGATGTCGAAGCGCCGCGGCTGGTACGCCGGGCGAACCGGAAGCGTGTCCGCGCCCGGCGCGGGTAGCGTATCGCCCGCGAGGGTCCGCGGAAACGCCTTTGTCAACGAATCGGTGCGTGCCTTCATCGCCTCGGCGACATCGTACAGGAAGAACGAGCGGCCCAGCGAGAAGTGCAGGTACCGGCCATCATGACTCCACCCCGGGAATTCCCCGCCAACCTCGATCGCGACTTGAGCCGGGATCAATGGCTTGTCCCCGCGCGCGTCGAGCAGGATCGGCGTCCCAACGAGCGGGGTCGGGAATATGTAGATGCGATGGGTTGGGCCGTTGACCGCGAAGCCGTGCGTGCCGGTCGGCGACAGCGTGATCGGGTCGCCCGCGAACAACGCGCGCCGATCCGAGCCATCCCACCGAACCGATTGCAAACCGGCGCCCGCGCCACCACCGCCGCCCCCGCCCCGTCCACCACCTGGTGCCGGAGCAGGTATTCCTCCACCAGTTCCGTAAAAGAGCACTCGACTGGTGTCCGGCCCAAAATGCGCGATGGGGCCATCCCCCAACGCCGCCGCGACCGTGCTGACCTCCACGATCTCGTGAACCGCACCTCCGTCGGCGTTCATCCACGCCAACGTCAGCGGTGCGTCATCCAGCGTTCCACTCAACCGATCGGCCAGGTTTCGTCGAGGAACCCATGGACCCTTGCCGAAGACGATGCGACGGCCATCGGGCGAGTAGGTCGGACGAACGTAGTACAAGGACGTCGAGGTCAGTTTGCGCAGGCCGGACCCGTCCGAGTTGACACGATAGAGATCGCCGCCCGCCTCGTCGGTCCAGGTGGCGAACACGATGGACTTGCCGTCGGGCGACCACGTCGGGGAATGCTCGACCACATTCACAGCCTTCGTCACGCGAGTGGGCGTACCGCCTGGCAGATCGGTGAGATACAGCTTGTCGAGCGCCGTGAAGGCAAGCCGCTTCACGTCCGGCGACGGCACAGCGTCGCGGATTTGCCGAACCGTAAAGGTGTCGGTGATCGGATACCGGAACCGCGACAGTGGACCCAAATACTGCTCCACGTCGGCGGTGAACGGAATCATCGTCGCCTTGCCGGACGTAGCGTCGATCTTCCAGATCTTCCCGTCGTAGCTCGTGAGGATGGCCGAACCATCCTTGAGCCAGGCCGGCATCGGCATCGCGCCGTAGCCGGACGATCGCTGACCCGCGTCATGCTGCACGTCCATCTTGAGCAATTGCTCATCGCCCGAGTCGAGATTGCGGACCATGAGCGCGGTGCGGCTGTCGAACCGCGTGAAGTACGCGAGCTTCTTCCCATCCGGACTGGCGACGCCCTGCATGGCCCCGCCGGGTACGCTCACCAAGGTATGACTCCTTCCCGTGCCGCGGTCGAACACGGTGATCTGACCGCCACGACCTCCGGAGTTGAAGGCGCGTTTACCATCCGGAGAGAAGCTCGTCACACCGCTGTACGGCATCGTGACGCCGTCGCCGCCCGAGAGGTGGAAGAGGGACGCCCCGACCTGGATGTACTGTCCGTTGGGCGTCCACACGGGAAATGAGCCGACACCTTGCCGGCCAGCTTCGACTTTCGAGAGACGCACGGGGGCCGAACCGTCGGCGCTCGCAACCCATAACTGGTCGCTGCCCGAACGGTCCGAGATGAACGCAATCATCTTCCCATCGGGCGAGTAGGCCGGCTGCACGTCGAGCTGGTTGCCGCCGATGATGCGCGTCGCCTTGCCGCCAGTAATCGGCAACGTGTAGAGGTCGCCGAGCAGGTCGAACAGGATGGTGCGGCCGTCCGGCGAGAGCGACAGCGACATCCACGTGCCCTCGTCGGTGGTGAACCGGGCGACGCGCGTGGTCTTGAGCGGCAGCGTGTTCGTCGGATCACGCGGCGCCGAACCGACCGTCACCGTGTACAGGCGATTCTGGGCGTGAGCAGAGACGACCGGCGTGGCGACGACTAGACTCGTCAGCGCGGCAGCAACGATAAAATTCGTGCAACGCATTAGCGTGCCTCCCCGGTTGGATCGAGCTGCAGCCACCAGAGCTTGTCCATTTTCTTCGCAACAGGAGTGATTTGATCGAGCGTCGCCGCGTCGTACAGGCGGCCGTTCTTCATGACGTAGCGCAGCGAATGTGTATTCCGGATATCGGTGAGCGGATTGCGATCGAGCACCTGGAGATCGGCGAGCTTGCCGACTTCGATGGAGCCGAGCTGCGATCCACCGCCAATGGCCTCGGCGCCGAAGATGGTCGCGGCGCGGAGAATGTCGTGGGCCGGCATGCCGCCTTTTGCGAGCAGCCACATCTCCCAATGCATCCCCAGGCCATTCACTCTGCCGTTCGACCCGAGCCCGACCTTGCCGCCGGCGGCAACAATACGCGCTGCTCCCGCGGCAACGTCCTCGAACGGATACTCGTCGGCCGCCATCCAGTTGCCACGCGCGCGAGTGAGACGATCCAGATCCTGGTGGGATGTGAAGCGCCGCATCTTCGGATCCGTGCGCGGGGCTTCGGTTGCCATGATGTATTCGATGCCGTTTCGATTCCCGATGCGCCCCAGCAGCATCGGCGTGTAGGTCATCCCCGACTCGGCGATGAGCTTGGCGACGTCCCCCTGGATCGGGAAGATCTCGTATGCGCCCTGATGATTTGCGTAGCCGTCCAGGATCACGCTGAGGCTCTTCCGGAAATCCGGAACGCCGACGGCGACCGCGGTGAGCCCGAGCTCGTTGCTGACCGTGAGGAAACGCTGACGGTCGGCACGCGTTGCCGCGAGGTCGCCGCGAATCGTGTTGGCGGGATACGTGCTCGCATACGGCCGAATGAAATCCCGCCCTTCCGCCATGGTGCGAACCGTCAGCGCGGAATCCACCATCGTCGGGCCGGTCGCGAAGATGCGCGGACCGAGAATATCGGCCGTGGCCACTCGATCGGCGTAGGTGAAGACGTCGGTTGCCTGGGATTCGGCATCGCGCGCGGTCGTCACGCCGAAGGCGAGGTTCGCCAGATACTGCGGCACCACCGTCCGATGGATCTGACTCGTCGCAGCCATCTGCGCATGTAAGTCCACGTACCCGGGAATGATGGTCTTGCCGGCGACGTTGATGCTCCGAGCGCCTCCCGGAATCGTGACCGTTCCGCGCGCGCCGACTGCGGTAATCCGATTACCCGTGATGACGATGTCGCCGTTCTCGATCACCTCTCGATTCTTCATGGAGATGATTCGTCCACCGCGCAGGGCGACGACGCCGGCGGGTTTGTCCGCGACCATGGCGATTCGCACCGCATGGCGGGCCGCTTCGTAGGCCGGCGCCCATCGCGTCGTGGAATCCGCAGCGCCCCCGACGCCGCCCCGGCCACCGCCTCGGCCACCAGCGGCGGAGTCGGGCGCGGGTCTGTTGTACACCGCCGCAAGCGAATCCGCATTGGCCTTGTCGCCTTGCGCGATGTCATAGACATAGAGCGTCGAACCGCTGCTCCACACTGCTTTGCTGCCGTCGCGCGACCACGCTGGAAAATCGCCACCGGCTCGGCTCAGGCGGCGAATCGGTACCGGCGGAGCGGTAGCGGCGGGATCGACGACCAGCGAATCCGTCGCCTCCGGACGCTCGAACAAGTACATCTGGTTGCGGAGGCCGGCTCGGCTCAACACGCGCCAGCCATCGGGAGACATCACCGTCTGCGGCGTTGCGCGCGAGAGCACGACATTGCGGTCGGAGCCGTCCCAGCGAACGGAGACCAGGCCCGTGCCGTCGTGGAAGAACACGCGGGCCGTGTCGCGCGCGAAGTGCGGATACCCGCCAGCCGGAAGCGCGCCAACGTCGGACACCATGATGATTGGGTGCTGAGCTCCGCCAGCGGGCGCCATCCACCGCAGCTCGAGGCTGAGCTCCGTGCCACCACCGGCTGGATTACGCGGTTGAACGGCCGCGTCGTCGACGACGAACGTTCGCGCGCGTCGCGGTGCACGAGCGAAGACGAGTCGCGAGCCGTCGGGCGTGAAATTGAGACGCGCGTACATGGCTGGAGCGCGCGTGAGATTCCTCGGCGTTCCGCCATTCGCGTCCACTTGATAGATGTCGCCGCCATCGCCGTCGACCCAGGTGGCATAGACGACCGCCTGGCCATCAGGTGTCCACACCGGCGACGTCTCGACGACACCCGTGGACGACGTCAAACGCCGCGGCGCTGCTCCACTCAGATCCATCACCCACACTTTGCCGAGCCCGGTGAATGCCACGCGGCGGCCGTCGGGGGAAAGCGCTGGCTCGCGGACTTCGCGGACGAGCACCGAGTCGCCAACCGCGAACGAGCCCTTGACCAACGGGCCGAGCGATTGCTCGACGTCCGCGGTGAACAGAATCGGAGTCGCCTTGCCGGAGGCGACATCCACTCGGTAGAGCTTACCGCCGAACGCGGTGATGATGGCGTTCCCGTCGGGAAGCC
This sequence comes from Acidobacteriota bacterium, assembly GCA_005799825.1. Lineage (GTDB taxonomy): Bacteria > Acidobacteriota > Vicinamibacteria > Vicinamibacterales > SCN-69-37 > SYFT01. The sequence goes on along the minus strand of SYFT01000099.1, from coordinate 7,531 downwards.
ACGCCGATGCCGGAAGCGGGCCCACACCGGTGTACGTGGGCGACGGGCCAACACCACGGCCGCCGCCACCGACCGGGGCACCAGCGACCGCCTGTCCGCCCGCCTCCGGCTGCGTGCCCATGAGGACCCAGCGGTCGGCTCCGGTGACGAGGTCGCGAATCACCAACGCCGACTGGGATTCATAGCGCGTGAAGTAGGCGAGCGTTTTGCCGTCGCGGCTCACCATCGGTCGGAGCACGCCGCCCGGAAGAGCGATCCGGTAGGAGATCGTTCCCGTTTGCCGATCGTAGCGAGCGGCTTGCCCACCCGACTGGAACCAGGCGTACCGGCCATCGCCGGCAAAGCTCGCGGCATTGCCGAACCCCTGGAGCTGGACGCCGGCGCCGCCGCGCGCGTCGACCAGCCGATTGCCGGTGATGATCTGCTTCCCGTCCGGTGTCCACGTCGGATAGGAACCGCCCGTCGTGAGGAGGCGCGGTCGCCTACCGTCGGCGTCGGAGATCCAGGTGGCGTCCGCGCCGTCTCGGTCGGAGACGAACACGAGCGACTTGCCGTCGGGCGAGTAGCGCGGCTGCATGTCGATCGAGTTGCCCCCGACGATACGCGTGGCTTTCCCACCGGCGATGGGGATGGTGTAGAGGTCTCCGAGGAGATCGAAGACAATGGTGCTGCCGTCCGGGGAGACGTCGACCGACATCCACGTACCGGCGTCCGCCGTGAAGCGCGCGGTGCGTGTGGTGACGAGGGGCAGCGTGTTGGTTGGATCCTTCGTATCCGTCCTCTGCGGGGACTGCGAGGATGCCGAGGGCACCAGCAGAACGGAGGACGCCAGGAGAGCGAGTGGGGTGCGCATACTTCGATGGTACGATTGAATCTGTCGCATGACAAGCCTGGGCCACCAAAACCGTCACAATTCACCCACACGAATCCCCGAAGAGCCTTTTCAAATGATGACGATACCCTCCCCGCGTCCCTCGAGTGGCGCGCACGCGACGGACCCGTGCGGGAACTGGTCCCACGTGCCTGCCGCAGCGGAGACGCCGACCATTGCCGACCCCTTTCGCCCCTCCTTGTACCGCGTGAAATCCGTTCCTGACGCATCCGTGACGCGCATCGTCTTCGCATGCGTGGGCCGCTCGGCGCCGGCGTACCCTCGCTTTATCGTTGCCGGGTCCGGGAAGAAACGCTCGAGGGTGTCCGGATCGACCGTCAGCAGGACCGTCCGCGTGCCGGAGGCCAGCGCGATGTTGTGCGCATCCGAGTACAGCGGAATCTGCCCGTACACGACGTCAGCGGCCTTGAACGCCCCCACAAGCAGGGGCGTGCGATCTCCGCCTGGCATCGCCTCCAGCGCCAGCGCGAGCGCCCCGAGATCAGTGGCGGCCTTGAGAATCGCGGGAGCGGCGCCTCGGGCAAGGCGCCTTCCGCGTGATGGTGACGGACGCGTACAACCGCCGCTGTGCCATCTCGGGCGAAAAGGCGCTCCCGGTGCTTGAGGCCGCGCACATCAAGCCCGTTGCCGACGGCGGCCTGCACCGCATGGACAACGGCCTGCTTCTACGGTCCGACGTGCACTCGCTCTTCGACCGCGGATACATCACGGTCACCCCGGATCATCGCGTGCTGGTGGCCAGCAAAGTGTTGAAAGACGATTTCGACAACGGAGAGCCGCACGTGCCATTTCACGGCACGAAGATCCTGTTGCCCGAGCGCGAGACCGAACGGCCATTGCGGGAGCAACTTGAGTGGCGCAATAACCTGTTTCGCGGATAGAGGCAACGATGGCTGACAGCCTGGACGACATCACAACCCGACTGCGGGCATTCGTAGCCGAGCGCGAGTGGGCGCAGTTTCACGACCCGAAGAATCTGGCGGTGGCGAGCGAGGCGGGCGAGCTGCTGGCGGAGTACCGATGGATTGCCAACGCTGAGGCCGACGCGTGGTCGATGGAGCCCAACAATAAGCAGCGAGTGGCCATGGAAGCGGCCGACGTGGGCATCGCACTACTGCTACTGTGCGACAGAGTGGGAGTGGACCTTGTGGAGGCAATGCGGGAGAAGATCGCGCTCAATGCGAAAAACTATCCGGTGAGCGAGTCGAAGGGGAGGCATTCAAGGCCGGAGGCGTGAGGGAACGACCCCGCCTCACGGCTGCCCTCTGCTCGCCCGACGCTCGACCGAAACCCGCTGGCCGAGCGTCGGACACGTCGGACTGATGTCGATCAGCGTTGGCGCGGAATGTCTATGGCCGGACTGCGCCCGAAGAAGCCCACCGGCTTGATCGCAAAGCTGTGCCAGGCCACCGGCATCACGGGCCAGTCTTCCGGGCGCGGCACATGATGGAAGCCGAGCGTGAGCCACGTGACCACGTCGGTGTTGGCGATGGAGCGGTTGGCGGACGTCCACTTGAGGAGGCCATCACCGGCCACGCTGTTGGTGGGATAGTCACCGCTGGCGTACAGCTCAGCCGGCGCGTACGGCGTGGTCCAGAGCGTATGATCGACAAAGCCGGCGCGCTGGCGCATGTAGTCGTCGGGACTCATCAGCGACATCGCGCCGTGGCCTTCGATTTCGTAGCCCACCGGCCACCCGAACGGGTTGTTCACGGCCGGATTCACAATGCGCCAGACTTCCGGCGCGTTCATGGCCGACATGCGCATGCCATCTTTCTCCGTTTGCGCCGTGAGCGTGTTCACCGTCCAGATGCTACGCCGCGGATTCTCCTTGGGCAGCGTGGTGGTCTGCAGCTTGTCCACCAGCAGCGAGTTCTGCGTGCCGTCCACATCCATGTCGAGACGGAACGAGAAGAAATGGCTGTGGTTCACGCCCACGAGCTTATTGGCGATCATCCGCCCGTAGTCGTTGTCCTTGGGCGTACCGCTGGCGGCCTTTACCTGGTCCATGCCGGTGGCGCCGAGGTTCACCGTGATCGCGCCATCCTGGCCCAACACCCAGTCGAACAGGTAGTCGTAGTTGCCGGCATTCATGTACATGCGCAGCACGAGATCGGTACGCGGCCGCGCTTCGTTCACACTGCCGCCGGCGCGCGTGTGCCGCCACGCCACATCACCCGTGTTGCGCTCGAACAGGCAGGCCGTGCGCTGACGCTCACGCGGCGCGCCTTTCGCGGTGACCACATAGCTGTGGAAGTACGTAGCGTACTCCGGGCACTCCACGCCGGGCTCGAGCGAGCTGGCAATACCACCAAAGGCAAACGGATAGGTGCCGAGGTCGAAGTAGCCTTGGTAGTTCCACGGATCTGAGGGGTCCATGTACGGCACAAACAGCTCCGACAGTGAACCCTGATACATGACCGAGCGTTCCTTGCCGCCATCGACGTAGCGCACGCGCGAGAGTACGAGGCCGCGGCGCATGTCCATCCGGAAATGAAATTTCCAATTCTGCCACGCGACTTCGTGTCCGTTCAGCGTGTACGTCGCCCCCTTGGGTTGCACCATGGTCACCGCATTCACCGGTGCGCGCGTGGGGCCGATCTCCTCAGGCGAATGACCATCGGGCAGTCCACTGCGTACGCCCGCCACGTCCACGATGCGCAACACTTTCTCGTTGGTGAGATCGACAACCACCACAAACCCGTCGAACGATTCGCCGTAGCCGGAGATGAGGCCGCGCCTATCGCCGCAGGTCACGTGCAACACGCGCGCGTTGCGCTCTTCGGGCAAATCGAAATACCCGTTGTTGGCCGGACTGCAGGACACATGGGTGAAATCGGTCACGCCACGCTTGCGCAGCGCCTCCTTCACCCGCGGGTCCTTCATGGCCACGCCTCCCGCCGCGTCCGACTCGGGGCCGCTGGTCATGAACTGCTTGCCGGGCAGCTGCGTCCATGACACCAGCTTCTTGCCAGTGATGTCCACCACCGCTTCGTACCCAAACTTGCCCTGCGTGAGATGCACCGTGGCTTCACGCGTGAGCGGCTGCCCTGGCTGCCAGGCCAGCACGGCGCTCTTGGTCGGCTCCTTGAGCCCCTCGTACAGCAAGCGGAACGTGGAGTCGAGTTTGCCCGACGCCTGCAGTGCGTCGTAGATCGCCCAGTGCTCCTTGGCCGAGAGCTGATCGAGCGGATGCACCGGGGTTTGGGCCTGCAGTGCGGGACCGGTCGCGACGAGCATGGTCACCGCCGCGAGAGCGAGGCGGTGAGCGGCGCAACGCGACGACCATGAAGAGTGCTTCAAGGAGGCTCTCCGGATACTGGAGTGGGATGAATGGATCTGCAAACTTCCAGTATGACGTTTAACTCAAATAATTCTTTCCCTAACCTCTGGTGATAGATTGGCACACGATTCTATCCGCCCCACAAATCTATGGCGATTTTTTGCCACTAGCGAGTAACAAAAGTCTCGGATAGGCCTTGGTACGTATAAAAAGGTATGGAATCCGCTCCAAGGCATTCTGAGGTACCTGCTGAGACGGAGACTGGCATCACTTCTGAGATATACAGCTCTATTTTCGATTAATACTATTGATTGGGCAGACTCCTTTGTCAGCCCATGCTCAGCCAACACTTGCGCCCCTGCGCCGCCCTGTTTTGAGGCAAATCTCAAGATTGTTCCAGATTCGTTCGAGACGATAAAATTAACTGCGCGATTGCACATTGCACATTCGCCATCGAAGATGACGAGAGGATTTAGATCAGATTCTGTCATAACGTGAATATGGTACAATTTAATTACAATCGACATACCTGACCGCGATGCGCCCGGACTTCACTTGCTCCGCCGCCGAGGGGAGATCGGGCATGCGAAAGACATATTCTCGCGCGACCTTCACGAGCAGCGCGGCGTTGTTGGGGTCAAGCTTTTCCGCAGGCAGATAGTATTGCAGCGCGGCATCGGACTGTACTCCGCGTCTTACCTATCGCCCTGCTGCATCAGCTCGGCGAGGTTTCCCGACGTGTGGCAGGCGATCAACACGGCGGCGATGAGCCGCGAGGTTCTCAAGGTTTAATAAAACGATAGTGAGACACGATCCATTCTTCGCCGCCCTTGTAACCCCACAGCTCGGAGCAGGCGAGGAAAAATACACGCCACCACACCCACCAGCGAGTGACCTGATCCGCGCCGTAGGTTTTCGCGAAGAGCGGCAGAATCTCCGCTTTGTGCGCGTCCATGTTTGCCAGCCACGCTTCGCTGGTCTTTGAGTAATGCATGCCGCTCACGCACCAGTGGTCTTCGATTTGTAAATGATCCTGACAGTAGAACAGCAGGCCATCACTCGGCATCTGGCCTCCAGTGAAGAAGTACTGCGCCATCCAGTCGTCGTCGCTGCGCACCTCGAAGTGATAGGCATACTCGCGGTGCGTGAAGATGTGGACGAAGAGCTTGCCGCCCGGTTTGAGCCACGTCGAGACGCGCCGCAGCAGCTCCTGGTAGTTCTTCATGTGCTCGAACATCTCCACCGACACACAACGGTCGAAGACACCTTCCCCCGCGCCTTCAAAGTGAATCATGTTTGCAGTGAGGATCGTGAGGTTCGTCAGCCCGCGCCTCGCAGCCTCGGCGTCGATGTAGTGCTTTTGCGTACGCGAGTTCGACACGCTCGTGATCCGCGCATTCGGATAATGTTCCGCCATCCAAAGCGAGAGCGATCCACAGCCGCATCCGAGTTAGAGGATGCTCTGCCCATCGCGCAACTCCGCGCGCGCGCATGTCAGCTGCAGCATCGCGGCTTCCGACTGATCACAGGTCGTGCTTTCGTCCGGCCAGTAGCCGGCGCTGTATTTCAAATGCTTGCCCAGCACGAGCTGGTAAAAGCGCGTGGGTACCTCGTAGTGCTGCTCGTTTGCCTCATCGGTCGCGATGGCGACGGGCATCTGCTTCAAGCCCTCGATGTATTGCATCAGAGCCGCGCGCTGCGCTTCGATGGTCGGCTTCTTGTTCTCGCGCAGCGTCTCCGCGAGCCGCTGCCGGATGCCCATGCGGATGATCGCATCGGGGAGGACGTTCTTGGCGAGGATGGTGTTGAGGGTGCTCATGGAAAGAAAAGTCCGGTGTTTTGTTCGCGTGGCGGAGCGGTGTGGATTCAGAATGTTTCGGCTATTCAATACAGGCGGGCTTCATGCGAAGCAGTGCATCAATGAGCAATTTGCCAAGAAAGAGAACGTAACCCCGGGCTGTGCCGGCCGGTGCGTCATGGCGCATGGTCGATCCAGAAGATCACTTCGTTGCGCCGCAGAAAGGCGGGCGTCCACAGCGAATCGTATTAGGCGAAGACGGGATTGCCTGGTCCGACGATCTTCTGCGCCGCGAGGCATCCTTTGAGTGTTTCGTCTGCGGTCTTGTCGTTGTCCGCTGTGCGGCTGCCGCTGAAGCGGAAGACCGCGAATCTCGCAGCCTCGACTTTGCTGAGGGTCACGGTGTCGCCTGCCGGCTTTGGAACACCTTGCTCCACGGCCTTCTATGACATGATGACACTCATCGTTTTCTTGACCTTCGAGGCTTTGATCAAGTCCGGAGAAGTCATCTCGCTTGTGTCGGCCCTTTCAGTTAGTTGCGGTAATACAACGGAATAACTGGCAGCGCGCGAGTTGCCCACGAGCCAGAACGTGGCGAGGACGACGGGGATCATCACAAGGAGTGTCATTCGTTTCTTCATCATTAAGCGCGGGTTGTGATTCATTCGGGGCGCTGCGGCACTTTGACGAAAAGGCTGGCATCGTAGCCCTGCTGCACCATGCGGTTCAGGATACTGCCGTAGGTGGTATCAGCGAGCGTAGTCTGTCGACTCAATACCCAGCCCAGCTTGCGCGACGGATATCCGATCACGGCCCATTGGTAGTCCGGGTCGAGGTCGATCACGAGAAACGGCACACGGAACGGCCAAACAAATTGCACGCGCCATACCGCATTGGATTTCTTGTCATGCACCCAGGCCACGCCTTTCCATTCTTTTAGCGGCGCATCGAGCGAGCCGCGCCGGAACAGGAATGTGTTCTGGATGCGCCCGTCGGGCCTCAGCGCGTAACGATCCAGCGTGCCCACTTTCCCCTTTTCAAGCGAGTACGGGATGTGAGCAAACACATGCCAGTCTCCCATGAACCGCGGCAGATCCACTGCGGTCACTGTCTTGAGCGGCGGCCTGGAAGGTGAGGTGGCGCACGATGAAAGCAGAGCGACGAATGCCGTGGCGATCCATGGCGAGATCGTTGAGTGTTTCATAACATGGAAGTGTATTTGGTGATGCCGGTGCCGGTCTAGGTTGACGCCGCGGGCCACCCCGCTCTAGATCTTGCTTGGCCGCAATTTTGCCGCAGCCGTTCCTCACTCGGAGAGCCGCATGAACCACCGATCCGCCTTCGCCGCCGTCGGGGCCGCCGCCCTCCTTGCCGCAAGCCCTGCCGCCCAGAAAAATGCCGCCTGGGACGTCACCCAACCGCGCGGCAAGACCCGAACGATTGTCTTCACCACTACCGAGGGCACTTGGATGTCGGTCGACCAAAGCCCCGACGGCCAGTGGCTAGCCTTCGATTTGCTTGGCCATGTCTACCGGATGCCAGCCGCGGGCGGGGCGGC
>SYFT01000098.1 GCA_005799825.1 Acidobacteriota bacterium | reverse complement strand
GCCGTCGAACCGACCGGCAACCTCGACACGCGCACCAGCATCGAGGTGATGGGCATCTTCCAGCGTCTCAACAAGGAACGCGGGATCACGGTCATCGTGATCACGCACGAAATGGACATCGCCGAATACGGCACGCGCCTGATTCGCTTCCGCGACGGCCGCGTAGTGGCCGACCAGGCTATCCCGCATCGGCGCAATGCGGCTGATGAACTGGCGGCCCTGCCGCCGCCCGACCCGGATTTGATACCGCCGCCTGCCGAAGCGGCACATTAGTTAAGGCATACGACATGTCAATCCTGATGGTTTTCCGCATCGCGCTGAGGGCGCTCGGCCGCAACAAGTTGCGCACAGCGCTGACCATGCTCGGCATGATCATCGGTGTCGGCGCAGTCATTACCATGGTGGCTCTCGGCACCGGCGCCCAGGCAACCATTGAGGAGCAGGTCAAGGCCACCGGTACGAACATGATCACCATCTCCCCTGGCAACTTCTCCAGTGGCGGCGTGCGCATGGGCGAAGGGAGCGGCGAATTGACCGCCGAAGACGCGGCGGCGATTCGCGCGCTGCCGGAAATTCAGTGGGTGGCCGAAGGCGTCAATACACGCCAGCAAATCGTCTACGGCAGCCAGAACTCCAACACCTCAATCCAGGGCACCAACGTTGATTGGCCGCTGATCAAGTCATGGCCGATAAAGTACGGTCAGTTTTTCACGGAGCAGGACGTGCAGGCGGCCGCCAAAGTGCTGGTCATGGGGTCGAACGTCGCTGACCTGCTGTTCCCCGAACAGGACCCGACCGGACTGAACGTCCGCGTCCGTAACCACGTGTTCAAAGTTATTGGCGTCTTCACGTCCAAAGGCGCATCGTCGGGCGGCCAGAACCAGGACGACCAGGTCTTCGCGCCCTACACGACGGTACAGAAGAAGATTCAGGGTAACCAGCGCCTGAACAACATTACGGTGTCGTCGTTCAGCGCCGATGGCATCGCCAGGGCCGCTGAAGCCATCCGGGGCGTCATGCGCGTGCAGAACTCTATCGCCCCGGGCCAGGAGGACGATTTTCGCGTGCAGACGCTTGAAGACATGGTGGCGTTCCGCACACAGGCGACGAGCACGCTCACGTCGCTGCTCGCCGGTATCGCTGCGGTGTCGCTGATGGTCGGCGGCATCGGTATCATGAACATCATGCTGGTGTCTGTCACGGAACGCACACGCGAGATTGGCCTTCGAATGGCCATCGGCGCACGTGGGAGCGACGTCCTGCTACAGTTTCTCGTGGAGGCCATTGTCATCTCAATCGTCGGTGGCACGCTCGGCATTGCGATGGGCTACGGCATCGCCGAGTTCGTCAAGTGGTATCAGGACTGGCCGGCGGTGGTGCCGATCGACGCCGTGATCACGGCCGTGGGGTTTGCAGGTGTTGTTGGGGTCTTCTTCGGCTTCTACCCGGCGCGCAAAGCGGCTGGGCTCGATCCGATTGAAGCGCTTCGATTTGAGTAACACAATGTCGGCGGCGACAATAGGGTCGTCCCGTATGAGGCAGAGAGTATTTCTTATGCGACGTATAGCAGCAATCCTTGGTGTGGCAGCGATCGTGATGATGACGACTAGTGTCTTCGCCCAGGCCCCGAACTTCGCTGGCAAGTGGACGAGAGACGCAGAGAAGATGGCGGCGATGGCCCAGGGAGGCGCGCCAGCGGGCGGTGGCCGTGGCGGCGGTGGCGGCATGGGCGGCGGCGACATGACCATCACGCAGGACGCGAAAACGCTCGTCATCTCGCGCCTAGTCCAAGAAATGGAAATGAGGACCACCTACAATCTGGACGGTACGCCCAGCAAGAACATGACGATGGGTCGCGGCGGCCAGACGGAAGTGACGTCGACGGCGAAGTGGGACGGCGCGAAGCTCCTGGTCACATCAGACAACGGTCAGACCATCACCTACGCCATGGACGGCGCGTGGATGACGCAGACGACGCTGGCCCCAGGCCGTAACGGTGGCCCCGGAACGCCCCGCACGACATACTTTAAGAAAGCAATGTAGTCAGTTGGGAAGTTGGGAGGTGGGGATCTGATGCCCGCCAACCAGCTTCCCTTTTTTTGCCCGCCAATTCCCCAGTTTCCACCTTCGCTCCTCCTGAGCTACGGCGGACAAGCCCCAGGTCGTTACCACACCTCTTCGAGCGGCTCCGTCACAAACCTCCTGTCGAGGTATCTCGGATGCGGGACGGTCAGTTCAGGAGTGTCGATCACCTCGTCTCCGTACAGAATGAGATCGAGGTCCAGCGTGCGTGAGGCCCTGGGGGAGGGGCGCGTGCGGCCCCGCTCCCGCTCAATGGCCAACAGGGTTTGCAGCAGGACGATGGGGCTGAGCGTGGTGAAGCCGGCGACTACGGCATTCAGGTAGTCGGGCTGGGGGCCGTCCACGCCTTCCGGAGTAGTTTCATGGATTGACGAGATGCGGACGTTCGTCAGGATCTTGCGCAGACGGCTAATGGCGAACTGTAGATGGGCGCGGCGATCGCCCAGATTACTGCCGAGCGCGATGGCGACTCGGGTCACTCGATCCAGCGGATTCCCATCACACCGTTGCCGGTGCCGGCGCCGGCCATGCGCGTTCCCAGCACCTCTTGGTTGCCCTGCGCGATCTGCGCGAAGAACCGGCGATGCTCCAGGGTCTCACCGAGGATGACGTTGACCATCTTGGCGTGACGGATGTTCGAAATGCCGTCCACACGCGCCCGCCATTTTGTCACTAGGGCGTCAGCCGCACGTGCGTCTTCATCAGCCAGCCCCGTGTACGCATTCGATTTTCCAGACTTGCCGAGCGAGGGCACGTTCAGGGCCGGCACCTGATCGGGCGTGCCGCCGAGTTCGGCAATGGCGGTCTCAAGCCACGACAGATGCACGTCTTCGCGGTTGATCGCGTATTGGTAGGTGTTGTTGAAATCGTAGTGGTCGACGTGGCGAGCCACGGCCACGTGCCGCTCACGCAGTGTGAGTTTGTCGCGGTGCAGTTCCTTCAGCGTACCGAGCAGGTCGGTCGAATGGGTCGTCATGACTCACTCTGCTTCTGTTTGCAGGCGATACACACGCGCGTCCACGGAATCGCTTCCAGGCGGGCGGGGGCGATGGGGTCGCCACAATCGCGGCAAATACCGTAGACGCCCTTCTCGATCCGTTCAAGCGCCTCTTCAGTCGCCTGCAGGATCTTGGCGTCGGTCTGCTTGAGCTTCAGCTGAATGTGCACTTCGTTGGTGCCGTTGGCCTGATCGGCCAAGTCCCCGTGGCGGCTGTTCACGTCCACCGAGGCGGGAAGCGCCCGGGTTCCCGTGGAAGCCGACAAAATATCTCCGCGTCGTTTCAGCAGAGTCTCTTTCAGCCGGGTTGCGAGAGTTTCATCAAGCACGCGTTCAGACATAAACACCCTGTGGCCACCGTGGGCCGCTTCCGAATCTGTTGAGTATACCGCTAGCCCTGCCGGAGGACGCCGAGGGGCTTTCGGATGATGACGTCGATACTGGCGGCCAGGCCAACACTGGCCACAACCAGCGCGGTCGCCCCTACCCCGCCACCCAGGGTCCACCAGTCGGGCCGCCATTCGATTTCAAACAGATGGGTGGCCACACCCCACGACAGCGCGAGCGCGCCCGCAGCGCCCAAGGCGCCGGCCAGAGCCCCAAGCACCCCGTATTCGATCATGACCATCGCCGCGAGGCGACGCGAACTGGCGCCCAGTGTGCGGTAGATGGCCGCGTCGTAGACGCGCTGGAACTTGGCCATAGCGACCGCGCCCACGAGCACAAGGATTCCACTCACGACGGTGACGGCGCCAACCGCAGTAATGGCGACCGTGGCGTTGTCCACCACTTCCTTCACCGAGGCCAGCACGGAGCCAACGTCGATGACCGACACGTTCGGAAACGCCCGCACCACATCGCGCTGGAGCCGGCCGCGCACCTCGGCGCCTGGGGTGACCTGCAGGAATCCCACAAACGTGTGGGGCGCGCGCTCAATAACGAGCCCGGGCCTGAACACGAAGATGAACCCGCCGTTCTGGGTCTCATCCCACGACACCTTGCGAACGTTCGTCACCCGCGCCTCCACCACACGGCCGGCGATATCAATCCGAAGTCGGTCACCCAGGCCGATGGCGTGTTCGTCCACGAGGCGTTGCTCGATGGAGACTTCGAGTGGGCCGTTGGTATCGGTCGAGGGCCCCTGCCACCAACTGCCGGCCACCAACCGCTCGTTGTCGGCCAATGCCATGCGATACGTAATGCCGTACTCCCGCGCGAGTTCACCCTCGCGCCGAACGTCCTCGGCGGTAGCCAGCTTGGTGCGCGCGCCATCAACGCCAACCACCCGTCCACGCAGCAGCGGCAAGATCGAAGGATCGGCGGCCGCGGACGAGCCCGGCGCCATTCTCAGGAACGGCCGGACGAGTGCGTGAACACCGTCCACCTGATCGCGCTGGATGTCAAAGAGCACCAGGTCCGGGGCGCTCTCGCCCACCGCCAACCTGAACTCCTCCTGCAGGTTTGACTGGAGGGCCCGCACACCGAGAATGAGGAAACAGCCCAAACCAACCGCCGTGAGAATGACCCGCGTCTGGTTACCCGGGCGCCCCAGACTGACGACCGCGTGGCGCAACGCGAACCGCCTGGACCGCGTCAGGGGAGCGACCACTCGAATCAGGGCCCATGCTGCACCAGCCAGCACGGCAGCGACAGCCAACAGGCCGATGGACACGTACAGGCCCGCGGCGATCGAGCCGGCCTGCCACACGGCGACCGCCACCAGCAATGCGCCGATGAGGACCGTAGCCGACACACTCCGCCACCCCCGGCGTCCAGCGTGCGGTGCCGAATCCGCGCGCAACAGCATCAGAGGTTTGACATCCCGAATCTCGAGCAACGGGACCAGCGCAAACAGCAGGGAGACCAGCACGCCGACGGCCATGCCCTGCAGAGCGGCCGACCACGTCACGCCAACCGATTCCACGCCCGCTAAAGTCACAACCGACGCGGGAATCACGGCGATGCCTGCCGCCGCAATCCCAACACCCAGAAGGCTACCGGCACCGGCAAGGCCCATCACCTGGACGACATAGGTTGCCAGGACGGTGTTCGAACTGGCGCCTACACACTTGAGCACCGCGACACTGCGAATCTTCTGCTGGATGAAGACGCGTGTGACGCTCCACACGCCGATGCCGCCGAGGACGACCATCGAGAACCCGACGAGGCTCAGGTAGTTTTCCGCCAGCGTCAGATTCCGGCCGAGCCGGTCTTCCACCGTACGCCACGATCGTACCGACACCAGGCTGCGCCTGAAGTCATGCCGCAAATCGTCGGTCAAGCCATCCACCTGGTCGCTCTCTACGCGCGCGTACCACTGGTAAGACGCGCGGCTGCCAAACGTCAGGATTGACGTCTGGCGCAGTTCGGCCAGATCGATATAGACCCTGGGACCAAACGCAAAGCCGTTGCGCCCCTGCACACGATCACGGACCACCACGTCACGAATGGTGAATGGCTGCCTGTCGAGCGTAATGGTGTCGCCCACCGCCACACCGAGTTGCACCAGCAATTCCGGCTGCACCACCAGGCCGCGCCCCTTCAGGATCGACGCAGACCATGCCCGGCCGCTCTGCAGTTCGAGCCTGCCGTAGTACGGGAATCCGGCCTCAACGGCGCGCAGCTCGATCAGCTGCGCTCGGCCTTCCATGGACGCCATGGTGGCGGTCTCCACCACTTCCATGCGGTCCAGCACCCTGGGTTCTGCCAGGTATGCCGCGAGCCGTGGCGTGACCTCATCCGGCCAGGGCCGGCCCGACAACACCACGAGATCGGCGCCGACAAGGTCACGCGCCTCGCGCGTCAGCGTTTCCCGCACTTCCTGAATCACGCTGCGCAGCGCGACAATCGCAGCCACCCCGATCGCCACGCACAGGAAGAAGAACAGCAGGCGCGTCCACGACGATCGGAATTCACGCCACGCCATCCGCAATACAAACATCACGTGCGCTCCGTGCGGGACACCACGCGGCCGTCCCTGAGCGCGATTACTTCATCCGCCACCTGCGCCAATTCGGGGTCGTGGGTCACGAGCACCAGTGTGCGGCCGTGGTCGCGATTGACATGCATCAGCAGGTCAATCACCTGCCGGCCGGTGGCGCTATCGAGATTACCTGTCGGCTCGTCGGCCAGCAGGATGGGCGGGTCGTTGGCCAGCGCACGCGCAATCGCCACCCGCTGCTGCTCGCCGCCAGATAACTGCGAAGGATAGTGATGCCCCCTGCCGGTCAGTCCCACATCGGCCAGCAGGGCGGCAGCCCGGACACGCGCGTCGGCAACACCGGCCAGTTCCATCGGCACCAGGACGTTCTCGAGTGCCGTGAGCGACGGTAGCAGATGGAAAAACTGGAACACGATTCCGATCTTCTCGCCGCGCAACCGCGCGAGCGCCTCTTCGCCCAGACGCGTGATATTCACGCCATCGATGGACACGGCGCCGGTGGTTGGCGTATCGAGGCCGGCCAGCAGCCCCAGGAGCGTGGACTTGCCGCTGCCGGATGGCCCGGTGATCGCCACCGTGCGGCCCTGCTCGATCCGGAATGACGAGGGATGCAGAATGGTGAGCGGCCCGGCCCCGCTCGTCACGGTGCGCGATACCTCCGACAGTTCAATCATGAACGGCCCAGCATGTCGTCGGCCAGCGGCTGCAGGAGCGGGTAGATCAGGTCCGCCATCATGCGTTGACCGGTGGCCGTCGGGTGGATTCCGTCTTCCTGATTGAGCTCGGGTATTCCCGCAACGCCCTGCAGCAAGAATGGCAGGAACGTGACCTGGTACTTGACGGCCAGGTCTTGATAGATCGCGCGAAACTCGGCCCGGAACTGGATGCCCATATTCGAGGGTGCCTCCATGCCGGCAAGCAGCACCCGGACGCCTTTTTTGTGCGCCGCTTCGATAATCTGCGACAGATTCGCTCTGGTCTGCGCGGGAGACTGCCCTCGCATCGCATCGTTCGCGCCCAGAGCCACAACCAGGATCTTCACGGTTGGCTCCTCAAGCACCCACTCAAGTCGGCGAGCGCCGGCGGCCGTTGTGTCACCGCTGATGCCGGCATTAACGACGTCGATACGGGTATAGCCGTCAGCGCTGAACTTCCCCTGCAACAGCGACGGAAAGGCCTCGGCCTGAAGTAATCCGAACCCGGCCGTCAGACTATCGCCGAGGACGGCTATCTGCAGGCGCGGCGGTTCTGCGCCCGTCGCGGCCGCCTGCTCGGCCTCTGTCAGGACGGTGGGCTCCTTCAACTGCCGGCCGCACGCAGCATCGCGCACCGAACAGCCGACTGCCAACAGCAGCAGCACGCTGGAACCGAGGAGAGAAACGCGTGATCGTGTCATGGTGTTGCTCTTTCCGGTTATTGTATGCCGTGCATCCTTGGAACCCCTGATGGCCCGCGGTTGGGAGAGCAAGTCAGTCGAGTCTCAGCAGGACGATCGCGACGCGGCCGCTGCGGCGGCCAGGCGCGGGCCGGTCACTCCTGAGGACGCTGCCAGGCGCTCGCGCCGGCAGACCCTGGAGGCCTCCCTCGCACGAGCACGCGCCGACCGCCAGGCGGCGGTGCATCTGTTACATCAGCAGATGCTCGACCACGCCATCGCCGCCCTGACCGACCAACTGCAACAGGACCACCCATGAGTTTCCGGCGCGCCCTCGGCCCATTCGACGCAACGATGATCGTGATCGGCGGCATCATCGGGTCTGGCATCTTTATCAACCCGTACTTGGTCGCCCGCCACCTCGACTCCACAGGCCTCGTCCTGCTCGCGTGGGCCGCCGGTGGCGCCATCGCACTGGCCGGCGCGTTTGCCTACGCTGAACTCGGGCAGCGCCTGCCACGCGCGGGCGGACAGTACGTATACCTCAGTGAGGCGTGGCATCCGCTCGTGGGTTTCCTCTATGGCTGGGCCCTGCTCTTCATGATTGAAACCGGCGCCATGGCGGCCGTCGCCATCACCTTCGCGCAGTACGCGTCGCGAATGACTGGAGGCACTGGCGCCGACCCACAACTCATCGCCGTCGCCGCCATCGTCGTGCTCTCGACGATCAACTACGTCGGCGTCAAGCCCGGCAGCCAGGTGCTGAACGTGTTCGTGATTCTGAAGGTGGCAGCAATTGGCGCGCTCATCCTGTTTGCCTGGAGTGGGCCCTCGGCTCCTGGATGGATGACCGCCGTGCGAATCGACGACACGCCCTCGACCGCGTTGACGTTTGGCGTCGCCTTGATTCCGATCCTGTTCGCCTACGGCGGATGGCAGAACGCGAACTACGTCGCGGAAGAAATGCGGGACCCGCGACGTGACTTGCCAAAGAGCCTCATCCTCGGCACGCTTGTCGTGGTCGTCGTGTACCTGCTGGCGAACGTCGCGTATGTGCAGACTCTCGGCCTCGACGGATTGGCGGCCACCGAAACGCCGGCGGCCGAAGCCGCGGGCCGCTGGTTTGGGTCGCTTGGAGAGCGACTCATCGCCGGCGCCATTGCGATCTCCACGTTCGGCTTCCTCAATCTGGCGATCCTCGCTCCCACGCGCGTGTATTTCGCAATGGCGCGCGATGGCGCGTTTGTGCCCGCGCTGGCCCGTCTGCATCCCCGCTTTCAGACGCCCGCATGGGCCATCGTTGTGCAATCCGCCTGGGCCATCGTGCTCACGTTGACCGGCACCTACGGCGACCTGCTCAACACCGTGGTGTTTGCTGACTGGATCTTCTTCGGACTCACCGTCGCCGGGTTGCTGATTCTCCGAAGCCGCCAGCCGGACACCGATGGTTTCCGCACACCGTGGTACCCATGGCTGCCCGGCGCGTTTGTCGTCGTCGCGCTCGGCGTGGTCTACAGCGTGGTCTCCACAGACCCGCGGCGCTCGGCCGCCGGGGCGGCGCTCCTCTTGCTGGGCGTGCCGGTCTATTATCTATTCAGGCGACAGTCTCGACATGCTCAATGAACCTCTGGCGCCGTATATGCTTTGGGCGAAGACCCGTGAGCCGGCCGAGATCGATCTGGCCGGCAGCAACCTCCTGCCGTGCTCGCTTGAAGACCTCCCCGGCGTCGACGAAGTTCTCCAGTTGACCGCAGGCAACGACAACGGCTACGCCCCGCTCGTTGAGGCCATCGCCGCGCACAAACAGGTAGCGGTCAATCGCATCATGACGGGGGGCGGATGCTCGGGCGTCAACTTCATGGCGATTGCCGCGCTCGTCGGTGCGGGCGACGACGTACTCGTCGAGCAGCCGGGCTACGACCCCCTGGTTGGCGCGTGTCAACTTATGGGCGCCAGGGTCAGGCGTTTCTCGCGACCGTTTGATCGCGGATTCCGAATCGACCTGCAGGCGCTTGAAGCGGCCGTCACCCCAGCGACCCGCCTGATCATCGTGAGCTCCCCGCACAACCCATCGGGCGTTTCGCTCGACGCCGAGACACTTCGAGGCCTCGTGGCGATCGCCGACCGTGCCGCGGCCCACGTGCTGGTGGACGAGGTTTACTTCGACGCGGTCAACCTCGCTGCAGACGACGCGCTGCACCCTTCGGCGTCGAAACTTGAGGGGCCAGTGCTTGTCACGGCCAGCCTCACGAAATCCTTTGGCCTTGCCGGCCTCAGATGTGGATGGGCCGTCGCCCCTCCTGAACTCATCACGCGGATGCATCGCGTGCGCGATCTGGTTGATGTCATCGGAAGTGTACCGTCCGAGCGGCTGTCGGCATTCGCGTTCAGTCAGATGCCTGCGCTCAAGGCTCGGACACGGCAATTGCTGACGGCGAACCTGGCGGTCGCTCGCAAGTTCATGGCGGCGCACCCGCAGCTCTCGGTCGCCGAGAAGCCTCGCGCCAACGTCATGTTTCCGCGGCTGGCCGGTGTGCCTGACACGGGTCCGTTTGTTGACAGCCTGGCGGCGACCGCTGGCGTTGCAGTGGTTGCAGGCCGGTATTTTGATGCGCCCGAACATATCCGAATCAGCCTGGCTGGCCGGACCGATCGCCTGGCTGAAGGCCTGAGTCGTCTGGGCCAGGCACTCTATTCCTACTGAGGTCACCACATGAAACGACGATTCGTTCTCTCAATTGCGCTCGCTACACTCCTGTTCTGTGGCGCCGCTGCGGTGAGTTCTGAGCAGGCGTCTTCACCGGTTCGCCGCGACCAGTTGCTGGCCGATCTGAAGACGCTGTCGGCTGATGACATGGAGGGCCGACTCGTGGGCTCGCCGGGCGGCGCCAAGGCGCGTGCCTTTGTCATCGAGCGCTTCAAGGCGGTGGGCCTCAAACCGTTCGGGGCCTCGTTTGAGTTCCCATTCACATTCACGGGTAGTCGCGGCGCCGCTGCGGCGGAGCGCCAGGGCATCAACCTCCTGGGCCTCGTCACCGGCACCAGGGAACCGAACCGCTACCTTGTCATCACCGCGCACTACGACCACATCGGAGTGCGCAACGGGGTCACCTTCAACGGCGCCGACGACAACGCATCAGGCACGGCCGCCCTCTTTGCGCTGGCGGAGTACTTTGTGAAGAACCCGCCGGCTCACTCTTTGATTTTTGCGGCGTTCGACGCGGAGGAGAGCGGTTTGCGTGGCGCCAGGGCGTTTGTGGCGAAGCCACCCGTGGACGCAGGGGCACTCCTCATCAACCTGAACATGGACATGATCGGCCGCGACGACAATAACCTGCTCTACGTGGTGGGCACTACGTCGCAACCGACGCTCAAGCCTGTCATCGAACGTGTGGCCGCGTCGGCCTCGGTGAAGCTGACCATGGGGCATGACGACCCGACGAAGAAGGACGTCGAAGACTGGACGAACTCCTCTGACCACGCGCCGTTTTGCCAGGCGAAGATCCCGTGCCTCTACTTCGGCGTTGAGGACTTTAAGAACCACCACAAGGCCACTGACAAATACGACACGATGACGTACGACTTCTACGTTCGCGTCGTGGAGACGATGATTGCGGTAACCAGGGCATTCGACGCCACTCCGCCGCAGCGGTAAGCTCAAGAATGCGACCCTTGAGAAACAGGCTGAGCTAGGTTTCCCCAGGGCTATTTTCCGTCGGCCGCCTTGAACACCCTGGTGGCCATGGCGACCATCCCGGCCACGTCGGCGACGTTGGCTGGAAGAATCATCGTGGTGCTCTTCTGCGCTAGATGCCCGAACTGCTCCACATACTGCTGGGCGACGCGCAGTTGGGTAGCCTCGATACCGCCGGGCTGGCGAATGGTCTCGGCCACTAGGCGAATGCCTTCGGCTGTGGCCGTGGCCACGGCCATGATCGCGGATGCTTGGCCTTCCGCCTCGTTGATCTGCTGCTGGCGGCTGGCTTCCGACGCCTTGATCACCTGCTGCTTCTCGCCTTCGGCGGTGTTGATGACGGCGTCGCGCTGGCCTTCGGAGGTTAGAATCACCGCGCGCTTTTCGCGCTCGGCACGCATCTGCTTTTCCATCGCCGCCAGCACGTCGTGCGGGGGCGTGATGTTCTTGATTTCATACCGCAGCACCTTGACGCCCCAGGCTTCCGACGCCTTGTCGAGTTCCGTCACCAGCGCGGCATTGATGTTCATCCGCTCTTCAAACGAGCGATCGAGATCGATCTTGCCGATTTCGCTGCGCAACATCGTCTGGGCCAGTTGCGTGATCGCGAAGCCGAAGTCCGAGATCCCGTACGACGCCCGCTCAGGATTGAGCACCTTTAAATACAGGATGCCGTCGACGCCCACCTGCACGTTATCGCGCGTGATACACACCTGCGCGGGAATATCGACCGCCACTTCTTTCAGCGAGTGGCGATATCTGATGACATCCAGAAAAGGGATCAGGATGTGAAAGCCTGCCGACAGGATGCCGTGGAACCTACCGAGCCGTTCGACGACAAACGCACTCTGTTGCGGCACCACCACCGCCGTCTTGGCGATGACAATGATGACGAGCAGGGCAAGGACGACTAGGACGATAGTGCTCTCGGTCACGAATGGGCTCCTTCTGGTTCAATATCGAGCATCAGGCCATCGACGCGAAGCACTCGGCATCGCACGCCACGCATGAGCGTTGACGACGTCGTGTTCCGAGCCGACCAGGCGGCGCCGCGCACCTCGACCTTCCCAATTTCTCCAGCGGCGATCGGTGCCTCGACATGGCCAATTTCCCCGACGAGCGTATCCACTTCCGGCCGCTGGGGATTGGGCTGAACGGCCTTGAGCAGCCTCGAGCGGAACACGACGAGAGAAACAACTGAGAGTACGGAGAACAGGAGCAACTGGGTCCACACCGGTCCGGCCAGCACGAAGCCGGCCAGCGCACCGACAATGATCGCGCTCACACCAAAGAAGATGACAAAGAACCCGCCGGGCGTGGCGAGTTCAACCAGGACCAGCAAGAGTCCGATCACGAGCCAATGCCACCACAGTAGTTCCATAGGAAACACTCCTGCAGGGATCATACTAGGGAAATACGGGCGCCCACGACTGGCCCCAGGACAAACGCCAGAACGGCAGCGAACGCGAACCAGGCGGGCTGCGGAAAAAACAGCAGACCGATCACGCCCAGAATCATCTGAAAGGCGCCGACGGCCGCGGCGTGAGACAGGGGCTTTGACGGCGCCAGGCGCCCCGCGACATACCCACCGGCCAGCGGGCCCAGGAAACACGCGGCCACGACCACGGCCAACGACTCTGTCGGCCGACTGGTTCCCAGCGCTGCGGCGCCCTGGGCAGTGGTGGGCTCGATACCCATCAGCATCTGCAGCAGCGCCTGTCCGATCTGCTCTACCACTGAGAGCACCACAACCCCGACGACGATCCCTGCGACGACGGTAATGAGCGACTTCATTCAGCGTTATTCTATGCCTTGGACCAAAACGACCTCTGAGGTGATTACCGATCTTCAGGGGGCGGCAATTACCTCAGAGGTCGTTTTCGAGCCGGGGTGGCGAAACTGGCAGACGCACAGGACTTAAAATCCTGAGTGCCGCAAGGCACGTGTGGGTTCGATTCCCACCCCCGGCACCATTGTTCTAAATGCGTTGCAGGTAACCGAACAACACAGGAAAGACCCTCTGAACCGGGTGACTGTCATCGAGACTGCCCTCGAAAGTCACCCGGTTCTGTTTGGCGCGTAAACGGCATCCGGCCGTGAGACAGTTTCGGTCAGGCGTGCGAGGCCACGCGCGGAAGACGATCGCGCGGTACCGCGATGAGTACGGCACGAACCTGCTGAAGTCGTACATGGTGGGCAATCGGCAGCAGCGTCAGTGGGTGGTGCAGGCGAGTCGCGAGATGGGAATGATGCCCACGACCGAGGGCGGATCCGACGCGAAGATGGATATCACGCATGCCATTGACGGCTTCAACGGCAACGAGCATGCGTTGCCCACGGCGCCGCTCTATCGCGATGTCGTGGACCTGCTGGCGCGCAGCGGCATCACGTACACGCCGACCCTGCTGGTGTCATTTGGTGGTGCGTTGCCGATCTATCGGATGTTTTTCGAGGAGCGGCCTTTTGACGATCCGAAGTTACGGGCGTTCTTCCCGCTCGACGATCTGTTCCAGCGCACGGCGACCCGGCTGCTCGCGTTTCCGAAAGAGGACTACCAGGTGAGGGAGGTGGCGTCCAGCGCCGAGGCGGTGCTTCGAGCCGGCGGCAAGGTGGCGCTGGGCGGCCACGGCGAGATGCAGGGACTACAGGTGCACTGGGAGATGAAGCTGTTTGCCGAAGGCGGCATGGCGCCGCACGAGATTCTTCGAGTCGCGACCATCAACGGCGCGGACGCTCTGGGACTCTCACAGGATCTCGGCAGTCTCGAAGCAGGAAACCTCGCGGATCTCGTGGTGCTCGATCGTGATCCGTTGCAGGACATCCGCGCCACGACGTCGATTCGGCACGTGATGAAGAACGGCATCCTCTACAGCGGTGACACGCTCGATGAGGTGTGGCCCGCTGTCAAGACGCTGCCGGCGCCCTGGTGGCGGCGCAACGACGCCGCGCGTTGAGGGAGCTCCGCGCTACGCCTTTCGCAGCACCACGGTGTTCGCGCTGCACGGCCAACGTCCCCTTGTCACCTTCATCGAAACTCGCATAGGCCGCATCCTTTGTGAAGTGGCGCAGGACTTCATTACGCGCGCCACCCACCACGACGCCCGCGCCCGAGCCTGGCCAGGTTGTATGATTCGCGTGTATGGGAATGTGCGCTTCGATCCTCGCCTGCGTGGTGGCATTGGCCGTCGTCCCCAGTGCCGCGGCTCAGTCCACCGCACTCAAGTCCCCGGCCCCGATGGACGCGAAGCCGCAGGAGGTGCAGGCGGTGCAGGCGGTGCAAGCGGTGTTCGCTCGGTACGAAACACAGGGGTCGCCAGGCTGCGCGGTCAGCGTCACCCAGAACTCCGCTACGGTGTTCTCGGACGGCTACGGCCTTGTCGACCTTGAACACCAGCAGAGGATCACGCCGCAGACGGCGTTTTATGCCGCGTCGGTGTCCAAACAGTTCACCGCAGCGGCCATCGGCCTGCTGGCGCTTCGCGGCCAGTTGGCGCTCGACACCAACGTGCGCGATCTCGTGCCGGAGGTTCCCGACTACGGCACGCCGATCACCGTTCGACACCTTCTGCACCACACCAGCGGCCTTCGTGACTACCTCGGATTGCAGGGGCTCGCGGGCTGGCCGGAAGACATGTTGCTCACTGAACGTGACTTCCTCGCGATGGTGAGCCGGCAAAAGGGACTCAACTTCCCTCCCGGCACGAAACACCTCTACAGCAACACGGGCTACGTCCTGCTCTCGCTCATCGTTCGAACAGTTTCGGGGCTATCGCTCCGCGAGTTCGCCGCGAAGGAATTATTCACGCCACTCGGCATGACGAACACGACGTTTCGCGACAATCACCTGACGGCGGTGCCCAGGCGCGCTACTGCGTATGCCCCGGAGGCTGGCGGCGGTTTTCGTAGCAGTGTGCCCGGCTTCGATGTCATCGGTGATGGCGGGCTCTTCACAACTGCCGAGGATCTTGCGAAGTGGAATCCCACTGCACTGGATGGCCCGCTCAAGGCGCCGGGGCTATCCGCGATGCTTGTGACGCCGGGGCGATTGAACTCGGGCGAGAGCCTCGCATACGCGATGGGTCTTCGACTTGAAACGTATCGCGGGCTCGCACTGGTGCGCCATGGCGGTTCGTACGGGGGCTATCGGACAGAGATGACCGTCGCGCCCTCCGCCAACATGACCATCGCCGTGTTGTGCAACCTGTCCACCGCCACGCCTTATGGCGCGAACGGATTCAGCCAGCGGATTCTGGACATCTATCTGGTAGACCAGTTAGCGCCGCCGATTACGCCGCCGCTACCAGGCGGGATCATGGGGTCCAGACTCTCGGGACTAGGGCCGTTCGTCGCGCGATTCAGTGATTTCACCGGCGACTACTTCTCCGATGAACTCGATGTGAGGTGGTCCATTCAACCAGGCACACCCAGCGGGATTGCGCTCCAGCGCCGGAACCTCTCGCCTCTGGCGCTGGAGCCACGCGACCCGTCCATGGTGAGCTTCACCGCTGTTGGAGTCCCCCTTTCGGTGCGTTTCGAGGGCGACACCGCGGGCCGAGTCACCGGCTTCGTGATCGATAGCGGCGACATGACCGGCATCCGATTTGTGAAACTGCCCGCTCGTCAGTGATCTACCAATGACCTACCTGAGAGTGACGACCACGCGACCATCGCCCAGCGGTTGGTTGCGCGTATACCACCGCACGTAGAGCCGGCCAACCAGAAGATCGTCGCGCTCACTGTCGCGCAGAGTGATCTGCCCGCTCGCTGTAACAAAACCCGTGCGCACGAGTGGAGCGATGACCGGCCCCCATTTGCCCGCGTCGCCACGATGCAATGCAACGAGCATCAAATCGACCGGGCGTACACCCGAAACGGCGACGTCGTAATTTAAGATGCTCGACGCTGCGTCCCATGTGAACGAGGCCTTCACGTCCGGCGTTTCGGTTGCCGCCACACGGACCTCGGGCTGTTTCGCCGTACGTAGCTCGGCCTGAGTCTCAAGGCCGAGAATCGGCGTCGATGCCGGTGCCCGACGCATCGATCCAGGCCGCTCCATCGACGCGCCAATCGCCAGTAGCCTCGGTTCCTCAAACGCGCGGCTGAGGAACTCAATACCCACCGGGAATCCATCAGCAGTAAACCCAGCCGGCATGACGAGTGCCGGCAAACCGGTGCTGGCGCTGAGTTGGCAATTGTTGCCGCCGCCCTGTGCCTGGCCCACCTTCGCTGCTCTCTGACGCATGGGCGGATAGATGACGACGTCCACGTGGTGCGCGTCCATGGCCGCAAGCAGGGTCTGTCGCAACACGTCACGCCGCGCGAGGGCCGCGCGATATGTCTCGGATGTGCGCTCGGCTGTGCCATTGCGCCGGCGGAACTGCGCATCGAGGTCGAGGTGATACAAACCGCGATCGAGAATCTCGCCCAGCGACGCCACCGGCGCACCCGGACGCTGCGCCAGATAGTCCATCAAATTGAACTTGAACTCGTAGTCGATGACGGCCGAACTGTTCATGAGTGCGACCAGTTCCGGCACCACGACCTCAACGGGAATCGCCCCGGCCGCACGGAGTCGATCGACTGCGGCTCGCACCACATCTCCCACTTCGGCATCGTCCGGCGTATTGCCAAAGAGCGGTGTCAGCACTCCCACGCGTGTGCCTCGCAGTGCCTCCGTCGCCAGGCCAGTGAGGAACGACGCCGGCCGCCGCACGCCGGGCGCCATCGTCACCAGGTCGGCAGGATCGGCAGCCACCGTCGCATCGAGCAGAAGCGCGACATCGCGTACCGATCGTGCAATCGGTCCCGCCACATCCTGCGTGTGTGACAAAGGGATGATGCCGGCGCGGCTCGACAAACCCATCGTGGGACGCAGCGCGACCAGGTTGTTGTGCGCTGCGGGGACGCGCACCGATCCGCAGGTGTCAGTGCCCATGCCGGCCGCGGCGAAACTCGCGGCGACGGCAGCACCGGTGCCGCCACTCGAGCCGCCTGGATTGCGCGACGGATCGTACGGATTGCGCGTGCGTCCCCCGAGTGAACTCACCGTGGTGACTCCTGCCGCCAACTCGTGCAGATTCGTTTTGCCGATGATGATGGCGCCCGCCTCGCGAAGCCGCGCCACCTGGAACCCGTCGCGTGCCGGGAGCGATGTGGCCAGTGCGACCGTCGCACCCGTGGTTGGCAGATCAGCCGTGTCGTAATTATCTTTGATGACGATGGGAACGCCGTGGAGTGGGCCGCGCAGTTTCCCGGCGGCGCGCTCTCGGTCGAGGAGGTCGGCTGTCTCGAGCGCCTTCGGGTTCAGCGCGATCATGGCATTGAGAGCGGGGCCTGCCTGATCGTAGGCGTCGATACGCGCGAGATACTGCTCCACCAATTGGCGCGACGTGATCTCCCGACGCGCCAGTGCCTCGCCAAGCGCGTCGATACCGGCTTCATGAACGTTCAACAGAGGGATCTGAGCGACGTGTTGTGGGATTGAACCCGTTGAAGTGGTCGCGCACGCGCCGGTCAGGGCGATAACGGCCAGCAATCGGATGGGAGGACGCACAGCTCGGTCAGCGGTGGGAACCATGCCAACGGATGGTGCCATGGGATCGGTCAGAAGTGTCGCACTTTTCATGAGGCCACCGCGAAGGCTGTGGGGCGCACGACCCGGTGTGGGACGAAGCCCAGCGGGAACTCTCCGTCAACAGCACGCGCCACAACTACCTGCGCCTGGCGGCTGAAGCCACGTCCTACGGTCGGCGCAACACCTTGCCGGCCAGCACGCCGTTCGGCACACCGTCAGCAATCGCCACCTGCCCGTTCACCACCACCCACCGGACACCGGTGGCCATCGCGAATGGATCTTCGTAGGTGGCGCGATCCTGAATGGTCGCCGGATCGAAGACGACAAGATCGGCAATGGCGCCCGGACGCAGGTCGCCACGATCGACCAGGCCAAAGATCCGCGTCGGCAATGACGTCATCGCACGCACGGCCTCCTCGATCGTCTGCACGTGGCGCTCGCGCACGTACACCGCGAACTTGCGCGCGAACGCGCCGTGCCCACGCGGATGCGGCCGGCTCGGCCCTGGCAACGAGAGCTCACCATCCGACGAGGTCATGGTCCAGGGTTGGCGCATGAACAGGCGAATGTCGTCCTCGGTCATGTTGAACGACACGATCGAGGCGCCACCGCCGAGCAAGATGTCGATGGCGGCTTGAGCGGGTGACACACCGCGAGCGTCGGCAATCTGCTGCAGGCTCTTTCCCGCGAGCCCAGTGGCGCCGGGCCCTGACGCCATCACGATCGACGTGGGCCCGCCTCGGCGACGGATATTCTCGGCCACCTCTTTCAGGAGCTGGTCCGCCGATGGTGGCTCCAACAGCCTCGGCCGAATCGCATCCGGGCTCGACGGGCCCGGCAACACCGCCGCTCCGAGGCTGGTGGAGGACGCCTCATAGGGATACTGATCGGCGAACACCTCGACTCCACGTGCGCGCGCCGCCTCGATGTCGCCCACCACGGTCTTCGACAACCCCCACGAGTCGGGCCCAAGTGCCTTGATGTGAGTCACCACACCGCGCACGCCGGCCTCTTCCGCCACGCGAATGACTTCGCGCACCGATGCCGCCAGCCCCGTGCCGTAGTTCCCTTCGTCTCGAATGTGGCTGGTGTAGACGCCGCCCGCCACGCGGGCGAGCGCGATGACTTCCTCAAGCTTCGAATACCGTCCCGGCTCATAGAAGAGGCCGCTCGACAGACCGAACGCGCCGTCTTCGACCGCCTTGGCGACGACCGCCTTCATGCGCGCAGAGTCCGCGGCGTCGGGCTCGCGAATGGCGTTTCCCAGCACCGATCCACGCACGCTGCCATGGCCGATCATCAGCGCCACGTTCACGCCAATGCCTTCAGCCTCAAGGCTCTGGCGCTGCGCGGCCAAATCGATCGGACCGCCGCCATCGGGATTCCCGACGATGGTCGTCACCCCCTGCAGCAACAGAGCTCGCGCGTCACGCAGCTCTGGCCGCCGTAAGGCAGGCACGGCGTGAGAGTGGACGTCGATGAATCCAGGCGCCAGCACCAGTCCCTTGGCGTCAATGAGTCGCGTCGCCTTGGCGCCCGAAAGCCGGCCCCGCGCGACGATGCGGTCCCCGCGAATCGCGATGTCTTCGCGCAACCAGGGGTTTCCGGAACCGTCGAGGAGCTGAGCGTTAGTGATGAGGAGATCAAATGACGGTTCCTGGTTCGCCCGAATCAGGATTACTGCCAACGACAGGAGGGCTGGGAGAAGCCGCATACCCCATATTCTGCACCCTTAAGCGCGGGGCTACGCGCTCATTCGCGGCGCCCACCAGCGACACGATGGCCAGTGCGACTTGAGCGATCACCAGCGCGTTGCGCGCGATCGATCGCCGATAGTCCGGATTAGGTGGGGTGTTCCCCAGACACAACCGCCCTTCCAGACGCTGCTTGGGCAGTCCCTCATGCCGTGGCCACTGGATTGGCGATGGGTATGTCGGTCGCCGGGCCTGCCGGCGTCGTCATCTCGCGCTCTTTGACCGGCACTTCGCTCACAGATCTGTGGCTCGCGCTGCCGGCGACCTTGCTGCTGGCGCTGGCTGGCGCTGTGGCAGCAGCCGCACCCACACCGCTGCCACACGAAAGACGGATGGCGAAATGCCACCGGCCGAATGGGTCGCATCAGGGGATCTTGTAGCCTGCCGTGACGTCTTTCTTGTGCGCGGCAAACGCCGCGAGGACTTCGCCCTTTTCGCGCGCCGGCACTGTGGCAAAGTTAAGACTGCGCCCCAGCTCGGCGGCCACTTCGTCGAACTCTTTCGGCGAGATCTTCAAGTCGCGATGCGCCTCCTTGAGGCCCAGATGTCTGCTACCCGGCTTCGTGGGCGAGACTTTCTGCGGCCCACCCGTGATCTCGCACACCCACAAGGTGCGCATGAACTTGAGGCCGGGCAGTCGGCCAAGGTTTTCGTGTGCCACGCCTTGAGAGAGGCGTTCTGCGACGCCTTCCCCACCATGGGGTTCCGCACAACTGCATCACTGAAGTGGTCAGTGCCTGCGGCGATAGCGTAGACGCCTCCGAGCCGGTCATACAGACTCTTCTCGACCTGCGGAACCGCCTGAAGCGGAAACGTCAACGCCGCAATGAATAGAACGCATAGGGCGATCGAACACTTCTTCACGGATACCGCCGGTTGGATCAATCACCGCCGCACATGCGACGTGTGGTCAGGTTAGTTGTGGAGCCACGGTAGCGCTGTTCAATACAAGACAGAGCGAGTTCAAGTCACACCAGAATGCACGCCTGGCGCATGTCTCCTCTGGGACATCGCTCCGCCCCGCGGCTGTGTTGCACTGACCCCAGTCAGGAGTTTTCACATGAATCAGGATCACACGCTCGCCGCCGAGGAAGAACGTCGTCGACGTCAGCATGACGCCATCAAGTCGGACGTCAGTCAACGCGTACAGGAGGACGTCGCGCGGGAGACGATCGTGCCGACCCCTGAGGAACGGGAAGGCACCGAGGCCCAGATCCAACGAGGCGGCGCTGCGGCGCGTGTTTCGCAAATCGTCGACTACGTCTTCTTCCTGATCTACGGGCTCATCGCCCTTTCGATTCTGCTAGAGGCACTGGGCGCCCGCGAGAGCGCCGGGTTTGCCTGGTTTATCTCGGCGGTCACGTCGCCACTCCTCGCGCCATTTCAGGACCTGCTCAGGGACCCGTCCGTCGGGGGTTCCCAGTTCATGATTTCCAATGTGGTGGCGCTGGTGGTGTACGCCATGCTGCCCGCGGCCATCAACGGCGCACTTCGCATGGTGGCGCACCGCAAGACCGAGGTCTGATCGGTCAATTCCGACGTTTCCGCATGACGCGACCGGCGGCCTGGCGCCGGTCTATTTCGCGGGTGTCTTGTTGCCCCGATGGCACGTCTTGAAGGTGACTAATGACCAGCAGCTGGCCGACGTGCTCTTCACGCGGTTGAATGCCACGAACCAATTTGCCGTACCCTTGTACGTTCACCATGAAGCCTTGGACATTGCTGGGCGAAAGTCAGACTCCCGATGGCACGCGCCTCACGTTGATGGAGCACGACCGGGACCTGGTGATCCTGGCCAACGGCAAGATGCTGATGTCGAGCCGGATGCACGGCTCGGAAGAAGAGCTGGCGGCACTGGCGTGCAAGCACCTCACCACGACCGAATCGTCACGGGTGCTCGTCGGCGGCCTCGGGCTTGGCTACACATTGAGAGCCACACTCGATTTGCTGCCGCCCACCGCATCAGTCGTGGTCGGTGAACTGGTGGCCGGTGTCGTGGAGTGGAACCGGGGCCCACTTGGGCCGCTTGCGAATCACCCGCTGGACGACCGGCGCGTGAAAGTCATCATCGACGACGTGGGAAAGACGATGCGGCTTGATCGGGAGGGGTTCGACGCCATTCTGCTTGACGTGGACAATGGTCCCGACGCCTTCACCGCCACCGGCAATGCCGCGCTCTACGCGAACGACGGCGTGCTCTCAGCCCATCGCGCCCTACGACCCGATGGTGTGCTGGCCGTGTGGTCTGCGTGGGAGGATCGGAAATTTGAGCAACGACTGCGCTGGGCCGGCTTCACTGTGAACGTGCACAGGATGCGCGCGCGCCTGAAGCGTGGCGGGCCAAGGCACACGATCTTTGTGGGAAAGCGCGCCTCGGTGCAGGCGTAGTGGCGCTACAGAATGACGCGAGCGGGCGCGGCGAGGTCGTCGAGCAGGCGTTCGAGCTCTGCAGCGGTGGTAACGGGCCGCTGGCAGGCGAAGTTACTGCATAGGTACGCCGTCGCGTGTCCATCAACAGGTCTCATGGCCCCGAGCCACGGCAGGCGCCCCGCGAGCGCGTCCTGCCCTGCACCCGGCGTGAGCGTGAGTTGTACGGCAAACGGCAGGTAGCGTCCGGCCACCACGCGCTCGAGCGCCAGGCGGTCTTCTCCCGGCGCGCCGACAATCACGATCTGAGAGGCCCGTGCGTGCCAGGCCGCCAGGTTCGAGACCATGTAGGGCATCACGCGTGCGACGCGACCCAGTTCAGTGCCGTAACGCTCGAGTGAGCGCTTCGCGCGGTCCATAAATGAGTGGCCGCCTGTGAGATGCGCAAGCACCATCAGGTTGCGCACGGTGACTGACGCTGCGGCGGGTTCGGCCCCGTCGTAATCTTCCTTGAGCCGCAGGAGCACCGAGGAGTCTTCGCCGGTCGTGCTGAACCAACCGCCATCGGTCTCGTCCCAGAATTTGTTTGTCTGCACTTCAGTCAGGGTCAGCGCCCAATCGAGCCATTCGGAATCGCCCGTGGCCTGAAACAGTTCGATCAACCCAAAGGCGAGGCACGCGTAGTCCTCGCAAAAGGCGTCCACGGCCGCTTCGCCGTCGCGGAACCTGCGCTGCAGCGTGCGCCCGGCATCATTCCAGACCGTGCGCTTCAGGCTGCGTGCCGCCCGTTCGGCCGACTCGCGCCACTCGTCGCGGCGGGGGCTGTTCACCAGCACACGGGCTGTCCGGGCGAACGCACCAATCATCAACCCATTCCACGCCGTGAGAACCTTGTCATCCAGGTGAGGGCGTGGCCTCAGGCTGCGGGCCTCGTACAGTCGTCCCCGCATGTCGGCCAGCACGCGCAACACGTCCTCGTTGCTGCGACCGGTTCTGGCCGCAATCTCCTCCACCGACTGCGCCACATAGGGGATGTTGAGACCGCGGAACTCGTCGTGGGGGTCGGACGGCGCGTTGCCCGCATCTTCCAACCCAAGCCTGCGGCGCACGATCGGCGCGTCGGCCTCGAAGAGGCGATTGATCTCAGCCGTCGAGAACACATAAAAAGCGCCTTCACTCTTGGTGTCGCCGCCAGGCACCAGTGAATCCGCATCTTCAGCGGAGAAAAACGCGCCGTCCGACGCCGTGAGGTCGTGCCGCACATAGTCAAGCGTGTCTTCGGCGACCGAGGCGTAAAACGGGTC
Organism: Acidobacteriota bacterium; assembly: GCA_005799825.1. Taxonomy (GTDB): domain Bacteria; phylum Acidobacteriota; class Vicinamibacteria; order Vicinamibacterales; family SCN-69-37; genus SYFT01. The sequence goes on along the minus strand of SYFT01000098.1, from coordinate 15,505 downwards.
ACCGCTCGCCTGCGACGCGGCTAGGTTCGCGAGCACCAGTTGCGACTGGTCGTACAGCATCTTCTCGAAATGCGGCACCCGCCACTCGGCGTCCACGGAGTACCGATGGAAGCCACCGCCCAGATGATCGTGAATGCCGCCAAGCGCCATGGCCCGCAACGTGTCCACCGTCATCTGCCGTGCCTCGTGAACATGGGTCAGTGCCCAGGCGTCGAGCAGGAACTGCAGTTCCGATGGCCTGGGGAACTTCGGTGCGCCGCCGAACCCCCCGTTGCGTCGATCGTACGCCTTCGTAAAGTGGCTGACGCCCTCGGTCACGGCAGCCACCGGCGCCACAGGCACCACGTTTGGCAGCGCGGCAGACGCGACGGTCTCACGCAACTGCGTCAACAGACCCGCAGCCGCTGTTCGCACCTTGGCCGCGTCGTCCTGCCACGCAGTCGCAAGGTGCGTCAGCACCTCGCTGAATCCCGGCCGCCCCCAGCGCGACGTGGGAGGAAAGTACGTGCCCCCGAAAAATGGATGCAGGTCGGGTGTCAGGAATACCGTCATCGGCCACCCGCCGGCGCCGGTCGTGGCCTGCACAAAGGTCATGTAGACGCGATCAATATCGGGCCGTTCTTCCCGGTCTACCTTGATGGAGATGAAGTCGTGATTCAGCTGCGCCGCGATCGACTCATCCTCGAACGACTCGTGCTCCATCACGTGACACCAATGGCACGTCGAGTAGCCAATCGACAGGAAAATGGGCTTGTTCTCGTCTCGTGCGCGGGCAAACGCGGCATCGCCCCAGGGATACCAGTCCACCGGGTTGTTTGCGTGCTGAAGCAGATAGGGACTGCGCTCGTGCTGAAGGCGGTTTGACATGGGTGTCCGTTCGGCGTCAGGCGACCGGATCTCGCTCGGCCGCGGCTGGTTCGGTGGGAGGAATCTGTTTTCGCAGGCGTGCGTACGCGGCCGACACCTCGGCGCCGTACAAAAGAATCGCAGCCGACACGTACACCCAGATCAGAAATGCGATGACGGTGGCCACCGATCCATCCACATTAAAGCGCGACAGGTCCCGCAGGTAAAATGTGAACAGCGCAAACGCCCCGCGCCACAGCAAGCCGGCCAACAGCGCACCGACCCACACATCTCTCACCTTCACCTTGGCGTTGGGTGCGTAGTAGTAGATCAACCCGACCACCAGCATGAAGAGTGGCGTCGGCGCATTACGCACCACCACGCCTTCCACCCATCCCACGAGCGGCCACCTCGCGGAAAGCGTGGCGAACCATCCGGTGTCGATCACCTGCATCGCGCCCACGATCACGAGCGCGACCACCATCAGGACGCCGGCCGTCAGCAGCATCAACAGCGTGAACAGCTTGTGGTGCCAGAACCCGCGGGGCTGATCAACGCCCCAGGCGTAATTGACCGCGGAGGTGATGGCGCCAAACACGCCCATGGCGGCCCACAACATTACGAGGGTGCCCATGACGCCCAGTTGCAGAGCGCGCGGTCCCAACGCCTCGATCTGCGCCAGGAACTCGACACGGGCGGGCATCGCGCGCGTCAGCACCTGCAGCAGCGTCGACCCTCCTTCGCTCATCGCGAGTTGACCAAGCGCTGACAACACCAGCAACGAGAATGGGAAGATCGAAAGAAGCGCGTAGTACGCGATCGACGCGGAGGACGTCAGATTGTCACTCTTGTAGAACTCCACCACGCCTCGTCCGGCCGCCTGCACGCCGAGCCACAGGCTCCGCGCCAGACGCCGGCGCAGGCGACCTGCCCTGACGCCGGCGCTACGAACGTCCGAAGGGTGAGACATCCGCGCGCGCGTTCTTCACCATGGACCGGGCGCGGTCAATCTCGGTCGCCAGGTCCGCGAGTCGGGGTTCAAGGTCTTCACGCAGCCGGCGCCCATCTTCGGTGAAGAATAGGTAGCCCATGCAGCCGCCCACGACGGCACCCGCCAGGGCGCCGAGCAAGATGGAGGTACGGTCACTCACGGTATTTCCACTCCCATGGTGGCCATTGTACTTCGCCTGCCCGCCCCACCTGTACAATGGTCGCGCCGATGGAGCCCCTGACCAGCCTAATCAAAACCACCTCGCCGGAGTACGCGGCCAATCGTGATCGGCCGCCGGCCTCCGGGTCAGGGGCTACCTCTCGACGGCATTCGGCTGCCCGTTTGAGGGAGACATTCCGGTCGATCGTGTGGTGACTCTGACGCAGCGGCTGCTGGACATCGGAGTCTTCGAAGTGGCGGTCAGCGACACGGTCGGCGTGGCGCATCCGGGTCAGGTCAAGGCGATGTTGCCGCAGTTGCTCGAGGCCATTCCCGCCAAATCTGTCGCCCTACACTTTCACGACACATGCGGCATGGCGCTCGCCAACGTGTTGGCCGCACTTGAGTTTGGCCTCACCACCTTCGACGCGTCGGCCGGTGACCTTGGCGGATGCCCGTACGCTCCGCGAGCCACAGGCAACCTCGCGACAGAAGATCTGGTCTACATGCTCAATGGCCTCGGCATCGAGACCGGCATCGACGTCGATGCGGTCTCTGACGCAGCGCTGGCACTGGCCCCTGTGCTGGGCCACGCTCTTCCCTCGCGTTATACCCAGGCGCGCCCAGCGCGATGATTGCCGACCCAAGGCTCAAGACCTGGCTTGTGGCGCTCGAAGCGCGTCACATGGCCAACCTGACTCGTCGGGAATTCACCCGGGCGGTTCGTGCGCTCTCGGCGCGATACGTGGAACGGCGCACCCAGTTGTCCGACCGGTCACCTCTGGATTCGGCAGGCAAACGCGCAGCCTTCGCGCTCTTCTACGCGCCTGTCCATCTGCTGACGACACGCGAGGCGATGGCGCATCTGGGCATACGAACGGATCTGGCATCACTCGTTGACCTCGGATGCGGTACCGGCGTGTGCAGCGCGGCGTGGGCACTGCTGCACGAGATACCGCCGTCCATCACGGGGGTTGACACACATCCCTGGGCGCTTGAAGAAGCGCGTTGGAACTGGCGCACGCTCGGTCTACGTGGACAGACCACTCGAGGCGATCTGGTGGCGGCCGCCAGGACCCTGCTCAAGCAGAGCGACGCAGTGCTCGCCAGGACCGGCGTCATCGCTGGTTGGTCCATCAACGAATTGCCGAAGCCCGAACGCGCGCAGCTGCTTGACACCATCGATCACCTCGTGGGCCGTGGCGTGACCCTTGTCATCCTCGAGCCCCTGGCTCGTGGTGTCACGCCCTGGTGGGACGAGTGGGTGGAGCGACTGGCACCGCATGAGGTGCTGGCCTGTGATGTGAAGGGCGAGGCTGGCCTTCCCCCGCCACTGGACTCATTCAGCGATGCAGCCGGGTTTCGGAACAAGCTACTCGGCGCAAGAGTAATGGCGATTAGGTTCAACGATAGTCTGAGGTCGGAGGGGTGATGAGCGTACGACCAGTGATTGGTGTGAGTGCGGTGCTTGGGGCGTGCGTGCTTGCCGTGACGTCCGCCTCCCAGGAGCCGGTGTGGCCGACGACGGTTACCCGGGGTGAGTTGTATGACCACTACCTGACCGGCAGCGAGGCGGATGTCACGCGGGCCACCACCGGCGGAGTATTACTGGCCGGTGGAGGGACGGATCAGCCCGACGCGTTCAAGTGGTTGTTCGCGCATGCGGGTGGGGGTGACATCGTGGTGCTGCGCGCGTCGGGCGCCGACGGCTACCATCCCTTCGCGATGAAGATCGGCGGTTTGGATTCGATCGAGAGTTTTGTCGTGAAGTCGCGCGAGGCGGCGTCTGACCCGAAGCTCCTGGAACGCCTGGGGCGCGCTGAGGCGATCTTTTTTGCGGGTGGTGATCAAAGTAAGTACGTCACGTTCTTCAAGGACACTCCGGTAGAGACGATGGTCAACAACGCCGCAGCCCGAGGCGTCCCTGTCGGTGGCACATCGGCCGGACTGGCAATCCTCGGTGAGTTCTCCTACTCGGCCATGCGCAGTTCGATCACCACGGCGCAGGCGTTGGCCGATCCCCTGTCGCCCGATATCACGATCGACAGGGACTTCCTGTCCTTGAAGTACCTTGACGGGCTCATCACCGATAGCCACGTGGTTGAACGAGGCCGTCTGGGACGCACCGTCGCCTTCATGGCGCGATTGCACCAGGATGGCTGGCTGAAGCCGAGCGGGACTGCGGCGGCTCGTCCGGCTCGTGCGCTGGCGATCGATCGTGAGACGGCCGTCCTGCTTGAGCGCGATGGCACCGCCACTGTCGTGGGCCCAAACACCGCGTACTTCATGGAATCCCCCCAGGCACCGCAGCAATACCGCGCGGGTGCCCCTCTCAGCTACCACCCGATCCGGGTGTACAGAGTTAAACGCGGATCGACCTTCAACTTCACGACGTGGTCGGGCACAGGCGGCCAGTCGCTCACGTTCGAAATCAGGGACGGTGTGTTCCAGGAGCGCTTGCCGTCGTAGCGCGGCTGGGCCTCAAGGCCGCGGCTTTTATCGAGTCATGCCGTACAGGAGGTAGTTGATCCCGAACTTATAGGCTTCGTTTGTGGGGTCTACCGCGTAGACACCTTCGGCGGAGTGCTCCATGTAGTCGCCGATGTCCATGTTGTAGTTGATGACCACCGACAGCCGTTTGGTCGGATCGTTGTTTTCGTAGATGCCGTAGAACTCGCCCATCAAGCCCTGCTGGCCCATGCGGCCGGGATAGGGCACGTCGAGCGTCTTGATGGCGAAGAACGTATTAAAAATCGGATGCGAGATGTCGAGGCGCACAATCCGCGCTTTCGGGAGAACTCGCATCATCGCCACTTCGAAGACGTTCCATTCGTCTTGAAAATGGAAATCATCCACGATCAGGAAACCGCCCTTATCGATGTAGGTGCGCAAGCCCGCGACTTCGGTTTCGCTGGGGTACCAGTAGCCAGGCTCTGACAGATACGCCAGAGGGAACTTCATCAGCTCGGGGTCGTCCATCTTGAGCACCGTCCCGCCGTGCGGACTCGGAGTGATTGCGGTGAGCTCAGGCAGGATCAGGTTGAGGTGCTGCTCCATGTCCGGATAGTCGTAGGACCATCCTGGGTAGTTGGCGTACCAGAGGCGCACGATCGAGAACTTGGCGTCGTATGGCACCGCCGCGGGTATAGGCACGAATCCGCCCATTCGAAAGCCGCCGCCGCGGCGCCGCTGCGCAGAGAGCGGAACCATGGCCGCCACGATCAGGGCCACCACCAGCCAGCGATGTCGCATACCGCGAATCCTACCGCGAGACGATACCTGTGGCGCGACCAAACGCGGCAGGTCCACCCACCACCGGCAGGCGCACACTTGTGCCGTCCAGGTCGATGGTCAGCTCAGTGCCGGGTTGCGGCCACAAGGTGAAGTCGCGGTCACTTGAGAAGATCATCAGGCCGATACGTTTACCGGACGGAATGATCTGGTCATCTGGCTGCAGATCAAACGTCATCGTGACGAACTCCCCGGGCTTGAGCGGGGTGCCGCGTTCGCGGGAGTTGAAGTCGCCGCCCCGTGTCAGCGCCTTGTGATTCTGCGGATCCGCCCAACCACGTGTGATCAGGTTTGCCGTTCCAATCGGCCCCTCTGTCCACGGCAACTGCACGAGATACACAGACAGGTTGGCGGCCGGCTTGCTCGATGCCATACGAAGGGTCACGCGCACGGTGCCGGAAAGATGTACTGCGTCGGTCAACTCCGGCGTGGCATACAGCAGGCGGTGTCGCGATTCGGCCGCAAGGGCCAGTGCCGGCGCGGCCATTTCAACGTTGTCGCTGAGCACCTCGCTCCCCTGCTTCGCGGAGGCGGCTGCGATCCCGAGGGCGCCGATGGCGCCTCCCCCAGCCCCAGGGCGCAGCGTCACTACTGCGGCTGCCGGATTCGGATAGTCGGCGTAGGGCGTTGGCGGCGGTGTGGCGCCTCGTCCCCGCCCGCGTCCTGGGGCCGTCACAGGGGACCCCGTGGTTGGTAGCGTCGGAGCCGGTGCTGCGTCGGGAGCCGGCGGGGTTTCTCGCACGATCCACGCCTTGGGATCTTTTTCCACGCCGTTTTCGATCCCGTACAGGTACCGCGTGAACCACTTGTTCATCAATTCCATCGGCGGCGCACCACCGTGACCACCCTGGTGGAAGTACTGCTGCAGCGGCACTTTCCCCTTGAGCGCGTTGCTGATGCGCACGCTGTGCTCGGGCACCACGTTCCAGTCGTTGAACGCATGCGCCATGAGAACAGCAGCCTTCACGTTGCCCATGAGCGGCAGCAAGTCTCGCGAAATCCAGAACGCGTTGTAGTCGCCGGTCTTGCGATCGCGGCCCTCCACAAACTCGCCGTCGCGGTAGATCTTGTTGCAGACGGCGCGGCGCGCCGGGTCGCCACTGTTGACGAAGTCGTACAGGAAGTCGATGTCCTCACCGAGCCAGCCCCCGGGGTGCCGCACCAGGCCGTGGGACCGGTAGTAGTGGTAATACGACGTGTTGGGCGCGATGGGAATGATGGCCTCGAGCCCGGCAACGCCGGTGGCCGCCGCCGCAAGCGGGATAGTCCCGTTGTACGACGTGCCCGTCATGCCGACTTTTCCGGTGGCCCACGTGGCGTTCACTTCCTCGCTGCCATCGGGGGTCGTGAAACCCTTTGCGCGGCCGTTCAGCCAGTCGATGACGGCTTTGGGCGCAAGGCGCTCGGGCGCGCCGCCCACCGTGGCACACCCCTGCGACAGCCCGGTCCCCGGCGCCTCTGAGTGCACCACGGCGAAGCCGCGCGGCACCCACGCCGTCACCTGCGCATTGGAAACACTCGTGCGCGCCGCTTTGAACTCAATCTCCGGCTGCGAGGTGCGCGGCGGGGAATCCACGCCCACTTCCTGCTTCACATCCCACAGGAACTTCGGGTCGCCAGACGTCCCGGCGAAGTAGGGCGACGACTCGTACACCACGGGCACCTTCAGCCCTTCCGTGTCGGTCTGTAACTGGCGTGTGACATCCACATGCACACGGTCGCGTTTGCGGTCGCCGTCCGAATCAAACTCGGTCTCCACCCACAGTCGGTGGCGAATCCACTTCGTGGCGTCTTCAAAGGCCGGGACCATCTGGGCTTGGCCGTTCTCAAAGACGGGCCGGGCCGGTGGGGCCTGGGCCGACACCAGCGAGGTCAGAATCGCGGCCGCGCAGGCCATGGCGGCATGCCGGGTGAAAGCGGACAGTCGAGGGCTTCGGTGAGACATGGTGACCGAGATTATTGATCACGACCGGACGACGGGCATCGTCAAGAGTTAGACTCTAGTGCCCCTTTCTGGTCACTCAATGAACTACAAACACACCCTCCAGGAAGTCTCAGAGACCTACCGGACGATCGCCGCCGAGGCGGGAGGGCCGCCAGAGACGGCCGACCGGTTGATGTCCGTGTTCGTGAAGCTGGTGGAAGAGCAGGTGCGCGCCCCGCACGCATTCGAGCCCTATCACCGGCAAGTCATTGCACCGTTCGACTACTACTCGTTTGGCGTCGAGTTCCTGCGGCCGCTGATGGACAAGGGCCGATCGACATTTACCGGTCGCGAGGTGATGCATCGCATCGCCACACAACTCGCCTCCGGCGAAAACGTGATCTTCCTGGCGAACCACCAGAACGAAGCCGACCCGCAGGCCATGAGCATCCTCCTGGAGGACCAATTTCCGGCCATCGGTCGCGAGATGATCTTCGTCGCAGGTGAACGCGTCATCACTGATCCCCTCGCCGTGCCGTTCAGCATGGGACGCAACCTGCTGTGCATCTTCTCCAAGCGCCATATTGATCACCCGCCTGAACAAAAAGCGGCCAAACAGCGGCACAACCGTCGCGCGCTTGAACAGATGACACAACTCCTCTCGGATGGCGGCCACTGTATTTACGTAGCGCCCAGCGGCGGGCGCGATCGCATCAACAAGTCGGGCGTCGTCGACGTCGCACCGTTTGATGCGCAGAGCGTGGAGATGTTCCACCTCATGGCGCAACGGGCAACCAGGCCGACCCACTTTTATCCGATGGCCCTGGCCACCTACCACTTCATGCCTCCACCCGACACCGTACAGGTGGAGATTGGTGAACCGCGGCGCATCCGCCGATGCCCCATCCACATGGCGATCGCCCCCGAGTTCGACATGCACGCGTTCGACCATCAGGAAGACCGGCACGAACGGCGAGATGCCCGTGCGCAGGCGGCGTGGCGGGCGGTGTGTGAGGCGTACGCCCGCTTCCCCGCATGACCGCTGAACGCCGAAGAATACAACCGGCGTCTGTGTGTTGGGGAAGCCGGTCGGGGTGGCACCTTCGCCAAGGCTACGGCGGGCCAAACAGGGGACCGCAGCGATCTAAAGTGCTGGAGCAACTGCAGCGTTCTCGCGGAAGGTGCGGAAGCTAGCTGGGGCGTAGGGGCCCCAGCGATCTAATGTTGGAGGCGCCGCCCGGAATCGAACCGGGGATGGAGGTTTTGCAGACCTCTGCCTTACCGCTTGGCGACGGCGCCCTCTGAAGAAACTGACTAATGGAGGCGAACGAGACTCGCGTCAGTCAGGCACTAGGCCCGACAACAACAGCGACACGCGAGACGGGTGCGGACACTCATGGTTGCCAGGGGAGTTTATCAGAACGGCGGCCTTGAAACCCAGGCTGCCCTACGAAATCCCTGTAAACACGCACCACGACATAAGGTGTCTTGCCCAGACCGGCAGCCTTTGTGTAAACTCACAAGGCTGCTCTGACGCGGGAATAACTCAGTGGTAGAGTGCGACCTTGCCAAGGTCGAAGTCGCGGGTTCGAATCCCGTTTCCCGCTCCATTCTTAGCGCGTCGTGGCCAGACGCGCGGTCGTCCAGATATCGATGGACTTGCCTCTCGCCGGCTCGGGTCCGCCGCCACGGCCGCCACCCCGAGACGGTGTGCGGGGCGGCTCGGGTGTGACGACGCCGAGGGTGACGAGCCCCTTCGCCACATCGATGCCCGGAGCATAGGGGCGGTTCGCGCCAGTTGCGAAGGGCACCTGCACCTCCATGAAAAACGCACTGTCGTGACTGCCAATCCTGAGCGCCACCCCTGACGGCTCTTCCACCATCACCCGTCGCTGGTCGTCGCGACCGGGGCCAAGAATGTCGAAGTAGCTCAGCAGCGGAGGCTCATCGGCCCTCGGTGCAGGAGTACCTTGCGCGAGACGCGATCCAACCGGAGGGATGCGAACACCAAAGGCCTGCCCCTTCATGCCCTGCGGATCCACATATATCGAAAGTCCCGCGCGGATGACTTGGGTGATCACGGCAGGGTTGCTGGTGACGACCACGAAATAGAGATGCTCGCGATCGTTGGCCACGCCCAGAGCCACGTCCTTCGAAACGAATGTCAGGTCCGTCCAGTCGGTCATCACCCCGTCAATGCGCAGGTCATCAGGACGCCACCGACTCTGCACCGGATCGTCCGCGCGAAGCGGTGCACCCAAAGCGGCAAGACCGCCCAACAACAGGAGCGCCGCGACGATGCCCTTGGGATGGAGACAGGTCACCATGTTGTTCCGGCAGACACGAGGACAGAGCGTGTGAGTATCATGCTGCCATCATAGGGACATTCATGTGCGGCGCCAAGTCGATGTGATACCGTCGCCGCATGAAGCATGACCTGAACGAAGCGTGGCGGTTCCTCACGGCTAATCGCGGCTTTGCCGCCGTGGTGTTCATCACATTGGGACTGGCCATCGGCGTGAACTCTATGATTTTCAGCGTGCTCAACGGTGTGTTGCTGCGCCCTCTAGACTACGCCGCACCCGAGCGGTTGGTGGTGGCGTGGGAAAACAACAAGACGCTGGCGCAGGACCGTGCGCAGGTGTCGTCCGCCACGTATCTCGATTGGCGCAACTGGACCACCACCTTCGAGAGCCTGGCCGTGTGGCGCTACAAGGGATTCACACTCAAGACGGCGAACGATGCCGAGCGCATCACCACGGTGGACGTCTCGCCGCTCATGTTCAACGTGCTCGGCGCCACGCCGGCGATCGGCCGGGTGTTCACGCCGAACGAAGAACAACCCGGCTCGGCGAAGACGGTGGTGCTAAGCCATGCGGCGTGGACCAAACGCTTCGGCCAGGAGACGTCCGTGCTTGGCCGGACGCTGAACCTCGATGACGCCAGCTACGAAATCGTGGGCGTGATGCCGCGCGAGTTTCAATTTCCTGCAGGTGATGCCGAGGTGGAACTCTGGGCGCCCCTCACGGTGAATCCGGCCGCACTCGCTTCGCGCCCGCACCGCACGTACAACTCGATCGGCCGGCTCAAGCCCGGTGCCACCATCGAACAGGCGCAGGCGGACATGGATCGGATCGCCGCGACCATCGCGAAAGACAACCCCGAGTCCAACGCCGGCTGGGGCGTCACACTCGTCCCCGCGCATGAGCAGGTAGTCGGCGACATCGGCAAGACGCTGTGGGTCCTATTCGGCGCGGTTGTCCTTGTGCTCGTGATCGCCTGTGTGAACATCGCCAACCTGCTTCTGGTGCGTTCGGCGCGGACCGCGAAGGAATTTGCTGTGCGTGCGGCGATTGGGGCCAGCCAGTGGGCGCTGCTGCGGCGCTCGCTCGTCGAGAGCGGCTCGCTTGCGGGCCTTGGCGGCCTGGCCGGTCTCCTACTCGCCTGGTGGGGCATCGGCGCGGTGCGCCCGCTCATTCCTGTCAACGTGCCACGCGCCGACAACATCGGCCTCGACTGGTCTGTGCTGGCCTTCACCGCAATCACGTCCATCGTGGCCGCGCTCATCTTCGGGCTCTTCCCGGCGTGGCGGGCGATGCGGCCGCATCTGGTTGAGGTGTTCCAGGATTCCGGCCGCGGCGCTTCTGCGAGCCGATCGGCGCGACGACTATCAGACGCGATGGTGGCAGCCGAAGTGGCACTGGCACTGATGCTGCTCGTGGGCGCTGGTCTGCTGATTCGCAGCTTCGTCCAACTGACATCAGTCGATCCGGGATACCGGACCTCGGGCATCGTCGCTGCGCACATCGTGCTGCCCGCGTCGCGTTACGGCCCCTCAGCCACCAAGAAGCAGTTCTTCGACGACCTCGTCTCACGTGTGAAGGTGATGCCGGGTGTAGAAAGTGCTTCGGCGGTCTCGGCACTTCCCATGAGTTCACTTGGCGTGCAGTTCGAGCTGCCGTTCACCATCGACGGCCTGGCAGAAGCCTCGCCGTCCGAGCGGCCCCGCGCGCGATACCGCGCGGTCATGTCCGGCTACTTCGAAACAATGGGAATCAAGTTGGTAGATGGACGAGTGTTTGACAACTTCGATGGACGTGAAAATGGCGCCAAGGTCGCCATCGTCAACGAGTTGGTCGCGAAGCGTTACTTCCAGGGCGCGAGTCCACTCGACAAGCTGGTGAAGATCCCAATGGCAGGCGACCTGCGCATCGTAGGTGTGGTGACAGACATTAAACACGACGGACTCGCCTCTTCGGCCGAGCCCGAAGTCTTTGTGCCTTACTTTCAATTTGCGCTCAGTGAAATGCAGGTGGTGGTGGCGACGACGCAGCCGGCCAGTGCGGTAGCCACAGCGATCCGATCGCAGATGATGCAGATCGATTCAGCACTGCCCATCGCGAAGATCACGACGATCGAAGATCGAGTCTCGGCCTCGGTGGCCCAGCCGCGCTTTAACATGACGTTGCTTGCCGGCCTGGCGTTATGCGCCGCGCTGCTCGCAGCGCTGGGCGTCTATGGCGTCGTCACCTACGCGGTGACGCGACGCACCACGGAGATCGGCATTCGCATGGCGCTTGGCGCCGATGCCGGTGGCACATTCCAGATGGTGGTGTTCGGAGCAGCGAAGGTGGTGATGGTGGGTGTCGTACTCGGCCTCACCGGCGCCGCGCTCCTGGGCAAGTCCATGGAGAGCCTGCTGTTTGGCGTGGCGACGCTTGACGCCCAGGCCTTTATCATTGCCGGCCTAGCGACCATCACTATCGGGCTCCTCGCGGCAATGCTACCGGCGCTCCGCGCAACGCGCATTGATCCCGTTGCGGCGCTCCGGGACTGAGTGCGTCCTAGGCGAAATGGAGAGACGGGAGTTTCTAAAAGCCACTGGGCTCGCGGCGATGGCGGTGCCGTTCGCCGGTCTAGTGCAACCGAAGAAGCACTACGTCTGGATGCGGCCGTCCCTGACGCGATCAGACGATGAGTGGGCGCGGCAATTTGATCAGCTGAAAGCCGCGGGCTTCGCCGGGATCATCCCGGAGGTCTACAACGGATCCAGCGCGCTTTGGGGAAGCACCCGTTTGCCCGTGCGTGGCCCGTGGCTGGAGCGTGCCATCCCCGTGGCCGCGCGCGCGGGTCTGGAAGTGCATGCGTGGATGTGGTGCATGCCGTGTTTGTTGCCGTCGGTCATTCGCGATCACCCCGACTGGTACAACGTTAACGCCAAAGGCGAGTCGGCCGTGAACAAGCCGGCCTACGTGGACTATTATAAGTTCCTGGACCCGGCCCACCCCGATGTGCGAGTCTTCGTGCGCGATACCGTCCGCGAACTTGCCGCAGTGCCGGGTCTGACGGGCGTTCACCTGGATTACATCCGGCATCCCGACGCCATCCTGCCGTCGGACCTGTGGGCGAAGTACGGCATCGTGCAAGATAAGGTCTATCCGCCGTACGACTACGGCTACACGGAGTTGAGCCGCAACGCCTTCAAGTCCACGCATGGCGTGGATCCGATGACATTCAAGAACCCGGAGAGCCAGCCCGAGTGGCTCGAGTATCGACTGAAGACCGTCGTCGATCTGGTGAACACCTTCCTGGTGCCTGCGGCAAAAGCTGGCGGCAAACAGATCAGCGCGGCGGTCTTCCCGGGGCCGAGCCTGGCCCGCACGATGGTGCGGCAAGACTGGGGCCGCTTCGCTTTAGATACATTTTTTCCAATGCTGTATCACACGTTTTATCAGGCGGGGCCCGAGTGGGTGAAACAGTACACAGAAGAAGCGACGCGCACGGTGAAGGCGCCTGTGTGTAGCGGGCTGTTCATCGATCCGCTCAGCGCCGCTGATTTCACGCGCACCGTGGAGATGGCGCTCGATGGCGGTGCGGCAGGCGTGTCGCTTTTTGATCTGGGCGCGCTCAGCGACGAGAGACGGAAGCTCTTCGCGAGGGTCGCCGGAAGATGAACGCCTCGCAGGTGATGGTCACGAAGAAGGCGGCGATCCTTCTCCCGCTCTTCCTGTCGGGTGTCCTCGCGTCGAACGGGCAGACGCCATCAGACCACCCGCGCGGCTACGTCGCCTATCGCGCTTCTTCCCCGCTGACCACTGATGGCAGACTGGACGACGGACCCTGGCGCGACGCGCCGTGGTCCGAGAGCTTTGTGGACATCGAAGGCGACACCAGACCGCGACCGCGCTTCGACACCCGCGTCAAGATGTTGTGGGATGACTCGTACTTTTATGTCGGCGCCGAGATGAAGGAGCCTCACTTATGGGCAACGCTCACCGCCCACGACTCGGTGATCTTCAGCGACCATGATTTCGAGATCTTCATCGATCCCAACGGCGACAACCACGAGTACTACGAGCTTGAGATCAATGCACTCGGCACCACGTGGGACCTACTGCTGCCGAAGCCGTACAAAGACGAGGGAAAGGCGGTGAATGGGTGGGAGATCGCCGCCTTGAAGTCAGCCGTGCATCTGAACGGCACGCTGAATGACGGGCGCGATGTGGACCGGGGCTGGTCGGTGGAACTCGCGCTGCCCTGGCCGGCGCTTGGCGAGTTGGCGCGCCGCGCCGCGCCGCCGGTGGACGGCGATCAGTGGCGAGTCAACTTCTCGCGCGTCGAGTGGCAGTTGCAGCCGCCACATCCCATGACCGGGGCGTATGCCAAGGTCCCAGACACCAAGGAAGACAACTGGGTGTGGTCACCCCAACACGTGATCAACATGCATCGTCCTGAGCGCTGGGGATACGTTCAGTTCTCCAGCGCGAAGCCAGGGAGTTCGGCCTTCCGACCCGATCCTACGTGGCCGATACGGCGTTGGCTTCACGACGTCTACGACGCGCAGGTGGCATTCCGGAAGACCCGCGGGCGCTTTGCGTCAACGCTGGCCGAACTCGGCATCGCTGCGCCTTCCGACTCGTCGCTGGTGAGTCCCCGGCTTACGGTGGGCGACCAGTTCTTTGAAGCGTCGATCGTCGTTCGTGTGCCCGGGCGCGCAGACGAACAGCTGACGATTCGACAGGACTCCCTGATTTCTCGACGATAGTGCTTTCACCATGAAGGGCCATGAAGATTCCTGAAGACATGCGTGGGGCTGTCATGAAGGCTCGGAATGCTATTTGATCCTCACCGACGGATTTGTGACCGGTGCATTCGGTAACCGCGACCATTCTTCGAACGACCCGTCATAAAGCAGCACTGGGAACCCGAGTAGCCGTGCGCCGAAAATGGTGGCAGTGGCCTGCTGGCCGATGTGGCAATACGCTACCACCGTGTCTCCGGGCTTGACGCCCGCAGCGGTGAACAGGGCACGCAATTCATCCACGGTCTTGAACTGCGACGCGCCGTTTGTGATCTCGCTGAACGGCACGTTCACTGCTCCTTCGATGCGCCCAGTCTTGTGCGGGCGCTCGGCGCTGCCGCCGGTGGCCACGCCGTCGTAGAGCGTCTTCGCCCGCGCGTCCACAATCTTGAAGCCGGGCCTGGTGAGGTGCTCGCGTACAAACGTGCCGTCCACCACCAGTGGCTGGATCTGCAGCGGCTTTAGACTGCCCTGCGTGGCTGGCGGCGTCACATCGGAGGTTGGCCGGCCTGCAGCGACCCATCCGGTCAATCCACCATCGAGCAACGACGCGCGGGCGCCCAGACCGGCATAGTCCAGAGTGAGCATCACACGTGTGCTCGACTGGATTGCATTGATCGCCGGATAGACCACGATACGGGACGTGTCCGACACACCGAGGGATTCGAGCCGGGCCCTGAGCTGATCGGCGGGTAACATCTGCAGGTTGAGACCGGCGGCGCTCGAGTCCGAGACGGACACGTCCGCCAGCGTGATCAGGCGCGCACTCGGAATGTGAGTCGGGTAATCGCGTGCGCTGCCCACATGCAACAGCACAAGGTCGGCGTCGTTCAGGTGCTCGACTAGCCAGGCGATAGACACAAGCCGCGGCGCCGGCGCTTGAACTGCTTGCGACACCGAGAGCATTGACACCATCAGAACAGAAATCGCAGATATCAACATGGCATCATCTTCTCACTTGTCTTCCGCCACGACGATGGTCTCGTCGTCGTCCGGCGGGGTGTCCGGGTTCACGCAGACACTGTAATGACGGGTGGGGCCGAAGATCAGAGGAAACACCACTTCTTGCGCAGTCCCCCAATGTTTTCAGCGGGAATAGACGTTGCTATAAAGACGGTCGGAGGAATCGATGAGTGAAGACTGACTGGTCAGAATAGAAGCCAAGCTCGACGGACGGGTGACAGACGTTGGCGTTGTGACAACTGACGTTTCG
>SYFT01000097.1 GCA_005799825.1 Acidobacteriota bacterium | reverse complement strand
GATTTTGAGTCTCGCGCGTCTGCCAGTTTCGCCACTCCGGCCGGAGGGCAAGGAGCAGAGTATAGCAGGGGACATGACCGGACTTCTTTTACGCTGGATTGGTAACTCCTTGGCCATCCTCTTTGTCGCCTGGCTGTTCGACGATGTCAACGTCGCGACGACCCAGGACGCGTTCGTGGCGGGCGCGGTCCTGGGGATTGTCAACACGCTCGTGCGCCCTGTGCTCGTGATCCTGACCCTGCCGGTGACCATCCTCACGCTGGGCCTCTTCTACTTCGTGGTCTCCGAGTTCTGCCTGTGGCTGACCTCGTACTTCCTGGCCGGTTTCGAGGTGCGCGGCATCCTGACCACCATCGTCGCCGCCATCCTGATCAGCCTCGTCAGCGCGGTCATCACCAAGACGTTGCAGGGCGACTCCCGGAAGCAGAACCAGTAGTTGAGCAGCTCGCGAGCACTGGGCCTCGCGGGTGTATGCTTCCCCGGATTGGGAGTGATCAGGAGGGTGAGATGACGGTTGGAAAACCGATGTGGCGGCGGTGGGTGACGGTGGGCGTTTTGGCGGCAGTGTGGGCGGGGGCAGCGACGCTGCCGTGGCCGGTCGTCTCAGCGCAGGGCAGCCGCCGGGCGGTCATCCAGGAGAAAGACCTGCGGGAGTGGCTCACATACCTGTCGTCTGACGAACTGCAAGGGCGGGCGATCTTCACCGAAGGGTACGGCCTCGCGACGCAGTACGTCGCAGAGCGCTTGCGCGAGATGGGCGTGAAGCCCATGGGCGACAACGGCACGTACTTCCAGAACGTGCAGCAGAAGGGCTATCGCATCACCAACAACTCGTCGGTGACGGTCGAAGCGCCAGGCAGGGCGCCGGTCACCTTCAAACACGGCGAGGGCGTGACCTTTCCGACCAACACCGGCGGAAAACAGTCGCTGACCTTTGATGGCGTCGAGTTTGTCGGCTCTGGCATCAGCATGGCCGAGCCCGCGCACGACGACTACAAGGGCCGAGACGCCAAGGGCAAGCTTGTGGTCTGGATGGGCAACGGCCCGGCCAACCTAACCGGTGCCGCCCGGGTTCTTGGAGCGCGCAGCCGCTACGCGATTGAAACGATGGGCGCCAAGGCGGCGCTCGGCTTTACGCCTGCGGCCGCACCGCTGACTCCAACCGAAGTAGCGCTTGCCGAAGCTCAGGCGGCGCTCCAGCAGGCCAGCCTGGCCGTGACCCAGGCCCAGGCGCAGTTAGCTGCGGCGCGTACGGGCCGCGGCGGACGCGGCGTTCCGGCGGGTGGACGAGGCGGACGCGGTGGCGTGCCAGCCGCGCCGGCAGACCTCACCACGGTGCAGCGTATTGATGCGCTCGTGACGCCCCAGATCACGGGCGACGACCGCCTGTTTGAAGTCATCTTTGCGTCGGCGCCCACAAATTTCGCCGCGCTGAAGGCCGCCTCAGACAAAGGCGACATGCTGCCGACATTTTCGGTGCCCGGCGTCAAGGTCACCGTCAACATGAACAACAACTACGAGGTCATCTCCACGCAGCTCACCAAGAACGTGGTGGGTCTGGTGGAGGGCTCCGACGCGGTGCTCAAGAAGACCTACGTGATGTTCGGTTCTCACCTCGATCACATCGGTTACCGCACGGCAGCGCCCGCCGCAGGCGGCCGTGGAGCCGCTGCCCCAGGCACCGTGCCCGACCTCATCAACAACGGGGCAGACGATGATGGGTCGGGATCGACGGGATTGATGGGCATCGCCAAGGCCTTTGCCACCGGGCCCCAGCCGAAGCGGTCTGCGATCTTTGTGTGGCATTCAGGCGAGGAATCGGGTCTTCAGGGCTCGCGGTACATGGCCGACTTTCCGGTGGTGCCCCTCGACACCATCCAGGCCCAATTCAACATCGACATGATTGGCCGCAACCGCGACAACCTCCCCGGTGAGGCCAGCACGGTCTACGTCATCGGCGCCGACCGCATCTCCACCGAATTGCACAACATGGTGGTGGATGCCAACCTCGGCACCCGCGAGCCGCTGCAGCTCAACTACGAATACAACGACCCGCGCGACCCCAACAGCTTTTACACGCGCTCGGACCACTACAGCTACGCGACCAAGGGCATTCCTATCGCGTTTTTCTTCACCGGCACACATCCCGACTATCACCAGGCGTCGGATTCAGTCGAGAAAATCATGTTTCCGAAACTCCAGCGTATTACCCAGATGGTGTATGAGGCCGGGTTCAACGTGGCCAATCGGGAACAACCGCTCGTGCGAGACAACCTGGGTGCCCGCACCGGGAAGGGGCACGCGGGTAAAATAGGGAGTAAGTAGCTAAGTCATTGCCATGCAGTAATTTATCGTCGCCGACGTTGCCGGATTGGGCCGTCTGAGGTATACTCACGGTTCATTCAGGCAACGCGCTAGCCAGCCTGCGCGTCCGCAGTCAATAAAACCGGGGGACTCGTGGCATTCGAGATCGGCGACAAGGTCATCTACCCAAATCACGGGCTCGGCATCGTCGAGCGCATCGAAACCAAGACCATCATGGGCACCACGTGCGGCTTCTACCAACTGCGTATGGCCAATGAGACCACTGTGTTCGTCCCGGTCGACAACGTCGATGGCGTGGGCCTGCGACGGGCGATAACCGACGATGAGACCGAACGGCTGTTTTCGTTGTTGGGGGACGGCAAGATCGAGAGTCACCAGAACTGGAAAGGCCGGTTCAAGGACAACTCCGATCGGATGCGGACCGGCTCCATCTACGACGTGGTGGAGGTGCTGAAGAGCCTGAGCCACCTCGCGAAATCTAAAAGCCTCTCATTCCGCGAAAAGCGGATGCTGGACCGGGCCAAGTTCCTAGTGGTTTCCGAGATTTCTGAGGTGATGGGCGAGAAGGTCGTCGTCATCGACGAGCGGGTGGAACAGGCGCTTGAGCGCTGTTTCTCTACAAAAGCCCGTAACATCTCCAGGTCGGTGGCCGCCAAGGCCACTCGGGCAAAGACGGCGGCGACCGCGACGGCGGCCGCCACGGCCGTGGCCGCCGCTCCGCGTCGCGCGGCACGCGCGTCGTAAGTCCGTTGGTCGCAGCGGCCCGCACGTTCGCCACGTTTGCGAGCCTGTCGGCGTACCTCTTGATCGTCGGGGTGCCGATCCTCCTGTGGACCATTGCATCCAGGGACCCGAGAGCCTTGTATCGCGTAGGCGGCTTCGGGGTGCGCCTCGGCTTCGCGCTGTGTGGCATCCGCCTCAACATCGTCGGAGCCGAGCACATTCAGATAGGACGCGCTGCGGTCTACGTGGCCAATCACGCCAGCAATCTCGAGCCGCCCGCGGTGTTCTTCGCCCTCCGGTCGCTGTTTCCGCTGATCTCCGTGGTCTACAAGGCCGAGCTGCGCACGGTGCCCATCCTGGTGTGGGTGTTTGACGCGGCAGGATTTGTGCCGCTCGAGCGCGCCAACCGCGGGCAGAGCCTGCCGGCGGTGGACGCCGCATCGAAGGCGCTGACGGCTGGCCGCTCATTTATCGTGTTTCCGGAAGGCACACGGAGTCGAACCGGGGAACTCCTGCCGTTCAAGAAGGGCGGGTTCATCATGGCGATTCAGGCCCAGGTGCCCATTGTGCCGGTGGCCGTGTCGGGAGCGAGCGCCGCCATGCGACGGGGAAGCATGGTCATTCGTCCGGCCACGTTGCAGGTGGAGTTCGCGCCGCCGGTGCAGACGGCCGGTCTTGATTTTGCCGACCGGGCGTCGGTGGTCGCCGCCGCGCGCGAGGCGATTGCGGTCCGCCTACCGCAGCCCGGCTGACGTCATAAACCGCAGCGTCATCGGCGTGAGTGCCACGCCATCGGGCGCCTGGATGCCCGCGCCCAACTCCACGATCACCCCGACGCCGCCTGCGAGCGGCGCCTCGAATCGAATCTCAACAGCCATGGGCCCCGGTTTGTAGATGGCCGTCCACGACGGCAGGGCTTCCGTGACGCCGTCCGCGTACCTGATACGGATGTTCGGCTGGAGCGAGCCGGGCCGCATGGGCCGTGAAAACTGCAGTCGAACGAGCACGTCGCGGGCAATGCCCGTTTCGTCTTGGGCAGGAGCCGAAAAAATCACCTCAGGGCTTGGCAGCGCCGGGGTCGGGTCTGCCTCGGGTGCTGGTTCGGCTTCGGGCTCGGCCGCGCGCAACTGGTCGGCCAGGATGAGCGGCAACCCGTCCACAATCGTCACGCGACCCGTGACTTCGAGCCAGCGGCCGGTGTGTGTGCGTGTGGTGGTCGTCAGATCGAAGCCGTCGCCGCGGGGCCGCTTGCCGACCACCCAGACGGCGGCGTCGGCGGTCTGCAGCACAAAGTCCCACTGGCTTTGCCTGGGCCACGCAGGGAGGTCGCCGAAGAGGTTGCGGCCCCGAAAGCGCCCCCGCACCACAACCGTTTGCCCGGTCAGCCGCTCGGGTTGCAGCGCCAGATTTCGCATCGTGGGCGCCAGTACGGGGTCGCGATCGATCCAGGTCGTACCGTGCAGGATGAGCAAGCGATCGCGCGCCGGCCACCGGTCGCCGGCGACGAGCGTGATGAGTTTGGTCAGGTCGAGTGGCCCAAGTCTTGAGTCATCTGACGCAAAGCGTCCGATGTCGAGCAGGCGGCCTCGCAGTTCGATCGCCCACAGAGGCACTCGTCCGCTCTTTGGCGCAATGACAAACTGTCTCGGTGCCTCGAGCGGCAATCCTGCCAGCGCACCTTCCGCAATTTCCACGGGCGTCCCGACCAGTGCCACAGCCTTGTCATGATAAAAGGTGGGGTATCGCGTAATGGCTGCGAGCGTCGTCGCCGTGCGCGACATGGTTTGCATGCCCATGGTCATCGGCGCCGCCACCAGGAGGCCGGCAGCCACGGTGAGACACAGGCAGAAGCGCATGGTTCGATGTTAGTGCACCTCCGTGAATCCGCGCTAGAATCGTGGTCTTGTGACGGCACAGAACAAGCTGGGACAGAAGGCCGGCGGTCGCCGGGACAAAATGGCGAAAGGCGGCGATCAGGTATCTGAGCTGACGGCAAGCCGCTTGTCGGTGTATCTACGCTGCCTGAACACGCTCGACGTGGCAGGCGTCAAAGCGGTGTCTTCGCGAACGATGGCGGAGCAGTTTCATCTCAATGCCGCACAGATTCGAAAAGATCTGGCGTATTTCGGTGAGTTCGGGGTACGTGGTGTCGGGTATCACGTGCGCGAGCTCAAACGCCACCTGCGCGTGATTCTCGGGCTTGATCGCGGCGTGCGCGTGGCGGTGGTTGGCGCCGGTAATTTGGGCCTCGCGCTTGCCAACTATCCAGGATTCCACCAGGAGGGTTTCGAGATTGCCGCCTTGTTTGACATCGATCGCAGCAAGGTGGGACGCAAGTCACGCGGTGGCGTACGCATCCTCGACATGGTGGAGTTCCGCAAGGTCGTCAAGCGTGAGAACATCGGTATCGTCGTGCTCGCTGTGCCTGCATCGGCGGCGCAGGATGTGGTCAACGTCTCGGTGGCGTCCGGTATTCGCGCGGTGCTCAATTTTTCTCCGGGCGCACTAAAGGTGGCGCCTGGCGTGAAGCTTAAGAACGTGGACTTGACCGTGTCACTCGAGAGCCTGTCGTTTTTCCTCGCGAGGGGAGAGTCGGATGAAGACCAAGATTAAGCGGGGTGCCCTGACACATGTGGACGCGAAGGGCCACGTGCGCATGGTTGACGTCACGGCAAAGGCAGAGACGGTGCGCGAGGCCACCGCCGTCGGCGAAATCTGGATGAGCGGCGAGGCGGTGCGTGCCATTCGCGACGGGTCTGTCAAGAAGGGTGACCCACTGCAGACGGCGCGGCTGGCCGGCATCATGGCCGCCAAACACACGTCAGGCCTGATTCCCCTGTGTCATCCCCTGGCTGTCACTGCCGTGGACGTGGCCCTGACTGCGCGATCGTGGGGGTATGCGATCAGCGCGACGGTGCGCACAACCGGCCCGACCGGTGTGGAGATGGAAGCGCTGACGGCTGTGAGCGTGGCCGCGTTGACGGTGTACGACATGTTGAAAGCAATCGATCGCACCATGGAGATTGGCGCGATACGCGTCACGGCCAAGTCCGGCGGCTCTAAAACACCCGTGCGTGGTTGAACGGCCACCAGCGCAGTTGCACGCGACCGAGGATGTACTTCTTCGGGACAAAGCCCCAGTGGCGGCTGTCGGAGCTGTTGTTGCGATGGTCGCCCATCACGAAGTAATACCCCTCAGGCACGACTTCGGAGGGCAGATCGTCGGTTGACCGGTATTCCTCAGGAATGAAATCGTCTGGCAGCACTTCGTCGTTGACAAAGACCTTGCCCTCGACCATGCGGACCGTATCCAGCGGCTCGGCCACCACACGCTTGACGAAGGATTTGTCCGGGCTCTTCGGATAGATGAGCATCACGACGTCGCCGACTTTGGGCGAGTCGAGCAGGTAGGCGAGCTTGTTGACGATCAGCCGGTCCTGATCCTGCAGGGTGGGCGCCATGCTCATGCCCTCCACCCGCGCCACCTGAAAGCCAAACGTGACGATCAGCGTCGCGTAGACAGCCGCCGATGTCAGGGTTTTCACCCAGGCGAACACTTCCTCGCGCACCTGCAATATGACGGCCGAGCGGCGAACCCGCCGCCCTTCCTGAGGCGTTTCCACTGGACGGGTCGGCTCTACCTGTTGCCGCGGCATTCCGAGGAACTCCCAGGCCTCGTCGGACTCGGGATCGACCTGGCGAGACCACTCGGGTGGCGCGGGCCTTACGGGCTCGTATTCTGAATGCTCCAAGGCACTATCTCCTTTGCTGACGGCTTAGACGTGCCAAGAGAGGAGTTTGACACAACTGACGGCACTGGCGGAGCTCCTTTGGTATCATCACAGGCATGATTGGGCCGTTTATCAAAGGTTTTGCCAACACTTTCCGGCACATGTTCAAGCCGTCGAACACCGTGAATTACCCGGACCAGAAGGTCCCGGTGTTCCCTCGGTATCGGGGCAAACAGGTGTTGATGCGCGACGAAGACGGCCTTGAGAAGTGCGTGGCGTGCGGCTTGTGCGCGGTGGCGTGTCCGGCTGATGCGATCTACCTGGAAGCAGGTGAGAACGACGGCACGGTGAAGGCCGGTCCGCGCTACGCCGAGCTCTATCAGATTCACAAGACGCGTTGCATCTTCTGCGGCTATTGCGAAGAAGCCTGCCCGGTGTCGGCCATCTTCATGGGCAAGGACTACGAACTGGCCGTGTACAGTAACAAGGATTTTATCTGGGACAAGCGGGAGCTGTTGGTGGCCGAATCAACACACCCGCCTCGTTGAAGTGCGCGGCCCCTTTCTCGACGCTTTGTCCGAACGCGTGCTCGTCTGCGACGGCGCGATGGGTACGGTGCTGTACGCCAAGGGCGTCTTTCTCAATCGCTGCTTCGATGAACTGAATCTCACCCAATCGGGTCTGGTCACAGGCGTGCACGCTCAATATGTGCATGCCGGCGCTGACGTGCTCGAGACCAATACATTCGGCGCCAATTGCGTCAAACTCGGCACGTTCGGGCTCGCCGACGAGACGCAGGCCATCAATGTCGCCGGCGCTATGCTGGCGCGACGCGCGGCCGGCGACTCCGTGTTCGTGGCCGGAGCCATGGGGCCTCTGGGCGTCCGCATCGAACCGTGGGGCCGCACCGGCGTGGATGAGGCGGAAGCTGTATTCCGCGAGCAGGCTGTTGGGCTGGCTCAAGGTGGCGTGGATTTGTTCATCCTTGAAACCTTCCGGGATGTGAATGAACTCGTGGCTGCCATTCGCGGCGTCCGGCAGGTCAGCCAGCTGCCGATCGTGGCGCAGATGACCACCGAAGATGACGGCAACACGCTGGACGGCACACCGCCCGAGACGTTTGCCCCCGCGCTCGAACAAGCCGGCGCGGATGTCATCGGCATCAACTGCAGCGTCGGTCCGGCCGCCATGCTCGAGACGATCGAGCGCATCGCGCGGCTGACCTCGCGGCGTTTGGCGGCGCAGCCCAATGCCGGCCGGCCCCGCGACGTTGATGGTCGGAACCTCTACTTGTGTTCGCCGGAATACATGGCCAGGTACGCCAGACGGTTTGTGGCGGCCGGCGTGCGATTGGTAGGCGGATGTTGCGGCACCACGCCTGACCACATCCGGCAGATTGCCGCGAGCGTGCGCGCCTCCGCGCCGGTGACCCAACGCACGCGTGTGACGGCCGACGCCGGGCCAGTGGCGGTTGTGACTCCGGTGCCCCGCGCGTTGCGTTCAACGCTTGGCCGCGTCCTCGACGCGGGTCAGTTTGCCCTGCTTGGCGAAGCTGCGGCCCCGCGCGGACTGGACCTTGCTGCCGTGGTGGCGGGCGTCCACCGGCAACAGACGGCGGGTATCTGTGCCGTGAGCGTGCCCGACTACCCTCGCAACGGCGCGCGCGTCAGCGCACTGGCGCTGGCGCTGCTGCTGCGCCAGCAGAGCGGCGTCGAACCGGTTCTGCATGTCTCGTGCCGCGATCGCAACCTCATGCGGCTGCAGTCCGACCTGCTCGGTGCGCACGCGATGGGCGTGCGCAACGTGTTGCTCACCACGGGCGACCCTGCGCCGCAGACGGCCTACGCCGACGCCACGTCGGTGTTCGAGGTGGATGCCATCGGCCTGCTGAACATGGCGTCGCGGCTCAATCGTGGGCTGGACATCGGCGGCCGATCGCTTGGGGCCCCCACCGAGTTCTACATCGGGGCGGCAGTCAATCCGTTTTCGCCCGAACTGGACGCCGAGTGGCGCCGGCTCGATTTTAAGGTCGAGGCCGGCGCCGAGTACCTGCTGACGCCGCCAATTTTTGACCTCGACGCTTTTGATGCGGTGTTACCGAGGCTGCGCGTTGCCGGCGTGCCCATCATTGCCGGTGTGGTCGCACTCGAAAGCGTACGCCAGGCCGAATTCCACGCAAGCGAAGTGGTCGGCGTGAGGCTCCCCGAGGCCTTGCTGGACGAGATGCGCCTGTCTGCCGATCCGGGCGAGGCGGGACATGAATTCAGCGTGGCGATTGCCCGCGCGCTCAGGGATCGCGTGGAGGGCCTGCGTATCAGCACCCTGCACGGCAGCCCGGAAGCAGGCGAACGGCTGCTTTCTGCGCTGGCCGCCCCCCCGTCCATTCAAGGTATAGTGCCCGAGCGATGAACGCGCACCTGCTGATGCTGGGCCGGTTTGTCAGGAGCCCGAGAACGGTGGGCGCTGTAGCGCCGAGTTCGCGCGCGCTCGCAGCTGAAATGGTGCGTGGCCTCGGTCTGACCGGACCCAGGACCGTCGTGGAATTGGGGTCGGGCACCGGTGTCGTCACAAGCGCCATCTCCACGCAGCTGGGGCCAGGCGCGCATGCGTTGGCGATCGATATCGAACCCAAATTTGTGACGGCGATTGCGCGGCGGTTTCCGCGAATCGAGGCCGTGTGCGCGTCGGCAGCTGACCTTCCCGCGCTGTTGCACGCGCGCGACATGTTCCCGGCCGACCACATCATCTCAGGGTTGCCGTTTGCCAGCCTGCCTGCCGAAGTCACGACGGCAATTCTCGATGCCGTCGCCGCGTCGTTGCGGCCAGGCGGCACCTTCACGACCTTCCAGTACGTCAGCGGCTACACGACGCCCCTGGCCAGATCGTTTCGCCGGGCGTTGAGTGAGCGCATGGGATCGGGCCCGGAACGCCGCGTGGTGTGGCGCAACTTGCCACCGGCATTTGTCCTCACCTGGCGCCACCAATGAGTCCCTGGAAGTCTCCGCAGGACCTCTTAGTAGCCGAGGTCGAAAACGACGTGAGGGCACGCATGTACGCGAACCTGTCGGCCGTCTACGACGTGGCGTTTGATCGGGTGCTGCAGGGTGGCCGGCGTCGCGCGGTTGAGACGATGGGAGACACGGCTGGGCAGCGGATTCTCGAGGTCGGCGTCGGCACGGGTCTCAACCTGTCGCCGTACCAGCCCGACACCGATGGCACCGGCATCGACTACTCCTCCGAGATGCTCGACCGGGCCGAGGCCCGCGTGGCTCGCGAAGGGCTGCGGTCCCGGTTCGTCTAAATGGATGCCGCCGACCTGCGATTCTGAGACGGTAGCTTCGACATCGTTTACGCGGCGCACTTGATTTCAGTGGTGCCCGATCCCGTCAAAGTTCTACTCCAGATGCAGCGGGTCTGCCGGCCGGGCGGCCGCATTGGGGTGCTCAATCACTTCCGCAGCGCGCATCCACTGCTCTCGCGTGTGGAACAGTCGATATCGCCGTTCACCGTGCGCATCGGGTTCAAAGCCGACGTCGACATGGCGGCACTCTTCGCGCAGGCCGGCTTCGCGCCAGATTGGACCGAGAAGGTCAATCGGCCGCGGATTTGCACCCTCGCGCACTAGGCGTGTCCACCACGGCCTGAATAGCCGCGGCCGCGTGGCTGGCGCCGTCGGTGCCAGGCCGTCGTGGCGCAGGTGGCTGCTGCACCAGCGCCGTGAGCGCCTTGTTCCATCGACCCGCGAACAAGTCGTCCTGGCTGATGAATCGGCACCGAAGCAGTGACGGCATTCGTTCCACCATGAGGTCGTATTCGCGGAAATGCCCGCGCGACGTATAGAGCATGGCCGTACTATGGGCCACACACTCGCTGATGATGCTGTAGCCTGGTTTGGTGACCACCACATCCGCCGCCGCCACCAGATCCTCGTAGCGAAGGTCGCCGACGAATGACTCCTCGGCAATGAAGCGCACCTGCTCCGGCGCCTGCCCGCCGCCATCGGTGATCTGATCGGTCAGCAGGATCGTCCAGTCAGCCAGGCAGTCGAGAAGCGAAATGTCTAGACGCTGCAGGCCATAGCCACCGAATGAGAGCAGCGCCAAAGGGCGCGCCAGATCCAGGCCGAGACGACGCCGCGCGTCTGTACGCGTCCATTGCGAATGGCGCGCGATGAACGGGATGGCCGCTACCGAGGGGAACACGTCAAAGCCGCCTGAAAGGGGTAGTTCGAGCGCACGCGCAGCGCGGTGGTAACTGCGCCGGATGTCTTCAAGGAGATGCGGCGCTCGTCGCAGGGCTTCCGGATACCATTCATAAATCCAGTCCCAGGTGAAGTTGCCGATGGCGATTGACGGCACACCGATCTCCGCCGCCACCTCGAACGCCAGCGGAGGGATATCGCCGACAATCGCTCGCACATCATACGTCGCGAGCCGTTCAACCTCGGCCTTCGTCCGCTCCCGCATCGTCTGGTTAAACGCCATCGCCTCTCGTACTGTCGCCTCATCATCGTGCGTCACGCTGTCGCGTTGAATGACGCCGGTGTCACAGGGGCCATCGAGGTGGGTCACCGGGACGCGGAGCGTTCGGGTCAGCAGCGACGAGGCGACGGCCGTGCGAAGGACGATGGCCAGGTCGGATCGCGCGGCACCGAGTGTGTTGATGACCTCGATTTCGCGCGAGGCGTGGCCGAAGCCGTGACCCGACACATAGAAGACGACGGCGGGACGAAGGGGCATCCCGTTAAGTCTACTTAAGTCGTACAATGCCGCGCATGGCGCTGAACGAACGGGACTGTTTTACTGAGAGCATCGAAATGAAGGCGATGTCGCTTCGGTGCCCGCAATGCGGGCATCGCGATGACTACCAAATCAAGTGGTTGTTGCGGGAAAAGAAGGAGCGGATGCCGGGCGGGGGCGATCAGCGGGATCGCGCGCTGTTCGAGAAGTTGCGCGATCACCTGTATCGGGTGGACGACACCGTGAACTGCAACAAGTGCCGCCGCCGGTTCGAGATCCCGTCGCACCAGTCGATGATCTTTCTCGACGACTAGAAAAAGAGACGTCGGCTGTGTTTTAAAGAGTTCAGCCAAAAAAGACATCGCACGTCTTTTCCCAGGCTAGTAGACGCCGGGGATTCTGCGCCACCGGACGGCGCCCGCGTAGGTGGTGTAGGCCGGGCCCAGAGTGCGGCGCATTTGCCGTTCCTCGAGCGGGATGGCGACCACCAGATACAGCGTGCTGACGCTCGCGAAGACCAGCCTGGTGCCGGTCATGACCGGCACACTCCACACACGCAGGACCCAGCCGAGATAGGTCGGATGCCGAGGCCGTAGGCGCCTGTGGCGCTGAGGGTGACCTCACCAGGCCCGACGCGGCCGCAGGCCTGCCGGATGCCTGAGAGATCGAACGGGTCGAGCGCGAATGCGGCGATGGCGGTCAGCATGAAGCCCGCGAACCAGTCCGCATACAGGAGCCACGCGGCTGCGCCTGCCACCTGCCAGGTGAGACCTTTCACCGGTGCCCATGCCCAGAGCGTAAACAAAAACAGCAGTGACGCGATCCACACGTAGGTGGCGCGCTCAAGCGGTAGCGACACGCATGCGCTGATAGCGGTTGTTATTCCGGTGCGAGCGAACACCGAGTGATGCAGCGCAAACACCGTGAACAGCGCTACGTTGGTGGTGACGGTCGTCCAGCCGTCGGTGGTCCATGGGCCTGCCACGCGACCGTATTGCCAGTACGCCAACAAGAAAACTCCGAGCGCCGCCGCAAAGACCAGTCCACCAGCCAGGACAAAACAGCGGTTGGCTAGACATGAACGCAATCGGGGAGTCACGACGGCACCATACTATCGGTGTCTGCCCGACTTGTTGCCCCGTGTGGCCACCACAGGTATCGGTGTGATGTCGTCCGGCGTAGGACGCGAGGCTTTCTGGGATGCGGTGAACAACGGCCGCAGCGTTACTCGCGCCATCGTTCACTTTGACGCATCGTCTCTGCCGTGTCGTATCGCGGCGGCACTGGAGTTGGCGCCGCTCGAGGCGCGGGGCGATGAGCGCCGGTATGCCAAGGTGTCACGCATGGCCATGCTGGCCGCGCGCGAGGTCCTCGCGGACGCCGGCCTGGGTCAGGGGCTGCCCAACGCCGGAGTGCTTATCGGCATCGATGTGGCCGAGCGGCACTATGCCGACTACTGCAGCGGGCACCCGCATCGCGTGTCGCCGTAAGCCGTGCCGGTCTCAACGGTGGGCATGGTCTCGAGCAAAATCTCGATTGCGCTCGGCTTAAGCAGCATCAGCCATGTGGTGTCAACCGGATGCACGAGTTCGACTGATGCCATCGCCAATCTGGGTGATCGCTGGACGTTTTAAGGTGCTGGTATTGCTAGACGTACCGCTCGTGCGTTCGGGCCCGTATCACTACGTGGACCATCCCAACTACATCGCGGTCCTCGGCGAGCTGGCTGGGATGGCGCTGTTGCTGTCAGCCTGGATCAGCGGGCCCGTCATGACCATGTTGTTCGGAATCGCACTGCGGGCGCGTCTCCGGGTCGAGACGCGCGCACTGCGCCAGTGATAAATTGATCGCATATGTCAAAGCGCGCGTGGCTGATTGTCGGTATCGCGATCGTGTGTCTGGCCTCCAGACCCATGGCCGCGCCCTGGTCGCAGGCCGCCCAGGAAGAAGCGACGACTGCTGACACGATGGTGCGGCATGTGCGGCGGGCCCTCGGGCGAGGCAATCTAGACCGCGCCCGCGCCATTGCTGTCACGGTGACCGCACCGCCTGACGCGAAGGCCGTAGCTTTGGCGCTCATCGAAGTATTCGAGGGTAAGGATGCGGCTGCCCGCACTCGCTTGACGCCGCTCGTGGATGCCGGTGACATGAGTGATGCGCTGCTGGAACTCGGGTTGATCGACATCCGTCAGGGCAAGCGCGACGAAGGCCGCGCCCGCCTCGGCAAGATGCTCCAGCAGTCGTACGACGTGACGCCAGAGAACTCATTCCGCATGGCGCGCGCTGCCGCAGCGACTGGCGACTTCAGGCTGGCCAACACCCTCTTCCAACGCATCGGGCAGTTGCCACTGCAACAGGCCGACATGGAAGCCTCGTGGGGCGATATGTTCCTCAAGAAACACCAGAACGCGGATGCCCTGCGCAGCTATCGCGCGGCGCTTGAAGCCGATCCGGGCTGGATTCCCGGTTACGTGGGCCTGGCGCGAACGATTCCGAATCTTGTGGACGTGGATCCGGCTGAGGTCACGGCCGCGATGGAGACCGCGCGCAAACTCGCGCCAGCCCATCCGGATGTGTGGTTGCTCACGGCCGAGCACGAGCTGAACGAAGAAGACAAAAGCGCCGTGGCTGCGGCGCTCGATCGCGTGGCGACTGTGCGGCCGGGGACAGCCGAGGAGTTTGCGCACCGCGCGGCGCTGGCCTACGCCGAGGGGCGCACGGCGGATGTCGACACCGCACTGGCTCGTGCGATGGTCGTGAATCCACTGTTCGGGCGCGGGTACCGCATCATGGGGGAGCAGGCCGAGCGCCTCTACCGATTTGAGGATGCCGTCGTATTCGCCCGACGGGCGACAACGGTGGACCCCGAGGACCCGGAGGGGTTCGCAAAACTGGGTATTTATCTAATGCGCGCAGGTGATGAAACGGCCGCGCGTCAGGCGTTGGAAACGGCGTTCAAGATGGATCCGTTCAACGGCGCCACATACAACCTGCTGTTGTCGCTGGATCTGGTGGACGGTTTCGAGAGCGTGCCGTCAGGCGATTTCATCTTCAAGTTTGCCAAGGACGAAGCGGCGGTGCTCAAGACCTACGCGCTGCCGCTGGCCGATCTCGCCTACAAGACGTTCGCCACTCGTTACGGCTTCACGCCGAAGGGACCGATTCTGGTGGAGGTGTTCTCCAAGCACGATGATTTTGCGGTACGGACGCAGGGGTTTGGCGGCATCCAGTTCGCACTGGGTGCGTGTTTCGGGCGCGTCATCACGATGGATTCGCCCAAGGCCAGGCCGCCCGGCACGTTCAGCTGGCAGGCCACGTTGTGGCATGAGATTGCCCACGTCTTTTCGCTGCAGGCGTCTAACTACCGCGTGCCTCGGTGGCTCACCGAGGGAATTTCGGTATTCGAGGAACACCGCTACAACAAGGCCTGGGGCCGCGAGCAGATCATCGATTACGCTCGCGCCCTAGCGGCGAATCGGACGTTTGGCGTGAAGGGATTGCCAAACGCGTTCCAGCGCCTTCCGGATATTTCCCTCGCCTACTTCGAAGCGTCCCTGCTCACAGAGCATCTGGTAGCGACGCATGGCGACGAGGGATTGCGACGATTGCTGACCGCGTATGCCTGGGGGGCGAAAGACGCTGAGGCCTTCGCGAGGGCCTTTGCACAGAGCGTGGACGAAATTGATGCGTCGTTCAAGACGTTTGTGGAGAAGGAATACGGCGCGCTGGCCCGGGCGCTGGCCGAGCCGCGTCCTGCGTCCGAACGCGGCAAGCCACTGACCGTGGAGGGGCACAAGGCGCTGGCCGCGCAGGTGCCGGGTAGTTACATCGCCCAGTGGTCGCTCGGGCAGGCGTTGCTGGACGAAGGGGAGGTGGCCGGGGCCATCGCCGCTCTTGAGCGTGCGATTGTGCTCGCGCCGATGGCCACCGAGAAGGACAACCCGAGAGAGTTGTTGGCCGGCATCTTTGAGAAGCAGGGCGACGCGGCCAAGGCGCGCGGGCAATGGCGGGAATTGTTGACGTGGGATCACGACAACCTGACGGCGGCACGGAAGCTGGCCGGCATGGCGCGCGAGGTGGCGGACACGGCGAACGAAGACTTCGCCCTCCGCGTGGTGGCCGATGTGGATCCGTATGACGTGGAGGCGCACGTGCAACTGGGGCGGCGCGCGCTGGCGACGAAGGACTATGCGGGCGCGCTGGCGGAATTGCAGGCCGTACTGGCCCTTGGGCCGACCAATCGGGCCGAGGCGCATGCGGATCTCGCAGAGGCGTTTCTGGGGCTCGACAGGAATGCTGAGGCCAAGGCTGAAGCGCTCAAGGCACTGGAACAGGCTCCGACCTTTGCCCGTGCCCAGGATTTGTTGATCGCCGCCATTCGGCGCAAGTGAGGTCAGCCGTGCGCCGTCCGACCATGACACGAGCACTTATCGGACTCTGTTTCGCGGCGTTGTTACCGGGCGCGGCCGTCGCGCAGCCTGCGCGCCACGCGGTGCTGATTCAGGGCGCGTCGGGCGAACCAACATTCGCAAAGCAGCACCGGGGGTGGCTCGATCAGCTGGCCACGACCCTTCGCGAGAAGTTTAAGATGGACGCATCGCTGCTGACCGTGCTGGCGGAGCAGGCCGGCGAAGGCGAGCAACGCGCGACGGCAGAAAACGTACGCGCCACATTCGATCGCCTCGCAAACACCCTCAAGCCGGAGGACGTCCTGTTTGTCATGTTGATTGGGCATGGCACAGCTGAAGGGACGGCCGCGAAGTTTAATCTCGTCGGGCCCGATCTGACGGTGACCGACTGGAAGGCCGTACTGACGCCCATCCGCTCGCGTGTAGTGTTTGTCAACAGCTCCAGCGCGAGTTTTCCGTTCGCCGCCGGGCTCACCGGCGACCGGCGGATCATCATTACGTCCACCAGCACGCCGGCGCAGAAGTACGCCACGGTGTTCGCTGACGGGTTCGTGCAGGCGCTGAATGCCCCTGCGGCCGACCTCGACAAGAACGCGCGGGTCTCGATGTGGGAGGCGTTCTTCTACGCCTCAAGGGTCGTGAAGCAGTACTTCGAACAGAAGGGGCTGCTGGCCACCGAACGTGCGTTGCTTGAAGACAACGGCGACGGTGTGGGACGCGAGGCGATGTCAGCCACGGGCGAAGACGGCACGCTCGCGACCATGACCTATCTGGATGCGGGTGTCGAAACCAAGGCCACCGACCCGGCCCTGCAGATGTTGTTTCAGAAACAGGAACGCTTGACGCTACAGATTGATGACCTCAAGCGGAAGAAGCCCACCATGACCCAAGGGGAGTACGCCGACGCGTGGGAAAAGCTCATGATCGAGCTCGCGACTGTCGGCGCGGAAATTCGCTCCAGGGGAGGCGGTGGCGCGTGACATTTCGCCATTACGATGGTCGCTGCGGTTCCCTCCAGTCCCAATGGGCCCGCTCCCGCTGCCTGAGCACGTAGGCGCCCGCGACTCCAGTTACGAATCCAGCACAATGCGCCCAAAAGGCGACCCCTCCCGTGGAGGCGCCTTCGGCCGACCGTCCGAGGCCTCCGACGACCTGCATCAAGAACCAGAACGCCAGGAAGAATACGGCCGGCACTTCCACCACACTGACGTAGAACGCGAGGAAAAGCAGCACGAGCACCCGGGAGCCGGGGAACATGACGAAGTACGCCCCCATCACACCCGCAATCGCGCCGCTGGCGCCCACCATGGGCAACAACGACTCGGGGCTGGCCCATGTTTCTGCCAGTGCCGCCACGATGCCGCATAGCAGGTAAAAGGCCAGGAACCGACGGTGGCCCATCTGGTCCTCGACGTTGTCGCCGAAGATCCAGAGACAGACCATGTTGCTGCCCAGGTGCAGGAGGTCGCCGTGCAGAAACATCGAGGTCACCGCGCTTAACCATGAAAAAGCCGCCGGAATTACACCCCAGGTAGTGACGACGGCGTCCCGCGTGTCAGCTCTGCCCAGCCCCAGCCAGACGTGCAGCAGCACATTGGCCCCGACCAGGAACCAGGTGACCAGCGGCGTGGTGCGCGACGGTATGACGTCGCGAAGCGGAAAGAGCATACTGGGACGGCCAGTATCCTAACGGAGAACCTCGCGTGACGTGTCGATCGTGCCGAACCCCCATCGCTGACAAGGCCATCGTCTGTTACAAATGCGGGACGTCGGCCATGGACACACCGGCCGTCGTCGCACGGCCGCAGCCGCGGTCTCCTGCGGTGACAGGGCTGGCCGTGGTGGCCATCATCGCCCTCGGTGTCTGGCTGGTGCCGATGACGCCCGACGGCACCTGGATGCGGTGGGCTGCATGGGCGGCGCTGCCGCTGATAACTTACGTCACGGTTCGCCTGATTCGGGACTCCGGTTCCGGTAAGATGCTTTGGAAATGAGCACCGGACAGCCCACCCTCGAACCCCTCCGACTGGAGGTCACGGACGCTCAAGGTGAGCGCACCGTGGTCGTTGACAGTTCGCCCTTCTCGATCGGCCGCCGCGAAAACAACACTTTGCGGCT
This sequence comes from Acidobacteriota bacterium, assembly GCA_005799825.1. GTDB lineage: Bacteria > Acidobacteriota > Vicinamibacteria > Vicinamibacterales > SCN-69-37 > SYFT01. The sequence continues at coordinate 2,074 of SYFT01000097.1, read as the reverse complement.
TGGTGGCAGTGAAGTGTGGCGTGAGCACATCGTGATCGAGCAGATCGACGGCGTGTGGATGGTTCGGGATCTGCAATCTAGGTCCGGCACGTCGGTCAACGATCAGCCCCTGACGTCGCAGCCCCTGAAGTCCGGTGATCGCATCCGGCTTGGCCTGGTGGCGCATTTCTTCGCCGCCGTCAGCGACTTTACCCATGGCACGGCGCAGGGGGACGACATCACCGCAATGGTCATCCGGTATCGCGGCGCGGATGCGGCATGACGCGCACCCGGGCGCTGCTGCTGCTCTGGCTGTGCCTGGCCGTGCTCGTGTGGAATACGGCCTTCGACCAGTGGGTGGTGCTTGCGCAGCGTGATTACCTCGTCCGCGAGGCGGCGTGGGAACTCGGCCGAGGCCCCCAGCCGGTCATGGCTGAGATGATGAGCGAGGCGGTCCGTGGAGGCGCCTGGCGCGCCTCGGCCTGGACGGCCGTGATTGTTGGCGCTGGTTTACTCACCCTGCGCACGAGGACGTAATGCACCCCCTGATTTACGACTGGAACCGGGTGGGGGCCCCGCCCCCGTCGGATCGTCCCGTGATGCTCGATGATGAGACCTTGCGGGATGGGTTGCAATCCCCGTCGGTGACCACGCCATCCATTGACGACAAGATCCGGATCCTGCACCTGATCGATTCGTTGGGGATCGAGACCGCAAATATCGGGCTGCCTGGCGCCGGGGCGCAGGTGGCGGGTGACGTCGAGCGGCTCGCGCGAGAAATCGTGTCGGGTGGGCTGCGGGTGCAGGCCAACTGCGCGGCGCGCACCGTCCTCGCCGACATCACCCCGATCGCCCGGATCTCACAGCGCGTCGGCCTGCCGATTGAATGCTGCACCTTCATCGGGTCCAGCCCCATCCGGCAGTATGCGGAGGATTGGACGCTCGACCGCCTCGTCGCCCTGACCGAGGAAGCCGTCGGCTTTGCGGTCAAAGAAGGATTGTCGGTGATGTATGTCACCGAAGACACCACGCGTGCCGATCCCGAGTCACTGCGGCGGCTCTACTCGGCGGCGATTCGAGCCGGGGCGAAGCGGGTGTGTGTGGCAGACACCGTGGGGCACGCCACGCCCACCGGCGCGGCGGCGGTCGTCCGATTTGTGCAGTCGATTGTGGATGACTGCGGGGGTGGCGTCGGCATCGACTGGCATGGCCACCGTGACCGCGATCTGGCCGTGATCAACTCTCTGGCGGCCTGGGAGGCGGGCGCCACGCGCCTGCACGGCGCGGCGCTGGGCATCGGGGAACGGGTGGGCAATACACCCATGGACCTGCTGCTGGTGAACCTGGTGCTCATGGGCCTGCGGCAGGACAGCCTCCTGCGCCTGGGTGAGTACTGCGAGCTGGTCGCCCGCACGTGCGGCGTGCCGATGCCGCCCAACTACCCGGTGGTGGGGCGTGACGCCTTCCGGACGGCCACCGGGGTACACGCTGCCGCCGTCATCAAGGCCGCTCGCAAGAATGAGGCAGACCTGATGGATGCCGTCTACTCAGGCGTGCCTGCGAGCCTCGTGGGGCGCGAGCAGGTCATCGAGGTGGGACCGATGTCGGGCAAGTCCAACGTCGTCTACTGGCTCGAACGGCGGGGTATCGAGGCCACCCAGGGGCGCGTGGAGCGAATCTTCGCAGCGGCGAAACACGCACCCAGCGTGCTCGACGAGGCGGAGTTGCGATCGCTCGTCGAGCCGTAGAGGCCCCCCAGAGGCGTCCCCAGAGGGGGCGGCTGCGTTTTCTCCTCTGAAAATCCGCGCAGTTGTGCGACACTAAACCGCGACGCGTTGTGCGTCTTCCAAGGAGACGAGATGGCGAAGAAGAAGGCTGCAAAGAAAGCTGCGAAGAAGATCGTGAAGAAGGCGAAGAAGCCGGCGGCGAAGAAGAAGACTGCGCGCAAGCCGAACGCCGCGTTCATGCGGCCGGTCAGCATCAGCGCGACGCTCGCGCCGGTGGTGGGCGACAAGCCGATTCCGCGCACCGAGGTGACGAAGCGCCTGTGGTTGTACATCAAGAAGAACGGCCTGCAGGACCAGAAGAACAAGCG
>SYFT01000096.1 GCA_005799825.1 Acidobacteriota bacterium | reverse complement strand
TGAGCTTCATCGTGCAGGACCCAAGAGGAATCATCGCCGTGTCGAGTCCGATATCTTTTTTTTCCAGCCGGCGGATGTACCGCATCATCTGCGTCTCAGACGCACAGGTGCTGAACACCGGATGCGTCAGAAAGGGCGTCGTGCGAGCCAGCGCCCCCGCAACCGAGGCCCCGATACCAGGAACAGTCGCCTTCGTGCCCGCACCGGCTTCGAATGCACTTACGACATCCGCCAGATCGGCATCCGTGACCGTCTCGTCGAGTGACACCTGAACCACGCCGCTCTCCGGGAACCGGAGGTTGATCCCCAGCCGCTCGGCCGCGGCGCGCACTTTGTGGCTCACCCCCGGCGCACCGGCAAACCGTACTGTGTCGAAGAACACGCTGTTCGTCTGGGTCCACCCCAGACCCGCCACCGCCGCTGCCAGCCGCGCCGCCTGCCCGTGAACACGCTCGGCGATGGCCTTGATCCCCGCCGGGCCGTGATACACCGCAAACAACGCAGAGATGTTTGCCAGCAACGCCTGGGCTGTGCAGATGTTGGATGTGGCCTTCTCGCGACGGATGTGCTGCTCACGCGTCGCCAGCGCCATGCGATAAGCCTGCCGCCCTTTGGAATCCACCGAGACCCCGATGATCCGTCCAGGCGCCTGGCGCACGTACGCCTCGCGCGTGGCGAAGAACGCCGCATGTGGACCGCCGTAACCCAGCGGTACGCCAAACCGCTGCGCACTGCCGACCACGACATCAGCCCCCATCTCCCCCGGCGGCGTGAACACCGCCGACGCCAGCAAATCCGTGCCGACCGCCACCAAGACCCCGGCAGCGTGCGCCTGCTCGACCAGTCCGCGCAGATCGTGCACCTCGCCATGGTCGTCGGGCGACTGCACGTAGAGCCCGTACACGTCCTCTCCCAATCCGGCTACCGATCCAGCCGTGGAGAAGTCGACAAAGCGCAACTGAATGCCGAGCGGAGCCGCGCGGGTGACGAGCACAGCCCTGACCTGCGGAAACACCCGGTCGGACACTACAAACGTCGTCGCGCTCTGGCGTTTCGTGACGCGCGCCAGCAGCGTCATCGCCTCAGCCGCCGCCGTCGCTTCGTCCAGGAGCGACGCATTGGCAATCTGCATCCCCGTCAGGTCAGACACCATGGTCTGGAAGTTGAGCAGTGACTCGAGCCGTCCCTGCGCGATTTCCGCCTGATACGGCGTGTACGGCGTGTACCATCCAGGATTTTCCAGCACGTTCCGCACAATGACAGGCGGCGTATTGGTGTCGTAGTACCCCATGCCGATGTAGCTGCGACACACCTGGTTCCGCGCCGCGATGCTACGAAGTCGTGACAAGTACGCAATTTCTGATTCGGCCGGCGGCAACGCCATCGGCGCGGTCAGACGAATATCAGCGGGAATGATCTCGTCGATTAACACGTCGATCGTCGCGGCACCCACCGCGTGCAACATGTGAGGGAGATCAGACGGACGGGGGCCGATGTGACGGGATTCGAACTGTTCTGACACGGGCGTGACCTCGACGATTTATGCGATGAACGCGTCGTAACGAGTGGAGCTCATCAACGCATCCAGGTCGCCAGCGTTAGATATCTTCACGCGAATCATCCACGTCTCGTGCGGCTGGCTATTCACATTGTCTGGATGTGCGGCGAGCGAGCCATTCACCGCAACGACGGTGCCCGATACCGGCGAAAACAGCTCCGAGACGGCCTTCACGGATTCAATAGACCCAAAGACCTCGCCCTTCGTCAGCGCGCGGCCCACATCAGGTAGCTCCACGAATACGACATCGCCGAGCTGCTGCTGGGCAAAATCCGTAATGCCCACGGCGGCGGCGTCGCCGTCAACGCGAACCCATTCATGTTCGATGGTGTACTTCAGATCGGTCGGATACATACGAAGACTCCTACGCGGATTGTGAGCGCTTGTAGAACGGTTCAGGGACCACCTCGGCCGCGACGCGCCGGCCCCGGATATCAATGATAAGCGACGTACCAAACGCTGAGAGCGCCAACGGCACCATCGCCAGGCCGATGGACTTCTTGAGATACGGCGTCTGAGTGCCGCTCGTGACCACACCCACCGGAGCCTCACCATCCATCACCACATGGCCGTGACGGGCAATCGCACGGTCGCGCATCTCGAAACCGACGAGCCGACGCTCGAGGCTGCCCGCCTTCTGTGCTCGGAGACGCTCCATTCCGAGAAAGTCGTCCTTCTTCCAGCCGACGATCCAACTCAACCCAGCCTCGACCACCGATGTGCCCTCGTCCATGTCACTGCCACACAACCGCATCGAGGCCTCGAGGCGCAGCGTATCCCTGGCACCCAAACCACACGGCTTGATCCCATGCGCCGCTCCGGCCTCCAGCAGCGCGTCCCACACGCGCTCGACCTGGGCAGGTGGTGCAAACACCTCGAACCCATCCTCGCCTGTGTAGCCGGTACGCGACACCGTCACCCGCACGCCAGCCACCTCGCCGTGGTCGAACCAGTAATACCTGATGGCGGCTAAATCGATATCCGTCAAGGTCTGCAGCACACGCTCCGCTATGGGGCCCTGAATTGCGACAAGCGCGTAGCGGGAACTCGCATTGACCACCGAGACGTCGCCACCCTGTTCGGCTACCTTCGCGACAATCCACTGGTGGTCCTTCATGATGTTGCCGGCGTTGACCACCAGCATGAAGTGCTGCTCACCCATCCGATAGACCAGGATGTCGTCGACGAACGTCCCCTCGGCGGTCGTCAAGGCGGAGTACTGAATCTGGCCCATGGCCAACCGGCTGGCATCATTGGACGAAATCCACTGCACGGCCGCCAGCGCGTCAGGGCCGGCCAGCTCTATCTGGCCCATGTGGCACACGTCAAACAACCCCACGGCCGTACGCACCGCCAGATGCTCGTCGGTGATGCCCGAGTACTCGACAGGCATATTCCATCCACCGAACTCGACCATGCGAGCTCCATGGGCGCGATGCCTGGCATTGAGCGGTGTCTTCTTGAGGGCTGCTGCTGGTGGGGTGGTCGGCATGGTGGCGTGGCTACAAACGTACTATCGCCTCACTCCATCGTCAACCACAGTTGACAGGGACAGATCCCGGAGCGGGCTCAGGTGCCCGCCCAGGAACACTGTGCGCACATTAGCGTTCGCGTTTAGGCGCCGGCCACGTCAGACGCAGGAGTCCGAACAGTAAAGCCACAAGGAGCCACAAAACCAAAGGACCGACCTGTCGCATTTACGGCACCGAAAACAAGACCGCGGGCATGATCAGCCCGCCGGCAAGGGCGGCAATGATGACCTGTGCGAGTACGACGGCCATGGTGTGCATGTTTGCCCCCGTTGATTACTTACCCACTGAACGGAATCCCCCCGTTGCAGGCGATGAACCACGCCATCGCTGCCTCCGACTGGACGGCGTAGATGAGAGAACACCCGGCTCACTTGTGCGCCTCGTACCAGTTCAGATCGTCAGTCCAGTCGCTAAAGTCGTTCGCAATGCGAAGGGCCTCGGCCGAGTAGTGGTCCCAGCAGTCTCCGGGCCCATGTTGCTGGGCCAGGCCGATGACCGAGACCTTGAAGACCTGCGGTCAGCTCGACAGGTTGCCCCGGCTAGCCCCCGCCCGGTCGGCCGCGCGATTCTCGGCCCACCGCTAGGACTGCGTCATGGCAAGGGAACGGCCGCTGCCTGACTCGAGAAACGCGGGAATGAGCAACACCGACTGGCCGACGAAGGTATCGGAGTCTTCGACCACGGTTGCCAGAAGCATGCGATCCCTGGATGACTAACAGCACCTACCCATACTCCGCCACGTCTTCTTCCATCGTCACGTCCCCTGCCGGCCCGCTGATGCTGAGCACGCCGCGTCGGACGATAAGAGTGAGTCGGTCGTTTTCCGTCGTCAATGTCACCACCGAACGATCGGCGGAGACATCCTTCCGTACGGTGACCGTCTTGTCGGCCACTGCCATCAAGACGCGGCCGATCCCGTGGCGTCTCACGCGCACCGTCGATCCGTCTGCCCAGGCTCCTGCCGCCGGCGCCAGCAGGCCGGCGGTCGCGATTGCCGCCACGCCGGCCCAGCGCACACGTGTTGCGTTGTTCATTGCTCTCATGCCATTACCCCCTGACTCCCCTGTGGTTTCAACCATTCAGCCTCCTGATTAATCGATGACCCTGCGTGCTACGGTGTCTGCACGTCGCCGTGTGTGGCGCCGCGCGCGAACGAAAGATGTGAGCGCAACGTGTGATAGCTGATGTCGAGCACGTCACACGCCTTTCGCTTGTTGCCATCGCAGCGGCGCAGGACGCCCCGCACGTAGCGGCTGCTCCAGGTGCGCAGTGATTCGCTACCCGTTGGGAGGTCTTCCACCAGATCGCGATAGCCCTTCGTCACAATGGAAGGAAGATCACTGACGTCCACCACTGAGCCCGGCCCGAGAGCGATGGCACGCTCAAGCACGCGTTCGAGTTGCCGTACATTCCCTGGCCAGTCAAAGGCCATCAGAGCGTCGAGTGCCGCCGTGCCAAGCTCCATCTGTTGCGCCTGCCGATGCCGCTCGAGCAGGTGCCTTGAAAGGAGCGGGATGTCATCGCGGCGAAGGCGCAGCGGCGGCACACATAGTTCGACGCCCGAAAGCCGGTAGTACAAATCCTCGCGAAAACGCTTGGTCTGCATCTGATCGGCCAGTCGGCGGTTGGTGGCTGCCACGACCCGGGTGTTGACCGCGCGAATACTGTGCCCACCGACGCGCTCCACTCGCATGTCCTGCAGCACCCGCAGGAGCTTGGCTTGGGCGGCGACCGAAAGGTCGGCCACTTCAGCGAGGACCAGCGTGCCGCCCTCGGCTAATTCAAATTTGCCGCGTCGCCCGCGCACGCCGGTTGCCGTCCGTTCCTCGATGCCGAACAGTTCGGCCTCGAGTAGCGTTTCTACAAGGGCTGCGCAGTTGACGGCGACAAATGGCCCCCGGTGCCGCGGACTGACGTCGTGCAGCGCTCGGGCCACCAATTCCTTGCCTACACCACTCTCCCCCTCTACCAGCACCGTGAAGTTCGTCGCCCCAATACGAATGACGTCAGCACGCAGCTTCTGCATCACCAGGCTCTGCCCCACGATCATTGCCGCGCCTCCCGCCGGTCTCGTATCACGATTGATGCCAACTGATCAGCGACACTCCACTGGCAGAGACGAGGTCTGGGCCGGCACCGGAACGCGCGGGCGTGACCCTGATGACTCAAGCCACCGGCAAGTGCCGCGATAGATCGTGCCCCCGTGACCCATCGTCCATACCGACCATGACTCAACCAGTGCTCGCCGCGGCCCGAGACCCCGCGCCGAGGGCACATCCAGCAACTCAACGATCTCGCCTGGCGCCAGCCGGGACCGACCCTCGAGATGGCCCAGTTCCTGGGTCAACTCGACCACCGTGAGATCGCGGCCAACGCGGTAGCGCCGAATCGGGCTCATTCCAGCCATACGCGACGGCCGGGATCGAACTCGAGCACTCTAGTACGGCCAGTAACGCCTGCCACTCGCACGGCAAACTGCGCCGTGCCTGCTCCGCGCAATGCGATGGTCCCGGAAGACGACGTCCCGGATGGGGAAAACGCGGCCATCGCCGCCGCGCCAAAGCGGAGAGGCGCTGGTGCCACATCACCGTCGGGGCTCGGCACACCAGGCAGGTAATCCACCCGCACAGCTGGAAACCGGAGTGAGACCGCCTCGGCGGCCGCCTCACAGCGATCGGTGCCCGACCCGATGTCAGACCGGGACACGCCATCACGATCGCCGTCCACGCACATCCGCCACCCTACGTCGCCTGCCACGTCTTCAAACAACACGGCGACATACCGGCCGGTCATGACTGCGCGCTGCCGTGCCATGCGAAATTGCCCTGCGATAAAGGCCGAGGCGTCGCGGGTTCGCTTCGCGTCAACGAAATGACTCAGAGCCGGCACGCCGATCGCACATATGGACATCACGATCGCGAGTGCCACGACGACCTCCACCAGCGACAACCCTTCGGCGCAGGACGGGCGCCCATCGGCATCCGTCCCGACTAGACCCCTGGTGTCAGGCGGCCCAGTTACACGGCCTACAGCCACACGCCTTTGCCCGGTGTGACCACGATCATCGGCTTGAGCAAGAGGAACATTTTCTCGCCGATACCACGCACGTTCATCAGATCTTCGATCTTCTTGAACGCACCCTGCTTCTGCCGATACTCGACAATGCGGACGGCCGTCGCAGGGCCCACACCCGGCAATGCCTCGAGTTCGAACGCCGTGGCCGTATTAAGATTGATCGGCGTCTGCGCCAGTGCGACTTTACCGTCTTTCGTCGGCCTGCCGGACTGCGCGGACGCGCCGCTTGCTTGCGCCGACGACTGGGCCGAGAACACGGTCAGGACAAGGGCGAGAGCCATCGTGAGTGAGCTACACATGTGTCTGATCTCCGTCATGAGCCTTTCCACGTCCCATACGCGAAAGGTATTCTTCATCGATGCCGGCACAGCCACATCGCCTGAACGCAAGGTCAGGAGGCCGCATTAATACGGCGTGGCTAGCCGGCACCCGGATGGATTAGATTGCAGGTTGAAGGCCAACTCCACGCCCGTGCCCTCGTCTCTCTAAACGAGTGCAGGCCACAGAGTTTCGCGCGACCTACCAGTTGGCCGCCGAGGGAGAATCAGCCGAAGAGGAAACCGTAGGTGTCAGTCAGCCCGTGAAGGGCGTCAGACCGACAACGTCTTGAACCACGCAACGGTTTGACGCAGACCGTCTTCGAACGGCACGGTGGGGTCGTAGCCAAGCATTTTGCGGGCCTTGAAGATATCGGCCTGCGAATCCTTCACGTCGCCTTCGCGCGGCGCATCAAGTATCGGTGGCGTGTCGGAGCCCACAATCAACTGCACGGCCCGCACCAGTTCGAGCAGTGAGATGCGCCCACCGGTGGCCACATTGATGACTTCGCCGCTCACACCCGCAGCTGTGGCGGCGCGCAGTACGCCGTCTACCACATTCGCGACATACGTAAAATCACGCGTCTGCCGGCCATCACCGTGGATCAGCGGCGACTGTCCAGCCAATAACGCCTTGATGAACAGGGAGATCACACCAGAGTACGGTGAGCTGGGCGCTTGACGAGGACCAAACACGTTGAAGTATCGTGTGGTAACTGTCTCCAGGCCGTAGAGTGACGTGAAGAGCTGGCAATACTGCTCACCGATGTATTTTTGCAACGCGTACGGCGTAATCGGTGACGGTCGCATGTCCTCGCGCTTGGGCAGCACCGCCGAGTTGCCGTAAGTCGACGAAGAGCCGGCGAAGACGAGGCGTTTAACTCCGGCGTCTCGGGACGCGACGAGCAGTTGCATGGTGCCGTCCACGTTCGCGCGATGCGTGCCCAGCGGGTCTTTGACTGAGCGGGGCACTGACGGAATGGCGGCCTGGTGCAGCACGTAGTCGCAGCCGCCCACCGCCCTCACCGCCACTCCATCGTCTGCCAGATCGCCGTCAACCACGTCAACACCGGTCGGAAGATTCTCACGTCTGCCTGTGGAGAAATTATCGACGACCCTTACCTGATCCCCGCGCTTCAACAACGCTTCGACCAGATGCGAGCCAATGAAGCCGGCGCCGCCGGTCACTAGATACAACGACATAGACAACGCCCACCTTACCCAGCCCGATTGCGGAAGCCTCGGACACAACGTGCCCTTTTATAACACAGCTTCTTGAGGATCTCGTCGGGAAGGTCTATGCCGTACAGCTTCCAGAACGCGTGACAGGCGTGGTAGTAGTCGAAGTACTCGTCAGCCGTCTCGAATACGCGCCAGTAGCACGGATATTCCTCGGAGTAGTACGCGTCCTTATCGAAAAAGACGCGGTCTAATACTTGATGAAGAACTCGCGCGAGGCACGCGGCTGTCGCGCGAAGTTATAGAGTGTCGCGCCCACCTGCGGCGGCCTTGTTCAGGTCATGACCATAACAGGCAAAGTGTGCACCAATGAACCGCGTCTTCAGATTCGTGCTAAACAGTTCGTCGCGTTCGCGTTAGAGGTCAGCACACGTCGGCCGCCCCGGCATGTAGTTGCGTCGGTCCTCAAACAGCGCCAACTCGACCCAGCGCTCATTCTGCAGGTCCATCGGTGAAACATACTCTTCCGCTTCAGCCGTGTGAATGCTCACCGAGATATTGAGTCGGGCGCAAGCTTCCCAAATGGGCTTGAGCGACGCATCGTTGACCTTGACCAGTGAGCCATCGGTCTTCACGCTCTGCAGGCCAAAGCCCTTTGAGATCTTCAATCCGATGGCGCCTACGCCTTCAAGGTCGGCCACCGCCTTCGCCGCCTATCCGGGCGCATCAGGCTGATTCCAATGCACATTGGCGCACACAGCGAAGCGGTTCGCGTATTTCAACCCGTGATGGAGTCTACGCGGCCCTTTACCTGATCCGGTTGGCTTCCGCCGCTCAGGTTCACCAGGATCTGGAGACACAGCGCGTCCATCTCTTTGATCGTCTGCTCAAGATTGAGCTCAGACGCCCTGAGATGGCTGTGAATATCAATGACCGGGTACTTCGCCGGCGGCACCACGTGTTCAGCCACCACCAACGTGGTGCGGGGACAATAGTCGAGGATGGACGGCGCCATGAATTTCGGGAACATGCAACTGGTTGGGCGCTGCAACGTGGTCCCTGGGGGGCACTCACCACTAAGGAGTGGCACCGTCCGCGAGCACTGGTCCGACGCAATCATTGCCGTGCCGACTGGGCATTTGCCGCCTACCGGGCGAATCACTGCGCCCCGGCTTCCTCCTCGGCCGCGCCCCTGACCTGCCGCGGCCCTACCCGGCTCCGCGGTCCCCTCCACACCAAGCCCCAGCCACAGCGCGGCCACCAGGGCGCCGACGCCGCACAGCAGGATTCGCCTGGTCGTCCTCATCCGGCGCCGCCTCCAGGCGTACTTTATTTTTCTTCACAGTCGTTAAAAAGTAGCTTCCGTCGTGGCGGGCCGTAAGCCGAATTCTGTTTCCGCCTTCGCCCCCCTTCGCGCCTGACGGCGCTACGACGGGCTACGGCGGACGACGATCATTCCTCAAGGCCGGTGATTGCTCACCGGCTCCAGCAGCCTACCCGGAGACATCGGACGGGCCGTCCTTAGCGAGTCCGCACGCGCGATGCGCGCCGGTGCTCGAGCGTCTCCCTATTTGGCCTTGCTCCGTGCGGGGTTTTGCCTGCCATCTGCCTTACAGCAGACGCGGTGCGCTCTTACCGCACCT
>SYFT01000095.1 GCA_005799825.1 Acidobacteriota bacterium | reverse complement strand
GTCGATCTGTGGAAAACTCGACGCGGGAAACCGAGTTTTCCACAGATCGACACCCGTCCCCGACAATCACATCCGCGCGATCGAGCGCAGACACCGATTCTCGCAGCGCGCCGAACGGCGCGCGGCGGCCCGTCAGGTCACCCGGCGTCACAAGCACCAGGTCCACATCGCGCGCCATCTGCCGGTGTTGAAACCCATCGTCGAGCACCAGGGCCGTGGCACGCAGGATGTGGCGCGCGAACGCGCCGGCGATCGCCCGCTGTTCGCAGACCAGCACGGCGACACCAGGGAGTTCTCTGGCCAGCATCAGTGGTTCGTCGCCCGCACGGTCCACGTCTGCCAGCAAGTGCCGCCCGTCCGAGACCACCACCACACCATCTTCTGTGCGCCGCCGGCCGTAGCCCCTGGAGAGAATCGCCGGCCGTTCGCCCATTTCAAGGAGTAGCCGCGCGATGGCGGCCACGGTGGGCGTCTTACCCCGCCCGCCGAAGGCGATGTTTCCGACTGAGATCACGAAAGGGGACGGGTGTCGATCTGTGGAACACTCGGCGCGAGAAAATGAGTGTTCCACAGATCGACACCCGTCCCCCTCTCTTCCCCGATCTCCGGCCGCCCCGTTCACCGCCGCACCAGTCGCGGTCCTGGCGGCGGCAACAGGGCTGCGACCGCGGCGAGCGTCCGGCCTTTCGCCCCGCGATTGGCCTCGACCAACCCCCGAGCGGCGGCGCCCAGTCGCGTGCGTTCGCTCGGATCTGTCAGCAGACGCGCCCACACCTCACCCAATTCGGCGGGCGTCGCCACCTGCACCGCGGCACGGCGCCCCAGAAAGGCCTCCGCGATCTCGGCAAAATTCTGCATGTGCGGCCCGAAGACGATCGCCTTGCCATGGACGGCCGGTTCCAGGATGTTGTGGCCGCCGTGATCCACCAGACTGCCGCCCACAAACACGGCGGTGGCCACCTGGAACAAGTGCGCGAGTTCACCAATCGAGTCGAGCACTACGACATCGGCTGCAGGTTCCGTATCCACAGTCAGTTCCGTGCGGCGAGCCACGCGCAGCCCTTCCGCCCGGACAAGAGCCACCGCTTCATCAAACCGTTCGGGCTTGCGCGGCGCGATGATCAGCAGTGTGGTCGGATGGGTGCGCCGCACCATGCTAAACGCGGTCAACGCGGCGACCTCCTCCCCCTTCATGGTGCTTGCGGCCATGAGTATTGGTCGCGATTCCGGAATCCGGAAGAAACGCAGCACACGCCAGGCACCCCGGCCAGAGGCTGCGGTCGGTGACTCCAGCGAATCGAACTTCAGGCTGCCCGTCACCGAAACGCGCGCCGGCTCGGCGCCGATGTCGACGATGCGCCGGGCCGATTCATCACTTTGCATGCAGAATTGGTCGACGCCAGCCAGCACGGTGCGAAAGAACCCCCGGGCCATGCGGTATCGCGGATACGAACGCGATGAAATCCGACCGTTGGCCATCAGGGTCTTCACGCCGGCCTTGCGGCAGGCCCGCAGCAGATTGGGCCAGATTTCCGTCTCCATCATGATGAAGAGCCTGGGACGCACCAGGCGCAGCGTTCTCGACACAAACGGCTGAAGATCGAACGGGAAGAAGAACACGGCATCCAGATCCGACAGGCGCTCGCGGGCAATCTGCTGCCCGGTCATCGTCGTGGTCGAGAGAAAAATTTTCAGGTCGGGGTAACGCTCCCGGAGTTCAGGAATCAGGGCCCGGGCCGTCAGCGCCTCGCCCACCGATACAGCGTGAATCCAGATGGAGTCGTCACCGTCAAGGTTAAAGGTAACCGGCAGGACCCCCATCCGCTGACCGAGGCTCCCCACATATTTGCGATACCGGATGGCCTGGTAGAGGAACCAGGGCGACAGGACAAGCGCAAGGACGACAACGGCCAATGAGTAGAGGACGTGCACAACACTGGACAATATACGTCTTATACTCGCAGCCATGGCGATCAAGGTTGGTATCAATGGATTCGGCAGAATCGGGCGCAACATCATGCGGGCGGCCATGGCGTATGACGACATGGCCATCGTCGCGGTCAACGACCTGACCGACGCGGCCACGTTGGCCCACCTCCTGAAATACGATTCGATTCTCGGCAACCTCAAGGCGACTATCAGCGCGTCGGTCGATGGGATTACGGTGGATGGCGATGCGTTCAAGGTGCTGGCCATCAAAGACCCAGCGCAGCTGCCGTGGAAGGACCTGGGCGTTGATGTGGTGTTTGAGGGCACCGGCCGCTTCACCAGCCGCGAGGATGCGGCGAAGCACCTGACGGCAGGGGCCAAACGCGTCATCATCACCGCGCCGGCGAAGAAACCGGACGTCACGGTGGTCATGGGTGTGAACCACGAGTCGTACGACCCGGCTGCCCATCACATCATCTCCAACGCGTCGTGCACCACCAACTGCCTAGCGCCGGTGGTGAAGGTGCTGCACAACGCCTTCGGGCTCAAGAGCGGGTGGATGACCACCGTGCATGCCTACACCAACGACCAGAACCTGCTGGATCTGCCGCACAAGGATCTGCGGCGCGCCCGCGCGGCGGCCCTGTCGATCATCCCCACCACCACCGGCGCCGCGAGCGCGGTGGCCGAGGTCCTGCCGGAGCTCAAGGGCCGGCTCGACGGCATCGCAATGCGCGTCCCGACCCCGAACGACTCGGTGGTGGATTTGAGCGCCAACCTCGAACGGCCGGCTACGGCAGAGGCGCTCAATGCCGCATTTCAGGCGGCCGCCGACGGCCCGCTGGCCGGCATCCTTGAATATGTGACGGCACCGCTCGTGTCGATCGATTTCCGCGGCAACCCGCACTCGGCCATGCTCGACGCGGCGTATACGAAGGTGATGGACGGCAATTTCGCCAAAATCATGGCTTGGTCCGACAACGAGTGGGGCTCCTCGAACCGCTGCGTCGATCTGGTCCGGTACATGGCCACACGCGGCCTCTGAGGGTTGCCATGCGAACGATTCGTGACGTCGCACTGAAGGGTCGACGGGCCTTTATTCGCGTGGACTTTAACGTGCCGCTCAAGGGCGGGCACATCACCGACGACACCCGCATCCGCGGCGCGTTGCCCACCATTCAGGCGGCGATCGATGCTGGCGCCACGGTGATTCTGGCGTCACACCTGGGCCGACCCAAAGGGAAACCGAATCCGGAGTTCAGCCTGCGCCCGATTGCCGACCATCTGGCATCGCTGCTCAGCCGCCCGGTCGCGTTTGCGCCCGACTGCATCGGCCCTGCGGCGGCGGATGTCATTGCGGCCAATCCCGGCGGAGTGATCCTCCTCGAAAATCTCCGGTTCCATAAGGAAGAAGAAGCGAATGGCGCCGCGTTCGCGGCCTCCCTTGCGGCGCTGGCCGACGTGTATGTCAACGACGCGTTTGGCGCGGCGCATCGGGCGCACGCCTCCACCGAAGGCGTGGTCCACCTGATGGCCGATCACGCCGCCGGCCTGCTGATGGAAGCGGAGGTCGAGTATCTGGGCCGGGCGTTGAACAACCCCGACCGTCCATTTGTCGCCATCCTCGGTGGCGCCAAGGTGTCGGACAAACTTGAGGTCATCGAGAACCTGCTGGGCAAAGTGGAGGCGCTGGTCATCGGCGGCGCCATGGCCTACACATTCTTCAAAGCGCGCGGACTCGACGTCGGCACGTCGCTCGTGGAGGCCGACCTGGTGGACACCGCCCGCGACCTCGAACAGCGGGCAAGAGCGCGCGGCGTACGGTTCGAGCTGCCGGTCGATCACGTCGTGGCCGGCGCGATCAGCGCCGACGCGGCGACCGAAGTACTCGCGGTCGGCGACTCGGCGATCGGAGACCGGAAGGGTCTGGACATCGGTCCCAGGACCATCGCCGCGTTCGCGGCGGTCATTGCCACCGCACGCACGGTGGTGTGGAACGGCCCCATGGGGGTGTTTGAACTGCCGCCGTTTGCCGCCGGTACGATCGGTGTGGCGCAGGCCGTTGCCGCGGTGGATGGCACGACGATTATCGGCGGCGGTGATTCGGTGGCCGCGGTGACCCAGACCGGCGTGGCCGGCCGCCTGACGCACATCTCCACCGGCGGAGGGGCGTCGCTTGAGTTCCTGGGTGGTCAGGCATTGCCAGGGGTGGTGGCCCTCTCATGAGAATCCCCGTCTTCGCGGCGAACTGGAAAATGCACAAGAGCGGACTGGAAGCCATGGCATGGGTCCGCGAATTCGCTTTGTTGACCAGAGAATTGAGCGCGGATGCGGCCGAGGTGGTGATTGCGCCGCCGTTCACGGCGATTGCCGTCGCCGCTGAAGCCGTCCGCGGCTCACACCTCACGGTGGCCGGGCAGAATCTCTACTTTGAACGCGAGGGCGCCTTCACCGGTGAGGTCAGCGCCGGCATGCTGAAAGCCGCCGGGGCGTTGTCGGTGATCATCGGCCACTCTGAACGCCGGCGGCTGTTTGGCGACACAGACGAGTCCGTGCGGCGCAAGGTCGCGGCCGCGCACGGCGCGGGCCTGACACCGATTGTGTGTGTGGGTGAGACGCTCGATGAACGGGAGCGGGGCGACACGCTCGCCGTGCTTGACGCCCAGGTGCGGGCCGGACTTGATGGCTGCAGCGGCGATCAGATTGGCGCGCTGATTCTGGCGTACGAGCCGGTCTGGGCCATCGGCACCGGAAGAAACGCCACGGCGGTCGAAGCCGGCGACGCCCATGCCCACATTCGGCGGCGGCTGCGGGAATGGTTCGGCGGCGCGTACGCGGAGCACACCCGGATTCTCTACGGCGGGTCGGTCAAGCCCGAGAACATCCGTGAACTCATCGGGCTGGCTGATGTGGACGGAGCCCTGGTAGGCGGCGCGTCGCTCGACGCGGCCAGTTTTGCGTCGATCGTCAAGAAAGCCACGTCCTAGACGCCGATCCACGGCGTCTGTTAGAGTGAGAGGCTATGTATTACGTCTTTCTTGGCGTCTACGCGATCGTCTGTTTCCTGCTGCTGGTGGTCGTCCTGCTGCAGCAGGGCAAGGGCGGAGACATTGCGGCTGCCTTCGGCGGTTCGAGCAGCCAGGCGGCGTTCGGCGCGCGCGCCGGCGCCACGGTCCTGACGCGGGCCACGACGATTCTCGGAGCGCTGTTCATGCTCGGCGCGCTCGCTCTGGCGGTCATGGGGTCGTCAGGTGGCTTTGGCGGGTCGGTTGTGAGTGGCGTTGATGGCCCGGCAGCTCCGGCCGCCACGGCACCTCCCATCGACCCGCTGTCGAACCCCGGCGCGTTGCCGACGGCTCCAGCCACGGCTCCGACGACGACCGCACCGGCGGCGACCCCTCCGGCCACGCCGCCCGCCGGCGGTCGTTCTGGCGGCGGCGGAAACTAGACTTCGATTCGGAAGCAAGACCACGCGGAAGTGGCGGAATTGGCAGACGCACCAGCTTGAGGGGCTGGCGGTAGCAATATCGTGGGGGTTCGAGTCCCCCCTTCCGCACCATTTTTAGAATCAGTGATTTACGGGCGTTTGAGGCTGGGGGTTTAGTTCGGTCGGTAGGTCTGATGAATGGTACTCCCACTGGTTCCGCCACTCGAGGTCCCGCCGCCAGGAAGATGGATGAGGCCGTTAAGAAACGCGGCGCCTGTCACTCCATGCACCGGCGGTGGAATACGGCCACGTCAAGCTTGTCTTCGATATGCACGACGTGTCGCGCCTGGACAGCGCAGGCATCGGCATGCTCGTGAGTTCCTATCTCTGCGCGCATCGTCACGGCGGCACAGTGAAGCTGCTTTGCGTGCCCTCGCGTGTGAGAAAGTTGCTGAGTGTGACCAGACTGGACAGCGTCTTCGAACTCTACGACTCCGAAGACGCCGCCGTGGAGAGCTTCCAGCCGCACTGAGGGCTACCGCCGCGCCGCCGGCGGCGCGATGGTGGAGGTAACCCGGGCTGTTCCTCAAGCCCGAGATCTCGCGCACGTAGCTCGGCCTGTTCCTCAAGGCCGAGATCTTTCGTGACGTTTAGAATGTGTCCATGACCATTCTGGACACCGTCGGCAACACGCCGCTCGTCGAGCTCCGCCACATTGTCCCTGCCGGCAGCGCGCGCATCCTGCTCAAGTTGGAATCGCACAATCCCACCGGCAGCATGAAGGATCGCCGATAGGCCGTATAAAGGGGCTCTGCCCTGACATCACCAAGGATTATCAGACCTTGGGCCCTGCCCCAGCCCATCTCGAGCAGGCGCCTGACGACGGGGCGTTCACCAGAGACACGGCAGACCACGGCGGTCGACCCGACCGGGACGCGGGCAAGCAATCGATGCGAACTGGGGCTCATGCGCAATTCTGAAAATCTGTCTCAGAATTGTGATGTTACCAAACAGATCGCCCCGAAACGCCACCGCGTTCAGGGTGCCGAGGTCGGCTGCCCCGGCGTCAGATAGCGGCTGAACCAGGCCACATAGCGCTGCAGCCGATCGCGCTCATAGCTGGGGATCGTCAGGCC
>SYFT01000094.1 GCA_005799825.1 Acidobacteriota bacterium | reverse complement strand
GTCGTTGATGCCGTCACCGGCCATGGCGACGATGCGTCCCTCGGCCTGGAGCTTCTTGATGGCCGCCGCCTTGCCATCAGGCTTCACGTCGGCGATTACCTCGTCGAGCCCCAGTTGTTTCGCCACCGCCTGCGCAGTGGTCATGTTGTCTCCGGTCATCATCACCAGACGCAGGCCTTCTTTCCTGAGCGACGCAATCGCCTCAGGCGTGCTGGCCTTGATGGGATCGGCCACTCCCAGCATCCCGGCACACACTCGATCGACCGACACAAACATCACGGTCTGCCCCAGCGCGCGCAAGCCTTCTGCTCGCTCGGCCAGCGGCGTCACACCCACACCTACCGACTGCATGAGCTCGCGATTACCAATCGCCACGTCACGGCCACCCACCCTGCCCCGCACACCCTTCCCGATAATCGATTCGAACGTCTCAGCCGCCACGGCGGGTAATCCCTTCGCAACAATTCCCTTCACGATGGCGTCAGCGAGCGGATGTTCACTGCCCTTCTCGAGGCCGGCGGCGAGGGAGAGCCACGACGTGTCGCAAGCCGTGACCGGCTCGACACTCACGAGCGCAGGTTTGCCTTCGGTCAGTGTGCCGGTCTTGTCGAACACCAGGGTGTCTACATCACGCAGCACTTCAATCGCCTCGGCGTTCCGGACTAACACCCCCATGGTGGCGCCACGGCCCGTCGCCACCATGATGGACATCGGCGTCGCGAGGCCCAACGCGCAGGGACACGCGATGATCAGCACCGCCACCGCGTTGATCAACGCATGCGCCAGGCGGGGCTCGGGTCCGACCAGGCTCCAGACGATGAATGTCACGATGGCGACCAAGATCACGGTGGGGACAAAGATGCCTGACACGCGGTCGGCCAACTTCTGGATGGGTGCGCGGCTGCGCTGCGCTTCAGCCACCATCGCGACAATGCGGGCAAGGAGTGTGTCGCCGCCAACGCGTTCGGCGCGCATGATGAATGAGCCCGTAAGGTTAATCGTGGCGCCAACGACCTTGTCGGTCGGCTGCTTCTGCACGGGAACAGGCTCGCCGCTGATCATCGACTCGTCTACTCGGCTCGAACCTTCGAGCACCACGCCATCCACAGGCACTTTGTCGCCAGGGCGCATGCGAAGGCGGTCGCCGACGACCACGTGAGCCAACGGGACATCAGCCTCCGAGCCGTCCGCCCTGATGACTCGGGCGGTGGCAGGCGACAAGCCCAGCAGTTTACGGATGGCAGACCCGGTCTGGCTGCGAGCGCGCAGTTCAAGCACCTGACCGAGCAGGATCAAGGTCACGATGACGGCCGCCGCCTCGAAATACACGGTCACGGCGCCGTTGTGGCTGAACTGGTGCGGGAAGATGCCCGGAGCGAGCGTGGCCACGACGCTGTAACCAAAGGCCACACCGACACCCAGTCCAATCAACGTGAACATGTTGAGGTTGCCAGTAAGCACCGAGCTTATGGCCCGAACGTAGAACGGCCACGCAGTCCATAGGCACACGGGCGTGGCCAGCGCGAACTGGATCCACGCGGCCGTCCGCATCGAGAGCGGCACGAGACCAAACATCTCGACCATCGCCACCGCCATCACCGGCACGCTCAACGCAGCCGAAATCCAGAACCGCCGCTTCATGCCCTTGAGTTCGTCGTTCTCGGGCTCCTCGGCCGAAAGCGACGCGATTTCCAACTCGAGCGCCATGCCGCACTTCGGGCAGTCGCCCGGCTTGGACTTGCGGATTTCCGGGTCCATGGGGCAAATCCAGACGTGAGATCGGGGCTTGCCCGCCGTAGGCTCGGCGGAGGTGGGTCCTGGGGTCCTTCGAGTAAGCGTCATTGGAACCACTTTGGGCCCCATGCCTTTCGGCCCACTCTTGAGCCAGCCTGCGGGGTCGGCCTCGAACTTCAGCCGGCAGCCCTGCCCGCAGAAGTAGTACGTTGTCCCCTCGAACTCGAACGAACCGCCCGTGTTCTTTGCTGGGTCCACGGTCATGCCGCAGACGGGATCGATGTGGGTGCGGCGGTCGGTCACGTCCGTCGCTTCGCCCAGGTGTGGCTGTGCCGGATCTTCCACTGTCCACCTTCCCGAATCATGCCGTAGGGCGCGAGGCCACCAGACTTCACTTCACGATCGGTCGTGGCATCCAGCAAATACTCACCGGTAACGTATGCGGCGTCCAGCCCAATCATCCTCACGACGATCTTGATGTGCCCGAACTTCAGATTAGTAAACGCCTGCAGTTCAGGTCCCAGATGGCGGTCGCGGTAGTCCGCCCACCAGGGGTTGCTCCCCCCGCCTTCGGAGACCGTCACGTCAAGATGATAGAACGCCGCCAAACGGTCGAGGTCTTTGGCGTTGAACGCCCGACCATAGTCGGCCAACACGGCCCCATCATCCTGTATCTCATGGTGTTCATTGTCATTTTTCCTTTTCAAGTAGCAGCCCCTGCACGCGCGCGGCCGCCTGCCAGGCGCGCGTGAGGGCATCTACGTAGCGCTCTGAGGTGGTTACGAGGGTGCGTTGCGCCATCAGCACCTGTGAATACGGTGTCGCCATCTCCCGATACCGGGCCAGATACAAGTCGTAGGCTTCCTCCAGCCTGGGCAGAATCTCGGCTCTGTAGGCGTCGGCCATGACTCGGGCCGCCTCGTATTCCTCGAACGCCTCTGCAAAACGACTCTCGATTTGTTGTCGCACCAAAGCGGCTCGGGCCTCAGACGACGTCACCGCGGAGCGCGCCGCCAGGATCCCGTCGCGATTGCGATTGAACAGCGGCAACGTCACGCCGGCATCCACGCCGTATTGCCAACCGAGCGCCCGACCTCGTTGAGTCAAGGGATGGTGTTCCCGATTCCAGCCGGCTTCGCCGCGGAAGGTCAGATCGGGAAACACCTGTCGGCGCTCAACGTCGACACCCAGCCGCTCGCGGACAACCGCCGCATCGGCGGCCCTCACTTCTGGACTGGTCGCGAGGATCTGAGCAAGGCTGACTTCCCTTGCCAGAACCGGCACCGTACTGTCGATTCGCGCGATCACCGATTGGGTGGCCAAGGTCGCATCGGCCGCAGCGAGCGCTATCCTGTGCCGCGCGCCGGCCAGATAGGCGCGCGTGGCGACCAACGCTGCGCGCTGCCCGGCCGCCTCTGCTTCGGCTTCGAGCACATCGGGGCGGTCGGCTATCCCTACGTTCACTAATTGTCGCGTGATGACTAGCGACTCTTCAGACACGGCCACCAGCCGCTCTACGACCTCGAGTCGCTCGGCAGCACCCGCCAGTTCGTAGTACGCCACACGAACGGCAAGACGTACCCGCAGGCGCGCGGTTTCGAGTTCAGCCTCGCGGACCGCTACCTCGGCTCCAGCCGAGGCCCGATCGGCCGCTCGCTTGCCACCGAGCGTCACAGTCTGTTCGACAAATCCGCCGAACACGCCGCTTGGTGACTCCCGCGGCCGCCACTCAGATGCCTGGCCGCCCACGAAGGGGTTCTGCCATGCGCCGGCTTGTGCCGCACGTCCACGTGCTTCTTCAACGCGTGCCGCCGCTTCGCGCACGGCTGGGTGGCGCTCAATCGCCCGTGTCTCCAGTGATTCGAGCGACACCACCGGAACGGACTCCTGAGCATCCATCCTGACTGGAGCCAGCCATGCCAGTGCGATGACAAGGCCGAGACCGGCTTCCACGCGGCGCCTCATTTCGAGGCCTCCGCACGCAGTTTCTCAATCCGGTCAAACACGTCGGGCTCCACCACACGCACGAGCGTCATCATGCCCATCATGGCGCCCGTCCACCCCTGCGGCAGGCCAATCAGTTCAGGCTTGGCGCCGGCCAGTTCGTCCATCGGCATCCACATGTCCTGTGGATACCCGGGCACGGCGGTCCCGGGACCGGAACCGTGCATCGGCCCGACCATCGAGACCATCTGATTCATCATGTGGTGCGGGAGGTGGCAGTGCAGCATCCAATCACCCGGATTGCTCGCCACAAACTCGATGTCCCTCGCTTGCGCGACGCCGACGATGATCGTGTTCTCTGGTACCACGTGCGGCCCGGCGATCCGCCCGGCCTCGGTGCCGGTCAGGAAGAAGTGATGCCCGTGCAAATGCACCGGGTGATGGTCCATGCTCAGGTTCACCAACCGAATCCGCACTCGCTCACCGCGTTTCACGACTACCGGCGTCGTGGCGGGCCCGGACTTGCCGTTGATGGTGAGCCAGTTAAACTCCATCGCCAGGGTGTTGGGCACCGTATTGTTTGGCTTGATGTCCCACCCCTGGAAGATGAGGCCGAAGTCGCGGTCAACATGCGGCTGGTGTGGGACCTTCGGATGGACGATGAACAATCCAATCATGCCCATCATTTCCTGCATGGGCATGTGCGAGTGGTAGAAGAACGTGCCGTTCTGGTTCAGCGTGAACTCGTAGGTGTGTGAGCCCCCAGGCGGAATCGGGTCCTGGGAAATGCCCGGTACGCCATCCTGTCCGATCGGCAACTCAAGGCCGTGCCAATGGGGCGCGAACATCTCCGGTAAGTGATTTTCGAGGATAATCCGGACGCGATCACCCTCGGTGGCGGCAATGGCGGGCCCGGGCACGGTGCCGTTGAAGCCCCAGGCGTCGACCTTGCGCCCAGGCAGGAACTCGGTTTTCACCGGTTCGGCCCGCAGTCGAAATACTTTGACGCGACCGTCCAACTCAAACGGCAGAGGGGGCGTATCGGGCGTTTCGACAGGCACCACCCCTGCCACACCGGTCGCCGACGCCCCTCGGACACCAATGGTCTTCACGGGTGGCGCGGAAGGGTGCACATGCGGCACCGTCTGCGCGGCCACGCGGTCCGCCGTGGCGACTCCGGCCAAGGACGCCAGGCCGGCGATAAAACTCCTGCGATTTCGATCCATTCTTCACTCCTGCTGACACATGAACGACGCACGCCACTGGTGACAAGAGCCACCCGGGGACGCGAGAAACACACCTGGCCGGTGTGCCGTTCAGATGCGCAGAGGGACTGAGGATTGGTGCAGGGGAATCGGTGGCGGCCCCGCAGCTGCCATGGTCGCGCGGGCGCGCGACTGCAGCCCGGCTGCATTGGAAGCGTCGACGACACCGCCAACCGGGAGGGCTCGCGGGCTGGCAACTGCGCCGAGCGCCACGCGGGCGATTCTCGGAGTCGTGGGTCCACAGGCTTCGGCCCTGGACGCAAGCATCGGTGCGGAGGAAACAGGAGGGACGGCCGAAGGCGACGTAGCGGCATGGTGCTGGTGCCCCGCAGTCTCGGTGGCACTTACCTCGTCTGCCGCGCCCTGCGCCAGCACCGGTGCACTACACACCACTTCGCACACAGCATCCCCGATGGGACTCACGGCGAGCGCAAGCGAGACAATCAGCGTCCGGGGAATACGCACGCTAGCAGTATACGACAGCGCGTCAGGGCGCAAGTGAGCCGGGCAAACGCCCATCATTACGCGGAGGCGATTGGTCTAGAATGAGGCACCGTTTTCAAGGAGCTCCTGAGCGCATGCCCGATCATCGTCCTGTCCATGCCCCCAACCTGCCTGCCCCAGTGGGGCCGTATTCCCCAGGGATGGGATTTGAACGGCTCGTATTTGTGTCGGGCCAGGGTGCCACCGACCCGTCCACCGGCACACTGGCCGGCGCCGATGCCACCGCACAGACCGAGCAGTGTTTGAAGAACCTGCAGGCGATTCTCAAAGCGGCAGGGTCTGACCTGCAGTATGTCCTGAGATGTGGCGTCTTTCTGCTCGACATGGGTGAATTCCAGGCGATGAACGCCGTGTACTCGCGCATGTTCGGCGACCATCGGCCAGCCCGTACGACCATTCAAGCCGCCGGGTTGCCAGGCATTGGCCTGCGAGTCGAAATTGACTGCATCGCGTACGTCCCTAATTCTCCCCGTTAACCACGTGTGAATTCTTCGAGGAGTTCTGGAATGGCGAAGCCCGAGTCTTTCTCTCTATTGACCGCGTCACTGCTCGTCGCAGGCGCGGCCGTCAGCACCGGCGTGCTGGCGGCGGCCCACACCTCGTCCGGGCAACAGCCTCCGACCACCGGCAGTGCCGTCGCCGGGCAGCAGGCGCCCCCTGCGGGTGGCCGTCAGGGCCGCGGCGGCGCGCCGAGACTGCCGGCGCTGGGTGGCGGCGCGTGTGAGACTAGTGCGTACAACTGCCCCGACACGCCCAATCCCCTGCCGAAGGCCGATACCGTGTGGCTCGAAGAGATGACGTGGATGGATGTGCGCGATGCGATGCAGGCCGGCACAACCACCGTCATCATCGCCACCGGCGGTATCGAGCCCAACGGCCCCTGGCTCGCGCTCGGCAAACACAACTACGTGCTCAAGGCGAATTGCGACGCGATTGCGCGCAAACTCGGCGACGCGCTCTGCGCGCCCATCGTGCCGTTTGTGCCTGAAGGCAACCTGGACACGAAATCGGGCCACATGGCTACGATGGGCACCATCAGCATGCGCGAAGAAACCTTCAACGCGCTCCTGAGCGACATCGTAATGAGCATGAAGCAGCACGGCTTCGAGCACATCATCATGATTGGTGACAGCGGCGGCAACGGGCGCGGCATGACCGCCGTCGCCGAAAAGTATACGAAGGAGTGGGCGGGCAAACCGGTCGTGGCGCACGTATCCGATCACTACACCTACAGCGCGGTGACGAAGTTCGCCATCGAGAAGAAGCTCATCCCCGCCGACACCCAGAGCGACGGCCTGCATGACGACCCGGTCATCACGCTGAACATGATGGTGACTGATCCGTACTCGGTGCGCTGGGCGGAGCGCGTGAAGGCCGGCAAGGCCTCCATCGACGGCGTCTCAATCGCCGACAAGGACAAGGCGCTCGCGGCAGGCAGGCAGATCGTAGCGTTTCGCGCGACAGTAACCGCGGACGCGATTCGTAAAGTCCGAGGTAGGTGACTGGAAAGCTAGAGCGGCTTGCGTTGGGCGTCCAGCGTGAGCGCCAGGCCCGGGCCACTCCCCGGAATCCGGTCGGGCGTGGCGTAGGTGCGGTAAGCCGGTAGGAAGCGGCCAATGTAGTCGACAATCGCCTCGCGGCTGAGCCCTGGCTTGCCTGAGGCCTTCATCGCTTCCTCGGCTTCCACACGCCAAGTCAGCACGTATTCGGGGTCCTGCGCACGCAGCACCACCCACACGTCGGCCTGATCGGTCCATCTGGTGTACTCGGCAAGCGCTTCATTGGCTGGCGTCAGGCGGGAGTCAGGCAACTCGCCGGCTTCCACGGGCGCAAAGCCGAGCATCCACCCTTCCACCACGATCACATCGAGCGGACCGCTCACCTCGCGCCAGGTATCTTCCGGCGCGCGATCGCCTCGTCCACCATGCGCGGACTTGTCGTACACCGGCACCCGCGTCGTCTCGCCGGGCTGTAAGGCCTTCAACGCGCGAAGGGTTCGCTCGCCAAGAGCGACATCGTGAGTGCCAGGGTACCCGCGATGCTCCAAGTAAGGATTGCCTGGATTCGCGGCCGCGAGTCGCAACTGGTCTTCACGCGTGAGGTAAAAATCATCCACAGATACGCCTGCCCCGCGCAGGCCCATCGCCGGCAGCGCCTGCAGGAAATGCGTGACCAGCGTCGTCTTGCCCGCGCCTTGTGGAGCCTGAAGACCGATCACCAGCGGACGCCGAGACGCCGCAGCGATCTGCGCAAAACAAAACGCGTGAACCGGCTGGTGGAGGGATTGAAAGCGTTCCGTGGACATGGGCTTCGACGATTATTGTTTGGCGATTCCAGATTGTCGATTCAGCCACGCCCAGACGAGCGGAATCCACAACAGGTTGGACACCAGCAGGTGCGCCATCTGCAGGGTCAGCGGTGCAAGCAGCAGGAGATTGACGACGCCCAGGACGCATTGAAAAACGATGAGCATCATGACAAGTTGGCGGGGCGTGGCCTGTGCTTCGCCGGCAAACACGGGGCTGAGCGACGCGAGCCAGAACAAATAGCCCGCGACCGTGACCGCCAAAATCGGATGCCAGATGCGCAGGCGGATCAGGAAGTGCGCCGTGGGGTCGAGATCGGCGGCAATGCCCTCGGCCAGCGACGCGTGTGGAAACAAGGTATCGCCCAGCGCCACGATCGCACCCGTGGCGGCCACTCCGAGCATGGCCACCATCGCGATGGTGAACCCAGCGCCCGCGCCTCCAGCCGGGACAGATGCCGCCGCACGGATGGAGACCGGAGGCCGTGCCGCCCAGATCGTGGTGGTCATGGCGGCCACAAGCAGCAACGTGTTGACCAGATGCCCGCCGACATAACCCGCACGCAGTGCG
Organism: Acidobacteriota bacterium; assembly: GCA_005799825.1. GTDB lineage: Bacteria > Acidobacteriota > Vicinamibacteria > Vicinamibacterales > SCN-69-37 > SYFT01. Next base: position 21,092 of record SYFT01000094.1, on the reverse strand, counting down.
GAGGGGTTGTCTTCCACCAGCCTGAGCAGCACGATGCCGGCGCCAATCGCCGCTTCGATGACCATAAAGACCAGCGTGATGGCCGCCCACTTACGAGCGGCATGTCCGGCGGGAAACGTGCGGCGCGCGAGCACCACCAGCCCCAGCGTCATCACCATCACGAGTCCGCTGGTCACCCGATGCACGAATTCGATGACCGTGCCCACCGCCGGCGCCAGTGGCACGACATCGCCGTTGCACAGCGGCCAGTGGCTTCCACATCCCGCGCCAGACCCGGTGGCGCGCACAACAGCGCCCCAGACGATGACGAGGATCGTCACCCCAAGAGTCAGCCAGCCGTACCGGATAAATGCACGAATTGGGTCAGAAGACATGCGACAAGCTCCGGATCGATCATACAAGCACATAATCTTTAGAAGTGACGCCGCCTCCCATCGCGGATGAATGCCTGTCGCGGCTGTCAGCGCGACGGGAAACGCTCGCCCGGATGGAACGGCGCAATACCCGGGTGGCTGCCGTTCGGCTGGTGCTGGGACTGACCGGCGTCGGCCTGCTCATGTGGCTCGGTCTCGCGCCGTGGAAGACCCTGGCCGCACTCGTCGCCCTCTTCGCGGTGGTGGCCGTCGGCCACGGCCGGCTAATCAACACGCGCGATCGGGCGCGGTCCGCCGTCCAGTACTACGAGCGGAGCCTAATACGCCTGCGGCATGACTGGCCGGGCCAGGGCGACGCAGGCGACCGCTTCCTGTCAGCACACCATTTGTACGCCGCAGACCTGGATGTGTTTGGCCGCGGTAGCCTGTTTGAACTGATGGCCACCTGCCGGACGGAAGCAGGACGCGCCACGCTCGCGTACTGGATGCTGGCGCCTGCGGCGCCTGAAGTGCTCCTAGCGAGGCAGGCCGCGATTCGCGAACTGGCGCCGGATCTGGACCTGAGGGAGCGGCTCTCCGTTGAAGGCGACCAGATGCGCGCCGCCGTGAACCCGGGCGTCATCGGCGCCTGGGCAGTGATGGCCGGCACGCTGCCGGGACGCGGCCTTGAGGCGCTGGTGCGGGTGGTCACGCTGTCGTCTCTGGGTACGCTGATCTGGTGGCGGCAAGGTGGACCAGCTGCGCCCTTCCTGGTGCTACTGGCGGTGCAAGGACTAGTGGCACTCGCCCTTCGGCCCCGTGTCCTTCGCGTCACCAAGGCGGTTGATTCGGCCTCGCGCGATCTGGATGTGTTCGTCGAGGTGGCGCGCCTGCTCGAACGGCGCCACGACACCAGCCCCCTGCTCCGGGCGCTGCGCGGGCGACTCGCAACGGATTCAGGCGCCGCTTCGTCGTCCATCGCACGGCTGTCGCAACTGGTGACCATACTCGCCTCTCGCAGCAATGTGCTCTTCGCACCCATTGCCGGCCTGCTGATGTGGACCACGCAACTGGCGTTTTCCATCGAGCGCTGGCGCACGCGTCACGGCGCTGAGGTGCCGGGGTGGCTGGACGCGGTGGCGGAGTTCGACGCCTTGTGCGCACTTGCGGGTTACACAGCCGAGCATCCGGCACACGTCTTCCCTGCCGTGACGCCACCTCCGTCGCGGTTGGAGGCAGTCGACCTTGCGCACCCGCTGCTCGGCGACATCGCCGTCGCCAACACGGTTCGACTGGGCGCCGCAGCTCCGTCCCTGCTCATCGTCAGCGGCTCGAACATGTCGGGGAAAAGCACCTTTCTTCGCGCCATTGGCCTCAACGTAGTGCTGGCGCAGATGGGCGCCCCGGTCAGAGCCACGTCGTTTTCGTTTTCGCCGATGTCGGTCGGCGCTTCAATTCGCGTGCTGGATTCGTTGCAGGAAGGGCACTCGCGGTTCTACGCCGAGATCCTTCGCCTGAAACACATCGTGGACCTTGCCAGGGCAAACGGCGGGGCCACGTTATTTCTGCTCGACGAGGTGCTCAGCGGCACGAATTCGCACGACCGGCGGCAGGGCGCCGAGGGCCTGTTGCGGGGATTGGTTGGGTTCGGCGCGGTCGGCCTGGCCACCACCCACGATCTGGCGCTGGGAGACATCGCCGCCGGATGGTCGCCGCAGGCCACCAACGTCCACTTCGCGGACAAGTTTGATGGCGGGTCCCTGGCGTTTGACTACGTACTGCGCGAAGGGCCGGTCAAAACCAGCAACGCCCTGGCCCTGATGCGGTCCATTGGGCTCGACGTCGATCCGGCCTGATTTCAGCCACTTACGAAAGTCTTACAGTCGGCCGGCGCAAGACTTGTTATGGTTTCACCATGAGTGTGACGACCACTGTTTCAACCAAACATGTCCCCCGCAAGTCCGGCGGCACGGGCAGCCTGGCCGGCGCCAATCCGGACCGATTCGCGGGCGTGTCCTGGACGACCGCGTTTTTCATGGGGCTGTTCCACATCGGCGCAGTCTGGGCGCTGATCGATTTCACCTGGTCGGGCGTTGTCGTGTTGCTCGCCACCTACTACATTGCGCTGGCGTGGGGCATCGGGATGTCGTACCACCGGCTGCTGACCCACCGGGCGTACAAGACCCCGAAGTTCGTCGAGTACTTCCTGACGATCTGCGCCACCACAGCCCTGGAGGGCGGGGCGCTCTTCTGGGTGGCCACCCATCGACGTCATCACCAGCATTCCGACTCCGACATGGATCCCCACACGCCGCGTCACGGCGGATTCTGGGCGCACATGGCCTGGATCATCTTCGGTGAAGCGCAGCACAACAACGTCACTATGACGTCGAAGTACGCGCCCGACCTGAGCCGCGACGGCTTTCACGTGTGGTTGAGCAAGTATCACTGGGTGCCCTTGACCATCCAGGGTCTGGCGCTGTGGGCGCTCGGCGGGTGGAACTGGGTGCTGTGGGGTGTGTTCCTGCGCGTGACGCTCGGCCTGCACGCGACGTGGCTCGTCAACTCGGCCACACACCTCTGGGGCCAGCGCCGGTTCGTGACGCGGGATGACTCACGCAACAACTGGTGGGTGGCATTGCTCACATTCGGCGAAGGCTGGCACAACAATCACCACGCGCACCCGACGTCGGCCGCCCACGGCCTGGCATGGTACGAAGTAGACCTCACGTACATGCACATTCGCGCCCTCGAACTGGTCGGTCTGGCCACCGACGTCCGCCGCGTGAAGGTCGACGACGCCATCGAAGAAGCGGCGTAGTGAGGTCCGAGGGCCCACGTACAATGGGCCGATGTCTGTTTCCACAGGCCGCGGGGGCGCGATCGCCTTTTTCGTGATCTTCTGCGTGTGCCTGGTGGCGCTCGCGGTGGCGCTCAACGTCGGCTGGATCGTGCAGAACAGGCGTCAGGCCGTCATGCTCCTGTTCGGCGTGCCGGTCTTCCTCGCCATCATCACGGGCCTGATTCTCAACACAATCTTCCTCGTGCGAGAAATCCGCCGCAACGACCAGCAGGACGCGTTCCTCAACGCTGTCACGCACGAGTTAAAGACGCCGGTGACGTCCATCCGACTGCACCTGGAAACCCTCAAGGCCCACGAAAACTCGATTTCTGAGGCCAAGCGGCGCGAGTTCTACGACGTCATGCTCGACGACAGCGACCGCCTGATGCAGACCATCGAACAGGTGTTGCGTACAGGACAGGTCGGCCGGCCGTCCACGCATCGCGAGCGGGTGAACCTGCGCGCTCTGGCAGACGAGTGTGTGGTGTTGACGCGCACGCGCCGGCACCTGACCGAAGCGCAGATGCGCCTGCTGCCGCTCGGGCCAGACGACCGGCAGCCTGAAGTGATGGGCGACCCTACCGAGTTGCGCGGCGCCATCCTGAACCTCCTCGACAATGCCGTGAAGTACTCGGGCGACGATGTGCATGTGGAGGTGTACGCGGTACTTGTGGGCGACTGGTCGGTGATTCGCGTGTCCGACCGTGGCGCGGGCCTCGCCGCGGGTGAAGCCCAACGCATCTTCAAGCGCTTCTACCGCACGCCCGGCTCGCTGACCCAGCGCATCAAAGGCACCGGCCTCGGCCTGTTCATCGTCTACAGCACCGCGAAGCACCATGGTGGCCGTGCGTACGCCGAAAGTGCAGGCGTGGGCCGCGGGTCGGTGTTCACGCTGGAACTGCCCGCCGTGCCTGCGACCTCTCAATAGCGTTCCATGTCCCATCTGCTGATCGTCGAAGACGAACCCCACATCGCGTCCGGCCTGCGGTTCAACCTTGAGGCCGAGGGGCACGAGGTGGAAATTGTTGAGGACGGTGAACGGGCCCTGCAGGTCATCACCGAGCGGCCGCAGAGCATCGATGCGATAGTGCTCGACGTGATGCTGCCGGGGATGGACGGATTTGCGGTGGCGGCGGCGTTACGGGCACGAGCCTGGCTGCACCCCATCCTGATGCTCACAGCCCGGGACCGTGCGGAAGATGTATTGCGCGGGTTCGAAGCGGGCGCCGACGACTACCTACCGAAGCCGTTCGAACTGACGATTCTTGTAGCGCGGCTGCACGCCTTGCTGCGGCGACAGGCGTGGAAGGCGTCACCGCCACCGCTCGACCAGTTCATATTCGCCGGACGGATCGTAGATTTTTCGGCGCAGGAGCTTCGCGTGGGGGCCCAGGTGTATCCGCTGACCTTGATGGAAACAAACCTGTTGCGCCACCTGGTTCGCCACGACGGCCAGACGGTGTCGCGCAAACAGATACTCGAAGAGGTCTGGAACCTGCACGAAGACACGGATACCCGCGCGATCGACCACTTCATGTCTCGCCTGCGCAAGTACATCGAGACGCAGCCCTCGCTGCCGAAACACCTGCTGACCGTCCGTGGCGTGGGCTACAGGTTCGAGTCAGGACCGAGGTAATAGACTCCCCCTTTTTGTTAAACTCCTCCGCATGTTGCTCCAACGATTCTCTCTGACCCTCGCCGTGCTCGCCGTGACTGCGGCGAACCAGCTGGATCTGGCTGCGCAGGGCTCGGTCATCACCGTTCCGCTAACGTATTACGCGCCTGGCACGGGACCAAAACCCAACTTCAGCCCCAGAGGGACACAGGTCACGCTCGCGGACTTGCCCGCAGACCAGGCGCTGCCGGCCGGCGCCGTGCGACCGGCCAAACTCGGACGCCTGCAGGTGGGACCAAATCGCGAGTCATGGATTCCGGTGCTCGCCACGGCCAGCGCTGCGCACCCGGCGGACCTGAATCAGTTGTTCGTGGACCGCAACCGGAACGGTAATTTTGCCGACGATGGCGCGGCGGCTGTCGCGGTGCCCACGCAGAACGCCAAGACCAAGGCCTGGTGGAGTTCGTTCAACGCCATTGAATTGCGCGTGCGGTTCCCAGAACCGGAGCGGACCGAACCCTACTTCGTGAATTTCTGGGTGGTGCGTGAGGATGCCGCACCGGCGCCAGATGTGATCCGGTATTCGCGCGGATCCTGGCGCTCGGGCACGGCCACGGTCAACGGTGTACCCGCCCTGGTGGCCGCGATGGACGGCAACAACGACGCCCTGTATGGCCACGGAGACTCCTGGAGCGTGATTCCCGCAGCCGCGAAGGATGCGGCAGCAGCGGTCCTGTCAATCAAGGAGGCTCGCGACACGTCGCGCCTCATGTTCCTGGAACGAACCGGCGCCAAAGACCTCGTGCTTGAGTTCAAATCGTTCAAGAAGGACGGCTCAGCCATCGAGTTTACGGTGGTCGATCGCCCGGTCACCAAAGCCGAAGACCGCCTGCCCGATGACATGCTTGCCGATGAGCGGCCACGTCCCCGCACAAAAGCCGCATTCGCGTGGTCGCACGACTTCGATACAGCCGTGAAGCAGGCGCGCGCCTCAGGTAAGCGGGTGTTCATCGACTTCGAAACCACCTGGTGCGGCCCCTGCAAGACGATGGATGAGTGGATCTGGAACGACGCGGAAGTCGCCGCGGCACTCAACGCGAGCTACGTCGGCCTGAAACTTGATGGCGACATCGAAAAGGCGCACGTGAAACGCTTCGGTGTGACCGGCTACCCGACGATGGTGGTCTTTGATCCGGCCAGGGACACTATCGTGAAGAAGGTCAGCGGGTATCAGTCTTCAGGACAGGTGCTGACATTCATAAAGTGAGATCGGGGCTGAGAAAAGACGTCGGGTGTCTTTTTTCCGAGGTTCACAAAAAAGACACCCGACGTCTTTTCTGGTCCACAGGTCGACACCCGTCCCCCTCTCATTTCACCTTGTACAGCTTGGTCGCCGTGCGGATGTACAGGCTGTTGGAGTCGGCGGCAGGCGTGGCGAGACTCATTTCGCCCAGGCTGTTTTTCGCCAACTCCTTGTACTCGTCGCCGGCCTCGAAGACCACCACGTCGCCATCCTCGCTGACGGCGTAGATGCGGCCGTTGCTCGCGAGCGGCGAACTCGAAAACGTCATCCCTCCGCCGCCCACGCGCGCCTTGTACACTTCCTTGCCCGTCGCGGCGTCCGCCACCTGCATGATGCCGTTGTCGTTGATAACGTAGACGCGATTGCGATAGAGCAGGGGCGACGGCGTGTAACCTGAAAACCGCGGCTGGAACCAGACGACGAAGGCGTTGCTGGCCTGGTTGGGCGTCAGTGAAATGTTGCCGCTCGCGCCAGGCTTGATCGCAAACAGCGGCCGTCCGGTCTCACCCTGCGATCCGGATCCGACGTACAGCAGTCCCTTGCCTGCCACGGGAGATGGCGTGGCATGGGTCATGCCTCCCAGCCGCCACAGTTCGGTGCCGTCGAGGCCGTACGACACAACACTCGCCTTCCCAATGGTCACAATCTCGGTGCGCTGCTGGTTCTGCCACACAAACGGTGTGGCCCAACCCGACTGCGCCCGCGTCTTGAATCCATTTCGCGGAACCGTCCACACCTCGACTCCGGTCTTTGCGTCCAGTGCCGCCAGGAACGACTCCCCTTGGTTGTCGAACATCTGATACACCCGGCCGCCGTGTATCACGGGAGACGACGCGGTGCCAAAGTCGAGGTAGACGGGCTGGGGTGGCCAGGCCTTCCTCCAGATCAGATCGCCGCTGAGGCTGTAGGCAAACAAGCCGACGTTGCCGCCAAACGACGCATAGACTCGCTCCCCGTCGGTGGCAGGCGTTTCCGAGGCGTAGGTGTTCTTGCGGTGCCGCCCCCCGACCGGAATGCCCTTGTGCGCTTCCTGTTGCCATGCGATCTTCCCCGTCACCGAATCCAGTGCGTAGACCATGTACCTGACTTCAGTGGCCTCGGCACTGACTTCAATATCGCGCGCGTTCACACGCTTGATGACTTCCTCCATCGACAGGCCCTGCTTGGTCAGTTCCGCCACCATGTCGTTACCGTAGATCCCGGTGGACGGCGCCTTGAACGCGCCGGCATTGATCGCCGCCGTGACAAACACGCGCGGTCCCCATACGACCGGCGATGACCATCCACGGCCGGGAATCTCCGTGGTCCAGGCCACGTTCTCGGTCGTGGACCACGTAAGTGGGAGCGTCGATCCATCTGCCACACCCGAGGACCCGGGTCCGCGAAACTGCGGCCAGTCGCTGGGGCCTCTTCCAGTCAGTGGCACGACACTCGCTGCCAGTGCGGCCGCTACTCCCACCACGCCAGCCCATCCGTATATTTTCATGAAGGCATCGTGGCTGAACACGGGACTGGGCGCAAGCGTAGAGATCCAGGGAAGGATGTCGACCTGTGGGACACTCGATCGGCAGGAAATTAGATCGACATCCGCCTCTTTTATGGAGGATCAGCAATGAGATTGATGGGCTCCATCAAGGGCGAGTTTATTGACGTCATCGAATGCATCGACGACGCGCGCGACACACTCGCGTACCGCTTTCCTAGCGAAGACAAGGCCAGCAAGAATGGCGCCCAGCTCATCGTCTGCGAATCGCAGGCGGTGCAGTTGATGTGCCTCGGCCAGTTCGGAGACACGTTCGCCCTCGGCAAACATCCGCTGACCACCGACAACACCCCGGTGCTCCCAAAGCTGAAGTCGTGGAAGTACCTGTGTAATTCGCCGTTCAAGGCGGATGTGTTCTACGTCACTACCCAGCTCTTCACCGGTAACAAGTGGGGCACGGCCAACCCGGTCATGGTGCGCGACGATGACTTCGGCCTTGTGCACTTGAGGGCGTTCGGCACCTTCGGCTTCAAGACCGTGAATCCGTCGCTGTTCACCAGGGAAGTGGCCGGATCGGCTCACCATTTCCGGCTTGATGACTTCGCCGACACGATGCGCTCACGCATGGTCAGCGTCTTCAGCGAGGCCCTCGCGTCGTCGAAAATGCCTGTCCTTGATGTCGCCACGCGATATGCGGAACTGGGCGAAGCCCTGCTGCCAATGATCAACCCTGTGGCGGGCGCCAAGTGCGGCCTGGAGATTGGCAGCTTCCTCATCGAACACGTCTCGGTGCCGCTGGAAGTGGAGACCGCCATCGACGAGCAGTCGAGCATGGCGGCCATTGGCCATCTCAACGACTACGTGAAATACCAGATGGGCCAGGGCATGGCGTGGCGAACGGATACACCGGACACATCGCGGGTCAGTATCCGAAGAGTTTCTGGAAGATCGCGCTTCTCATGCTCGCCGCGCTGGTCGTGTTGCTGGTCTTCATCGCCGCGCAGCAGTGACACAAGAGCCGCGGCCTTGAGACCCAGGCCGCACGGTGTTCGAAGAGTCCAGCGCCCTATCGGCCTGAGGCGCCGAAGCGGCGGCCGAGTTCGATGGCCGTGGCCGGGTCGCCATCAAGCAGCAGATGCCCCACGGCCTTGCGCGCATCGCCGGCGATGCTGACGATGGCGATCGTGTCGAATCCCTGCTTACGGGCACGTTCGGGAATAGTCACCAGATGGCTGGCCAGCCCTGGCACGCGGCGATCCCTGGGCACGACATCCACGACTACGGCGGATACGATTCGATTCTTCTTGAGAAAAGTCAGTCGATAGCGGTCGTCTGAATCAAGTGAGATATCAAGCACGCGACGCTTCAACTGATCGGGCACGGTCACGGCCAGCACAGTCTGGAACGTGCGCGACCCAGGCGCGTCGCACGGTGTGCCGTCAGGCTGGACGCGCGATAGGCTTTCAAGCGTCGTGCCTGCGCCGTCGAACTTGTAGAAGTGACGATTGATCCGCGAGTCTAGCTGACCAAGGTTCATGCGCCAGATCGTGCGCAGACGTTCACTAGACCACAGCGACTGTCCGCGGACTACCGTTCGTAACGCGGTGTAGTACTCGGCCAGCCCCGGATCGCGCAGCAGGCTGCCATCCTGCTGAACGCTCTCGCGGTAGCCATCGGGCACCATGCGGCGATAGTGACCCGGCCGCCACTCCTCCTTCCAGATCGAGGGCAGCCGCGCCAGCAGCGGATCGGCCAACGCACATTCATCGAGCATGTACGTCCGCGGCCCCCACGACAGCCCGTCGGTGCCCATCAGGCCACACGTGTCCAGCACATGCTCAGGTTTCGTCTGCCCACCCCAGCGTGGCCATTCAGGCTCGGCGAATGACAGCCGGTCGGCCTTCATGAGACTCCACGTCTGAAAGTAAACACCGCGCTCATCCACGATCCCGCTATGGGTCCCCGAGACGTCGAACGTCCGGTCGCTACGCACGGGCAACTGGGGTGACGCGATCGCGGCCACCGCGAGCACGGCCAGCACAGGCCACCAGTCGGCCTGCGTCAGCCGCTGCACTCGAACCAACATCCATACGGCCACCAGCACCGGCGCGGCCAGGAACCTCCCGCTCATAAAGTCGCCGCCAATCCACACCACGTAGACCAGCGTGGCGACGATGCCGGCCGCGCCGAGCCACGCCTCCTTCGATCGCTCAATCGTCGCGACGATGAGCGCGACACCGATGGCGGTCAGCGTGATGGGATCGCGATTGACGGAATCGAGCAGGTAGATCAGCCCCTGCCACAGCCGTTCGTTCACATAGATGTCTGCGGCCAGTTTGGCGTAGGCGGTGTTGGGGAAAGCAAACCCGTAGTACACCAGCGAGAACAACGTCCAGAGTGCGGCCGGCACCAGGCCTGCCACCACGGCGAGTGCCGCCGCCATGCGGGGACGCACCTGCAGGACGGCCCAGAGGGCCACCGGTAGCACCAGAAGCACCGCATCCGGCCGTGTGAGATACGCCGCGCTCACGCCAACCCAAATCCCGGTCAGCCATCGTCCCCCGCGCGACTCGCGCGCGGCCCACGCGAGCGTGCCGATTGCCACCAGCGCCGTCAGTGGATTCTCAAGTCCCGACGTTGAGTAATCCACAAACGCACGCGACGCCAACAAGACACCTCCCGCAATCCACAACTGCGTTGCACTTCGGGCCCAACGCAGCACTAGGCCGAAGACCACCAGTGAGGTGACGATCGAGGCGGCAAACGCCGCATGGAAGATATTGCCAACCACCCAGTAGGCGGCTGTGATCAACCCGAGCCACAGCGGATGTGTGAACGTCTGCACTCGCTCGTGCAGGTTGTAGGTCAACCCGTAGCCGTGGGTCAGATTCAGGACCGTCCGCAGCGTAATCAACGCGTCGTCGCCGAGCCAGGCCGTGCGAAAGAGCACCACCGCGAAAAGTACGAGCCAGACCCAACGGACACGTATCATGGGTGCAGAGTTTATCGTTCTTTGACCTTGTGCACCGGCACCCATTCGCGAAGGCTGTTGATGAACCAGGCCCGGGTGCAGGTCGAGAGGTCATCAAGCGTCAGCGTGCGTTCATGAATGGTGCCGGCGGCAAGCAGTTCCGCTCGGAAGACACCCGCCAGAAGGCCGCTCGATCGCGAAGGTGTCCACCTCGCGCCCCCATGCTCGACGACTACGTTTCCCCGCGTGAACTCGGTCAGTTCGCGCCGGTCGTTCCACAGCAAGACATCAAACACATCGGGATGCATGGCCTTGTGGTGATCGTACATCTTCCGCCTGGTCGTCTTGTGGCAGACGAATCGATCTCCTCCATCGATGGGGGCTGAGGCCAACGCAAACAACATCGAGCCGGCCGCCGGAGCATCGAGCGGACGGCTCTCAACCTGGACGTGGCCATCGAGACCCAGCACGAGCCGCACACGCGCCAGCCCTGGTCCACAGGTTGCGATATGAAGGCTGAGGGTGGCTCGAATGGAGGCCAGGTCGCACGCAAAGCCAAAGTAGCTCGCAGATTCGGAAAGGCGAGCCAGGTGCCGTTCCACGCGCACCAGGGCGCCCTGTTCAAGTCGCATGGTCTCGATCAGCCCAAACGGCGGCCTGACCTCCAGGCACGCGGCCTTGCTGAGTGCCTCGGCATGTTCGTCTGCCGGCGTTGAGTCCCACGTAATGCCGCCGCCCACGCCATATTCCGCCGCGCCGCTCACACGATTCATCATCAGCGTCCGAATCGCCACGTTGAACTCTGCGCGTCCATCCGGCGACGCAAAACCGATGGCGCCGCAATAGACGCCGCGAGGGCTGTGCTCAAGCGACGCGATGAGGCGCATGCTGCTGGACTTGGGTGCGCCTGTAATTGAGCCAGCTGGAAACAGCGCGCCAAACACATCGCCGAGGCTGATACCCGGACGCACCTGCCCCTCGACGGTGGACACCATCTGCCACACGGTCTGGTACGGTTCCACTTCGCACAACGCCGATGCGCGCACAGTCCCAACGTCGCAGACGCGGCTTAGGTCGTTGCGGCATAGGTCCACGATCATGACGTTCTCGGCGCGATTCTTCTCCGAAGCGCGCAGCGCCTCGCCAAGCGCCGCATCTTCTGCGGCCCAGCGCCCCCGCACTGCTGTGCCCTTGATCGGCCGCGTGACAAGGCGGCCCTTGTCGAGCTGAAAGAACAACTCCGGCGACAGCGACAGGACTTGCCAGTCGCCACAGTCGAGAAACGCAGCGTAGGGAACGCGCTCGACGCCGGCGAGGTGGAGATAGAGCGATTCCAGGCCGGCCGGATCCAGGGCCGCCCGGAGACGGAATGTGTAGTTGATTTGGTACGTCTCACCCTCGGCGATGGCCTCCCGAATGGCGGCCACACCGCGCGCGTGATCGGCCGCAGACAATTCGGGCGTCCAGACGATTGAGGCCGGCAGGTCTGCGGCAGTCAACGGCGGCGCCGGGTCCGCTGACCGAAACAATCCGAAGTACACCAGCGGTACGGCTGATGGCGCATGCGTGATCAGCGCTCGATCAAACGCCGGTGCGGCCTCGTACGCGACATATCCGGCCGCATACAAGCCCCGGCGAAGTCCCTCATCAACCGCGGCCATGGCCGCCGGCACTTCGGCGACCGTCCGCGCGACTACGACCCGGTCGGGTGACCGGAACAGCAGCGGCGAGCGATTGGCGGGGTTGAAATCGAAACGCGCCTGCACGCGACCAGTGTACTCACCTGCCGCGGCCGGTCATCCAACCGACGAACCCGCCGACCACCGCGTAGCGGACCGTGTTGACCACGACGTCCACACAGGCAGCCGTGAGGTTCGCCACGTTCGACGTGCCGTACAGCACGAAGTCGAAGTTAATCGTCATCATCAATGCCATCACGGCGCCCACCTTGGCGCCTCCGGCCGCAGGCCCCACCCGGGCCCAGCCCGCGATGACCAACGTCAACAACGTGCCACCAGCCAGCTCACCGACGCCGATCGCCCAGAACTCACCCGGCTCTTTCGTGATGCCAGTGGCCGAGCCCATGTTCGCTGCGAAGAAGTCCGCGAGCGCCCATTCGTACACCGAACCGCCAATCGCGAAAAGCAGCACCGCGGCAAGCACGGCCGTGACAACGAATTTCTGAGACTGCATGAGGTCTCTCCTCTGGTGCCCTCAATCGGCGCCGGCACTATGGCCTCAATTGGGGGTGCGGGTCCATCTGGCCGTATGATTCGCTCCGGTCATGCCAACTCCACCCACCGGCCGCCCGGCCCTCGATCGTTGGCTCGCCAGACTCTTCGACGACGATGAGAAGACGGCCTTTGGGAGCGGCTGGGCAAGCGGCACCATCGCGGTCTTTCTTGGCGTGCTGGCCGTCGGGGGCGTCGCATGTTTCCACCTGCCCGAGGCCCTGACGTATCCGGGCGTCCGGGCGGTCTACGCCCTCAGTTGGATTCGGCCACTGCTGGCTACGGTGATCGGCGGCGCGTTTTTCTTCGGGCTGCTGAGCGCGCTGCTCCGGCGTCGCAAAGTCCTTGGCTTCACCGGTATGGGCCTCGCGCTCGGCGCATCGCTGCTTGGCGGCGCGACGGTGCCGGTGGCCGGCGTTGAGGCAGGCGGTATCGGCCTCGGACTCGATTGGTTCCTGCTTAACCTCTTCCTGCTCGCCTTGATCTTCGTTCCACTCGAGCGCGCGTTCGCCCAGCGGCCGTCGCAGTCAACCTTCAGGCCGAGCTGGACCACCGACGTCATGCATTTTTTCGCCAGCCATCTCCTGGTGCAGATGTCGGCGTGGCTGACGCTGGCCCCGGCAGCCGCGGCCACGCGATTGGTGGTGGCTCCGCAGGTGCAGGATTTGGTGTCCGCCCTGCCATGGGCCGTGCAGTTTCTGCTGATAGTGCTGGTCGCCGACCTCGGGGAATACACGATGCATCGGCTGTTTCATCGGGTGCCGTGGCTGTGGCGCTTTCACGCCATTCACCACTCAAGCGAGGCAATCGACTGGCTCGCCGGATCTCGCCTGCATCTGGTGGACGTCGTCATCACGCGCGGCTTCACGTTCGTTCCGATCGCGCTCCTGGGATTCGCCGATGGGCCGGTCTACGCCTATCTGGTGTTTGTCTCGTTCCACGCCGTGTTCATTCACGCCAACGTGCGATTCAGGTTCGGTCGAGCCGAAGGTTTCATCGTGACGCCGCGTTTCCATCACTGGCATCACAGCTGCGAGGCGGACGCGATCGACAAGAATTTTGCCGTGCACCTGCCATGGATTGATCGGCTATTTGGCACCTACTACTGCCCTGGCGATCGATGGCCCGAGCGCTACGGATTGGGTGACGCCAGGATCCCGGAAGGCTACTGGCACCATCTGATAGAACCCTTCAAGAGAATTGGGAAATTGGGAAGTTAGGAACTTCCGAAGGGGGGAACTTGGGAAGTGGTCCAGCGCAGCACAAACACCGTTGAGGCGTCGCCCGTGTGTTTCTCCAGACCTTCGAGCATTTCGCTGATCGGGAACGTGGCAATGCGGCGGTCTTCGGACAGTTGCGCGCCTTCGGTTGGCACGCACTGTCCTTCACTCAGGGCAATTTTGATGACTTGTGACTCGAAGAGCGCTGAAACATCTTCATCCAGGGCGTCTTCGTCCAGATGCGAGTTGGGATCGATGCTCCACTTCCACTCATATCCATCCATCGTCGTTGTAATTGACGAGTAGCCTTGAAGGCCAAGGCGGCCGAGCAGGCGCTCGCCCAGGATCTTCAGGCTCGCAAACGTCGCGTCCGTCACGACAGTGAACGGCACGCAGTCGCGCAGCATGCGACCACGCACACTCGCAGGCCCCAGTTGACGCAGGCCACGCGCCACGAGCTGATTCTGCTGGCGGGCTTCGCTCGAGAACTGTCCTTCGTCCCGCTGCCGTTCGGCAACGGAATCGCTGTCTGAACGGACGTCGCGCTCAAGCACCGACCAGACCACGGACAGGTCGGCATCCAGGTACTACGTGGTCGACACTTCCTTGCGCATGCAGCCCCATGTCAGGAGCGCCAGCGCCACAACAAGGCTGCCCTTCCGCATGAATCTCACGCCTCCACATACGGACAATACACCTCTGCGGGTTCCCTGCTTCCCTACGAGGCATAATCACCAACAGGTATGAAGCGGACGGCTGACGTGGTGATTGTGGGCGGCGGGTGTATGGGCGCCAGCGTCGCGTTCCATCTGGCGCGACGGGGCGTCACGAATGTGGTGCTGGTTGAACGGGAACAACTGTTGGGGACGGGTTCCACCGGTCGAAATGCCGGCGGTGTCAGGCATCAGTTTTCCCACGAGGCCAACATCCGCCTGTCGATTGAGTCGATCGCCATGCTCGAACGCTTCAAGGAGGAGGTCGGCGCCGACATTGACTTCCATCAGGACGGCTACCTGTTCCTACTGTCCACCCAGGCGAGCGTCGAGGTGTTTACGGCGAATGTTGCGCGCCAGCGAGGCCTGGGCATTGCCGTGGACTGGCTGGACGCGGACGCAGCCGCAGCACTGGCGCCGGGGCTTGTGACCGAACACGTCATCGGCGCCACGTTCTGCCAACGTGATGGCATTGCCGATCCGAACGGCGTGACGATGGGCTTCGCCAGGAGCGCTCAGGCCGCGGGCGTCTCCATTCTGCGGGAAACGGAAGTGACCGGAGTGCGGATCGTTGGTGGCCGCGTGGCCGGCGTCGACACCACGAACGGTGCGATCGACGCGCCCGTAGTGGTGAATGCCGCGGGTCCTCACGCACGGGCCATCGGACACATGGCCGGGATTGACGTGCCAGTGGAGGCGTACCGGCGGCACATCTTCATCGCGCAGCCGCCGGCGTCAGGCGGGCGCTGGAACGTGCCCGATTCCAGAGTCATGGTGATCGACTTCGAATCGACGTTCTACTTTCATCGAGAAGGCGCTGGCGTGCTCTTCGGCATGGGCGACCCGCATGAAACGCCGAGTTTCGACCTCACCGTACAGTGGGACTTCCTCGAGCAGGTGTCGCCAGTGGCGGCACGGCGCCTGCCGGCCCTGGCTGATGCGCTCATCGCGCACGCGTGGGCCGGGCTCTATGAAGTGACGCCTGACGCCAACCCCATCATCGGCGCTGCGCGCGACCTGCCGGGCTTCTTCCTGATCAACGGCTTCAGCGGGCACGGCTTCCAGCACTCGCCCGCTGCGGGCCGCATTCTGGCAGACGTCATCACCAGCCGAGACCCGGGGATGGATCTCTCCCCGTTTGCCCTCGAACGATTCGAGGACCGCAAGACCGGGGGCGAACACTACGTGGTGTAGAGCAGGCGCCTACTTCATCTGGCCTTGCCGACTTCACCCCTGCCTCCGGCGCCACTGGGCGCCGTGACTTCGTACGGACCGAGTCGGCCGGCCGTTCCGCCGTGAGAACAACTCCCGGCGGAGTCCTGCCGAATCCAGAATGATCGGTTTCGGATTGGCGACCGTCTACCCTGCATCGGTATACGTGGCGAGTGGCGTCGTGGTGCCCGCCACGTAGCTGTAGACCTTAGCCCCCGACCACGGAACGCCGGTATTGCTGGAGAACTGTTGTCGCGCCACCGGAGCCGGGGCGCCCTGCTGGGCCTGGGGCGCCCCCAGGAGCGCCAATACATTGAGGAGGGTCAGAAACCCTCGATGCATCGCTTGCCATCTTTCCCTTAGACACACAACGACCTTCGATTGGGGTGTCATCGGGCACTACCAGTCGGAGGCATAGTCAATGCGTTCGGGGGAAATGCTAACGCCGGTTTTTTTGTTCGGCCTGATCGAGTCTGTGCAAGATAGCCGCTTGCTCAAGTGCCAAGAGCTTCTGCTGCGCCAGCGTCGATCGGTTAGACCGCGCCAGAATATCGACTGAGCGCATCCCTGATCCATGACTCAACCCGTGGGGAATACTCACGGACCAGCCTTCCTTGTCGATCGAATCGTCCGCTGCTGCCCAGGCTATTTTCAAACGTTTCTCCACCATGATGCGTACTCCAGGCATTCTTCGTCGACACTATGTCCGAGACACAGCCTTTCATCCCGGTCACCTGAGGTGCGTTCGCGCCTACTGCCGGAGGTAGTCGTTCAGGTTGGCGCAGGTCTGCCGATCAGAACCTGTAGCGAATCCCGAGCGACGGCAGCAGCGGCAGGCTGTTTCGCCGCTCGTATTTTATTTGCGGCCGATCCGCGGCCGGGTCATACGCTAACTGCGCGTCGAAGCCCGACGCATTGTTGGCGTTGAGCAGATTGATCACGTCCAGGTAGAACTGCCACCGGCGATTCTTCCACCCTGGCCGGAAGGTGACCCGGACATCCACGCGCGAGAACCTCGGCAAGCGTGCCGAGTTGAGGTTCGACGCACCCCCCTGGTCAAACGTCCAGACCAGGAGCCGCCTCGACAGCTGGGGTATCAACTCGCTGCGATTGCCGTCCCGATCGGCATCCGCCAGATCCTGCACGGCTGCGACACGCACGCCCACCGGCGGCGAATACGGGAACCCGGATTGCACCCGCACGGTCGTCGCCACGTCAATCGTGGCGTTCAGGCGCGCATTGACGACCATGCTGAATGCATGCGGCCGGTCGTAGTCGGCCGGCATCGTGATACCGTACACCGTTTTCTCTGCCCGGCTCCGCGTGTACGAAATCCACCCGGTCAACGCGCGGTCGGCCGAAGAGACAGACTGCCGCGCCAGGTACACCTCAACGCCGGACGCCGTGCCACGCCCTCCGTTCACCGGCGCGCTCAGTATCTGCGGCTCACGTGGCACTTCCCCGGCAAGGCTCGCGGGAAAGTCGTAGACCGACGTGCGCACCCCAATCTCTTCAAGGGTCTCGAGCCGGCCGATGACCAGATCGCGGAAACGTTTGTAGTAGCCCTCCACGCGCGCCACCACCCCAGGCGCCAGCGTATGTTCAAGGCCAACTACCGCATGTCTCGCGCGTTCAGTCCCGACCCTCGCATCCTCGGCACTGGTGAGATTGACGAAGTAGTCGGACTGCAGGAGTTTTTCGTAGCCTGGGCTTTGGGTGAACGCGCCACCAGCCACGCGCAGGCGCATGCGTCCTGTGAGATCGGCCAGCAGCGACGCGCGGGGCGACAATGACGTGCCACCGGTCACGCTGGTCTTATCGAGTCGAACGCCTGGTTCCACACGAAGCCATGACGTCACCATCCAGACGTCGGACAGCCACGCACCAAACCGCCAGGAATCGCGCGCCGAGTCCAACAACGCCGGCAAACCAGTCCCGCCCTGAATGCTTGAGCCGTTTGCGACGATAGGGTTTCGCTCGCCATCGATACGCCATCCCCACTGTGTAGCCAACACATGCACCTCGACGCCGGTATCCAGCAAGTGTGAGCGCCCAACTCTAATGGTGGTGTCCTGCCGAAGAGCTGTGTCTCTCACGGAAAGCTGGCGGGTGAAAATCAGACTGGATAGAGACTCCGAATTGTTACTGGCAGGCGCGTTGGTCCGGCGTGCACCTGTTTCGAAGCGGCCGTCAAAGTCGGTGTCGTCTCGGTTGAGGTACCAGGACGCCACGGTTCGGCTCGACACGCGCGAGCCAAACGTGCGCTGCCACGAGATGGCCCCCAGATCATTGCGTGCCTTGGTGCGGATCATGGCAAACTCACGCCCGACTTCTCCAAACACTACGTCGGTACTCTCGCGACTCTTCAAGCCAAACACCGAGATCTGCCCCCCACCCGACACCCGCAAGACCACCCTGGCCTGCAGATCGGAGAACGACGGGAGATCGGCATCGACAAATCGCTCTGCGACGACGTCGTAGTAGGTCCTGCGGCCGCTCACCAGCCATGAGCCCTGTGACGTGCCCGGCAGGCGCCCTTCGGCAATGATGTTGGCATCGGTCAGGGCCAGGGTGGCGCTGCCCGTGGCGCGCCGTGCCGGATTTCCCGCGCGAGTGTCGATGGTCAGGATGGACGACAAACGGTCGCCGTACCGCGCTGGAAACGCGCCCGCAGTGAGTTCAAACGCCTCAACCGTTTCCGGGTTGAACGCACTGGTGAGGCCAAACAGCCGGTACGGGTTGTGGACCTCCACGCCATCCATGATGGTCAGGTTCTGGTCTGGTCCGCCGCCGCGCACCGAGAGCCGGCTGTCGAAGTCGTTCACCGCGGTGATCCCAGGCAACGTATGCAGCACCTTGAAGACGTTTTCGGCAGCGCCCGCCACGGTCGATACGTCGGCTGGCGCCAACGACAGCATAGAGGGCACCGTTGACGCACGACCTCGATCCGCGCTGACCGTCACGGTTTCGGTAACACCGGTCACCCGCATATCGATGACGACCTGCCGCGGCTGGCCCGCGACAAGAGTCACCTCCATGGCCTGGGTGATGGTGAATCCCGTGGCAAGCGCCGTGATGGAGTAGCGAGCCGGAGGCAGATCTAAAAAGAGGAAGCGACCCTGGTCATCGGTCGTGGTTTCGCGTGTCAGTGCGGGCATCGTTCCGGTCACGATGACAAGGGCGCCTGGCAGCGTGCTCCCTGTTTCGGCCGCGACTGTGCCGGCCAGCGTCGCTGTTGTCTGAGCAGCAGCGATCCCTGGGCACACCAGATTCGAAAGGAGGGCGATGCCCGCCAAG
Source organism: Acidobacteriota bacterium (assembly GCA_005799825.1). GTDB lineage: Bacteria > Acidobacteriota > Vicinamibacteria > Vicinamibacterales > SCN-69-37 > SYFT01. Next base: position 1,852 of record SYFT01000094.1, on the reverse strand, counting down.
CGCGACAACCACTTCGAGATACCTGTCCCCAAACAGACTGACGGGGGCATCCTTCCGTTACCGGCGCCGCGCCGCGCGCCAGTTCTGGACGACCGTGATGGAGCCAGCGCCCGTGCGCTCAGGCGAGAGCATCAGGAACCGCGATTCGTGAGGCATCATCGCCATGAAAATGCCGTCGGGCGGAAGCGAGGCCATCTGCTGCGGTGTTCCGTCCCCCATCGTCGCGCCGGGTGTCAGGGCCACGCGCCACAGGCTGCGCAGACTGTCGTTCACAAACGTCAGACGACGGCTGGCCGCGATGTTCGGATGATTGAGCGAGGCCAGCACCTGGGCCTCGCGCGTGAATCTGGCCAGGCGATCAGAATCGCTCGAGAAGAGCTCCGGCAGCACTTTCAGCGCCACGTCGCGTCCGAGCTTGGTATCGCGCGCGCGATACACCTCACCCATGCCGCCTTTGCCCCGCTCGGCGAGTACTTCATACGTTCCGAGGCGAATACCTGGTGTCAAGGGCATGCGGGGCTCTCGAATTATATGTCCCGCAGCCGCTCTGCCGCTGCCCGCAGGGTCTCGTCCTTCTTCGCGAAGCAGAAACGCAGCACAGGCCCGCCGGTGTCCTGGTAGTTAAAGGCTGAGCAGGGGATCGCGGCGACACCATGGTCCTTGATCAGGCGCATCGCCATGTCTGTGTCGCGGTCGGACGTCATCGCCGAGTAGTCCATGAGCTGAAAATACGTGCCACTGCAGCCCAGCGGCGTGAAACCCGAACCGTCGAGCAACTGCAGGAAGAGATCGCGCTTGGCCTGATAGAAGTCCGCGAGGCCGGCCGCGCCAGGGTCACGCGTCACGAACTCCGCGAACGCCACCTGCGATGCCGAGTGCGCGGTGAAGGTCACGAACTGATGCACGCGCTGGATCTCGGCCAGCAACGCCGCCGGCGCAATGGCATATCCGACCTTCCAGCCCGTGGCGTGGAAGGTCTTGCCGAAGGAGCTGATGACCACCGCGCGCGACCGCAGCTCCGGGTAGCGCAGCAAACTCTCGTGGCGCCGGCCGTCGAAGATGATGTGTTCGTAGACTTCGTCCCCGATAAGCAGAATGTCAGTGCCGTCCACAAGCGTCGCCAGCTGCCGCATGTCCTCGGGCGTCCAGGTCATGCCGGTTGGATTGTGCGGCGTGTTCACGAGGATGGCCCGGGTCCTGGGCGTGATGGCGCGCGCCACTTCGTCCCAGTCCACGCGGTAGTCCGGATAACGCAGGGCGACGAATACAGGAGTGCCACCCGACAGCCGGATGGCCGGCACGTACGAGTCATAACACGGCTCGAAGAGCACTACCTCATCGCCGGACTTTACGAACGCGGTCAGCGTTGAATACAGCGCCCCGGTCGCTCCGCAAGTGACCTGGACCTCGGTCGCCGGATCCACCGATGCGCCGTAACAGTGCCGCACCTTCGCAGCAATCGCGTCGCGCAGCGCGTGGACGCCTGGCATCGGCGTGTACTGGTTGTGTCCGTCGCGCATCGCGCGGGCCACGGCCTCCACAAGCTCGGGATCGCAGGCGAAGTCTGGAAAGCCCTGGGAAAGATTGATCGCCCCGTACTCGTTGGCCATCCGGGTCATCACCGAAAAGATGCTGACACCGACTGCGGGGAGCTTCGAGTCAAACACGGGACCTGTCGTACTCATGCCCGCCGAGTATACTTGCGACGCAAAACGACACGCTGATGCGGCGGCGAGGAGTGCTCTCCTCGCCGCCCCCAAAACGCGGCCCTGAGACCCAGGCTACGATCCGTGCGATCGCCGACCCTGGACCCTGGACTAGTAGCGGTAGTGATCCGGCTTGTACGGCCCGT
>SYFT01000093.1 GCA_005799825.1 Acidobacteriota bacterium | reverse complement strand
GTCCCCAACGGAAAAAGCTCCTCCCACACCTCCTGTTTAGAAAACTCAGATTGACGGACAATCACGCCGTCGAAGTCAAAAACAATTGCTTTGATCACAGGCCTTATTGAAACACGGAATGTATAGTTCCAGAAATACACTGAGTACACGCCGGACGATATGAGTAAATACCAAACTTTGTTATATTCAGAGTGTCTGTCATGAATTCTCACGTCGCATTTAAGGTCGTCGATTTCCTATACCTCCAGGGTGGCTGGCAACAATTGGAGCTGAGCGATGACATTCCGCTTACCGAGCAGATCCTCCGTCCTGCCGATGGTACTTCGTGCCCGTCAGTCACGTCAACTCACGCAAAAAAAGGTTTGACTGCGACACGTTCACGTCGTGGCCGTATGACACTATGAAACTTGGCAGCTCGTTTTGTCAAGTTCAAGCGGGCCGGCCACTGCGGCCAGATTGGGCCGGAAAACCGATCAAATGCTCGAGCTTCGACTCGGCGTCCCAAAAACAGACTGGATGGCGGAATCGGCGATCCCATGCTGCGCGACCAAGAACTTCCTGATCTCTGGAAAGAAGGTCGACGCAGTGACGTAGACGCTGTCCATGTCTTTGTAAAACGGGTCCTCCGAGTGGCGGATGAAGTGTGGTGAACAGCCGAGGAATCTTCCGGCCTTCGACTGGTCGCCGTCGAAGATCGCCAGGTTGGTGGAGTCACCCAGTCCGGTCATGAACAGGAAATTGTTCAAGCCATTGTTGGCACCTTGAAACGCCACCTTCCGGCCCGAGTGCAAGTCGGCACGGATCTTCTCGCGATAGGTGGCCACATTTCTTGTCATGTGATCGAATGACGCAGGAAGCAGGTCGGTCCCGCCGATCGCATGGGCCATGTCCACCCTGCCGGGAGTGGCTTGCACCGCGCACTTGCGGGCCAAAACCGTCAATTCGTCGGCGCGCGAGTCGATCATCTCGACCGAAAATCCCGCTTGGACAAACAGGCGTTCGGCCGAGTCCCTGGTGAAGTAACTGATGTGCTCATGCAGGAGCGCGCCCACGTCGCCGCGAGCAAACTGCTCCTCGATATCTGGGAACACGAAAAACAACATGCCCATGGGTTTTAGCGCGGCCTGCACTGTATGCAGGAACGACAGTGCGTCCGGAACGTGTTCGAGGCAGTTGAATGACAGGGCCCAGTCAAAACTCTCAACGGGAAACGTCTCAGGGTGGAAATAATCGTGCAGCACGGTCAACCGCGGATCGTCGCTCGACTCCCGCACGGCGGGATCGACGATAGTGTAGCTGTCGATGTCGTACGCCTGAAGTGCGTGCTTCGCGATGTAGGCACTGCCCGCGCCAATTTCGACCACGCGCGAATTGTTGAACACTGGCCGCATCTGATCGAATCGCTTGAAATACGCATCGCCGATCCGGTTCGCCCACGGCGAAGCGCCCGGTGGATTGGTAATGAACGTGTACTCAGCCTTGGCGTAGGCCTCGTGCATCAGCGATTGCGTCTGAGGCGAAGCCTGTGTGGCATGGCCGCTCGGGTGCAGCTTCAGGGCAAAACCTGCGGCCTGGTATCCGGGCCGACTCTGCACTCCCTTCCAGATCGGAAGCTCGCCAAAATCATATCGCGCGTTGGTTCTCTCAGAATTGGTCATGGTTTGTTGTTGCGCCTCAAACAACGATTACTCTTTCTTCAATGATCGCTCGAAGGCCCGCTTCAAGGCTGACTCGAGGCGACCATCCCAGGCGCGCCTGAGCGAGGTCGCAACTCAAACCGAAGCGATGCACAGGCGGCCGCGACGGCTGATTCCTTGGGGTGAGGGTGAGACACCCGTTCCCTGCAACAGCGATGCAAGTTTCCGCGAGGCTGATCATCGATGTTCCGGTGGGCGCGGCGACGTTGAACGTTTCCCAAGAGCGCCCCAGCAGGATCTGGACGATGGCGCTGGCGACATCGGCCGCGTGCACCAGATTCGACGAATCCGTCACGGGCTCGGCCAACTCAACCGCGTCGCCGGCCGTCGCCCGTTTCAAGAAGCGGCAAATCACCTTATCCGCGTCAAGGCCATGTCCGTATACCGACGAGGGTCTCACGATCGCCGCCTTCAGTCCCAAATCCTTCAACTGCCTGATTGTCGCTTCGGCCAGCGACTTCGTCAGGCCGTACGCCCCCCCCAATCCAGTCCAGCCCAGCGGCGCGTCCTCGCGGATACCGGTGGCGTTCGGCTCGGCAAACACGATCGCTCCAGAGACATAGACGAGCGGCTGGTCGCGCGTAAGGGCCCATCGCCCGAGGTTGAACGTGGCACGAACGTTCGCATCGTATAGCACTTGCTCGCTCAATAAGCCCGGTCCCCGCGGCACCGCAGCAGCAGCATGAACGATGGCGTCGACGGATTGAAACAACGCGTCAAACTCGCCGTCGGTCTTCCACTCTGTCAGGTCCCAGGCGCGCAACGGTGGCGTACTCGGCGGCCGCACAAACCGCACTACGGTCAAGCCGGCGTTCTCCAGCGCAGCGACCACATGGCGTCCTAGCATTCCGGATGCTCCGGTGACGCCGACGGTGTTTAGAACCATGGGCGAACGTGTCCTTTGCTGGCGCCGGGGATGAGCTCTGAGGCGCCGACGCCCTCCACGAATACTTCCTCGAGGTACCGCATTGCTACGCCCTTGCGGATTACTGGTGCCGGCGGTTCCTCGCCGTAATAGAAAGACAGCAGTGACATTGCCGGCTCGTTGAAGCCGAAGCTCGCGCGGACGGCGGTCGTCCCAGAGAACCGGGCGTTCAGTTCGAACGGTACTGGGCCGGAGGCGCCCATCATCAATTGCACATTCAAGGTGCCCTCGAACGGCAGCCGCTCGGCGATGCCCAGAAGCACCGAATCAAGCTGCGGAAACCGATCGACTTCAATGTGCCATGAGGTGCCGCCGCGCAGCGTACGGCGGGCATGGAACGGTCCTAGAACTCTGCCGGACGCAGTTCGAAATACGCTGCATGTGTATTCGTTGCCGAGCTCAGAGGTGGGCATCTTGACCACCTCCTGGAGCATTGGCTGTGGCGTCACCGGCCACACGCGCCGCAGTTGTTGCTCATCCGCCACGATGTGCACGTGCCGTGAGGATGTCCCCCGCTTGGTCTTGACAATAACGGGGTAACCCCAGGCCGCAGAGGTGGCGACCACCTCGTCGAGGTCGGCAGAAATGCTCGACGGCGCGTAGGGAAGGCCATTCTCGCGGAGGAACTCGGCCGTCAGCCACTTGTCGTCGGCGATAGCGACAGTGCCAGGGGGCGCCACGATCACACGAGCGCCGGTCTGCTCGAGAATCGCCGCTCGATGCTGCGAAAAAAAGCTCAGGTCGAACTCGGATCCTACCATGATGACATCGATCGCCGCCGAGGTAATTACATCGCGGAGCTCTTCCAGTGCACCTGGCGACTCGACCCGTGGAATCAGCAGCGCCTCGTCGGTGCGATACAGGGCGGCGTTCATTGGCGCAATATCCGCGCTCACCACCGCGACCGGCAGCTCGGAGATCCGTAGTGCCTTGACGATGCCCTGTCCCACGCCGCTGCCGGCGCCAGTCACCATCACCCGGCAAGGCCGCCTAGCTGGCACTCAAACCGTCCAGGACCCGTACGTTGTCACCGATGTTATCAAGCTCATGAGCGTTGGGGCCCAGCGTAATCAAAGCGTCGAATTCTTGGCACCACCGAATCATCTGCACCGGGGTGGGATGGTAGTACGTGTTGATCTCAACCGCGACGCTGGTGGCGGCGGCACGCTCGATCAGCGCTTGGATCTGGTCGTCCGACGGCACGACGTAGAACCGCAGATAGCTTATCTCGAACATGTGGCCGGGGATGTCCAACTGCGGGTTGGCCAGTGCCGCCCAGGACAACGCGAATTCGCGATCGACCACCTCGGCCGTGTTGACGGCGCTAAACGGAATCGCTTCGCCGTTGGTGTCCGGAAAACGGTGAACGCTCGCCATCCCGTAATCGCAGAGCTCAGTTTTGGCGGGCACGGTGTCGATATCCCCGTTCTGAAACTCCACTTTCACTTCCGTGCCTACGAAGGCACGGCACGGTTCGAGGGGCAGCACGCGAACTTCCGCGGCAAAGGCCGGAAACCAATCGGTGCTCGTCCGCAGGCAGTGCTCGCTGTACAGAACCGCACCCAGGCCGAACTCCACCGCTCTCGCGTAGACCTCGGCAAACGTACGCTTCCCATCGATCCGGGAGGTTTGAAGATGGGCATACACTCCCGGGAGCGACCCGAGATCAAGCGCTCGCGCCTCCAACACGATCATGAATGTCGCCGTTTCCACTCTCACTCCTCCGCTCTCGACCCGTTGTGGACCTCGATGAGATCGTCAGGGGCGTAATCCCGACTCGCCACCACGCCGAGCATCTCGTACCAGCGAGCCGCCGAGACGCCACTACCGGGCCGTTTGCAAGTCAGGTTATCGCGCGTGAACACCTCGCCCGCTCGAATCATAGTGGCGGCCACGAGACTCTTGCGCGCAATGGCCCGATTCTTCCACTCCGACTCCGTCGGACGCTTGCCGCCATCGCCGAGCGCATACTCGACTTCGCGAATCTGACGGATGAGCGCTTGGAACTCAGCGGGCTCGAGCGACGCCTTGTGATCGGGACCGGGCAGGTTGCGATCGAGCGTCAGGTGCTTCTCGATGACCACGGCCCCGCGCGCCACGGCGGCAGTCGAGACATGACAGCCGAGCGTGTGATCGGAATAGCCGACGGGCAGCCCGAACGCCGTTGATAGTGTGTCGAGCGCCCGAAGGTTCACCTCGCCGTAAGGCGCGGGATACTCGGTCGTGCAGTGAAGCAGCGTGACGCGCTGGCGTAACGCTTTCTGACCGGCGGTCGAGACGAACGCCTTCTCGAAGTCGCCGGGGTTCGGCGAGCTTCCGGCGGCCGCAACGAAACCAAAGGCGAGAATACCGAGCGCAGCTTCCACCTCGGCGAGAGTGCTCATTCCGGTCGAGAGGATGACGTGTTGGGAGGCGCGAGCAACCGCTAGCAGATACGGCGGGTGCGTGATCTCGCCGGACGGAGTCTTAATAGTTCGCAGCCCGCAGCGCGTCGTCAGGAACTCCAAACTTGGCAAGTCGAACGGCGTGGACAGGAAGGTGACCGCGCGTTGGCGCGCATGGTCTATCAGTTCCAGGTGCGCCGCCTCGTCGAGTTGGAGGACCCGGATCATGTCGAGCTGGCTTTCCGACGTGCCGGTTGTCTTTGTCTGGTACTCCGCCTTCGGCGCCTGGCGGGTGACCACCTGGTCGGCCTGAAATGTTTGAAACTTCACAGCGTCGGCGCCGCAGGCGGCCCCGGCATCAATCAACCGCTTTGCGAGGGCCAGGTCGCCGTTATGGTTCACGCCGGCTTCGGCGATGATGAACGTATTCATGGTTATTCGAGCCATCAGGGATTGGTCCTTAAGAAATGTTCCGAGTAGCGAATGAAGAACCCCCCGTGCATTGGCACGCCCTTGGATCCGGCCCGTGCCGGGACCAGCGCGACGACACTAGCCATCCACTTGCACCCGCAGTTTCTTGCGCACGCCCTCTTCGGCCGCGGTGATCTCTTTGCGGCCGGTGCCGAGCAGGGCCGGGACCTTG
>SYFT01000092.1 GCA_005799825.1 Acidobacteriota bacterium | reverse complement strand
GTCCCGGCCGTTTCGACCGTCGCATCGTGGTGAGCCGCCCCGACGTGAAGGGCCGCGAAGGCATCCTCCAGGTGCACACCAAGAAGGTCCCGTTGTCAGACGACGTGGATATCAACGTCATCGCACGTGGCACGGCGGGGTTCTGTGGCGCCGACCTGGCCAACCTGGTGAACGAAGCGGCCCTCAACGCGGCGCGCTATAACCAGAAGGTCGTTCGGATGAACGACTTCGAGCACGCCCGAGACAAAGTGATGATGGGCGCCGAGCGGCGCTCGATGATCATCACCGAAGAAGAAAAGCGCATCACGGCCGTGCACGAAGCCGGTCACGCGCTGCTGGCCGTGCTGCTGCCGCACGCCGACCCCATCCACAAGGTCACCATCATTCCTCGTGGTATGGCGCTCGGCTTGACGATGCAGTTGCCGACCGACGAGAAGCACAACTACTCGCGTGATTACCTGATGGACCAGATGGCCATTCTGATGGGCGGCCGCATCGCGGAAGAGATCACGAGCGGTGGCCTCACCACCGGCGCCGGCAACGACCTTGAACGCGCCACCGAATTGTCGCGACGGATGGTGTGCGAGTGGGGCATGAGCGACGAGATGGGCCCGCTCACGTTCGGCAAACGCGAAGAGCAGGTGTTCCTGGGCCGTGAGATTTCCCGGCCGCAGGAGTACAGCCAGGAGACGGCCAACCGCATTGACTCGGAAGTGACGCGTTTCGTGCTCACCAATTACGACCGCGCGCGAACGATACTCACCGAGAACAAGGCGGCCCTGCTCAAGATCGCTGACGAACTGCTGGCCCGCGAAGTGCTCGACGCCGACCAGGTGATTCGCCTGGCCAAGGGCATCGATCTGGCCGAAGCCAGGCCGACGCCGCCGGTGCCCGCGGGTGATCCGACACGCTCGGAACAGTCTGACCGTCCGCCGATCGTACCGCCGATTCCCAAGCCGATTGCCCAGGCGTAACTTCGACCTGCCGCTGCCAGGCGGGCACATCCTCAGGCTCGGCGAGCGTACGCTTGTCATGGCCATCATCAACGTCACACCGGATTCGTTTTCGGACGGCGGCCTGCGGGGTAGCCCCGCGGTCGCCGTCGCCGCTGCACTGCACCTGGTGGACGAGGGCGCAGACCTGCTCGACGTCGGCGGCGAGTCCACGCGCCCAGGGGCCGAGCCGCTGGACGTCGAGGAAGAATGGCGCCGCGTCGGGCCCGTACTCAAGGGGTTACAGGGGCGCACTTCGATCCCCATTTCCATCGACACCTACAAAGCCGAGATTGCTAGGCGCGCCATCGACACCGGCGTGACCATCGTCAACGACATCAGCGCGTTTGCGTACGACCCGGCGCTGGCCGGCGTGGTGGCGGACACGGGCACTGCCGCCATTCTTATGCACAACCGCGGGCGATCGGCTGCGATGTACGAGCGCGCGCAGTATGGCGACGTCGTGACTGAGGTCCGCTCGGAGCTTGAGGATCGGATCAACGTAGCGGTCGCCGCCGGTGTCGCAAGGAGTCAATTGCTGATCGATCCCGGCTTGGGATTTGCGAAACAGCCCGACCACACGATGGCCATGCTGGCGGGTCTACCGGCGCTGGCCGAACTCGGGTGCCCGATTGTGTCGGGGCCGTCGCGCAAGTCGTTCCTGGAGTCCGCGATTGGAGAACGCCCGCCCGAGGGGCGCCTGTGGGGCACGGCAGCGGCGGTGGCGGCGTCGATCTGGCTGGGCGCCCACATTGTGCGCGTGCACGATGTGGCGGCCATGGCGGATGTGGCGCGTGTGACCGACGCCCTCGTCCGCGCCGTCGCGCGAGAGCCGCGCCGCGTCTGATACTCTCTCAGCGAGCCCATGGACCAGTTTGTTGCCCTCCTACAGCGGCCCACGGTGAGTTGGTGGGATGTCTTGGACATCCTGGTCGTCTCGATCCTGATTTACGAGAGCCTGAAGCTCATTCGCGGGACGAGAGCCGCGCAGATGGCGCTGGGATCGGCGTTTGTCCTGGTCCTGTTCTATGTCTCGCAGCGGTTCCCGCTGCAGACGGTGAACTGGTTCATCCGCAACGTGTTTGTGTATGCCGGCTTCGCGGCCATCGTCTTGTTCCAATCAGACATTCGCCGGGCGCTGTCACACCTTGGGCGATCTCCGGTTTTCCGGTACTTCGCGGGATCAAAACAGACCGACGAGACGATTGAAGAAGTGATGACGGCCGCGAGCCTCCTGGCGCAGCACCACGTCGGCGCCTTGATTGTGCTCGAGCGTGAGATTGGTCTGCGCAACTACGTGGAGAGCGGGATTCCGCTGGATGCAGCCGTCAGCTACGACCTGATCATCACGATTTTTCAGCCGGGCGCCCCGATGCATGATGGCGCGCTGATCATCACCGAAGATCGCGTCGCTGCTGCGGCGTGTTTCTTGCCGCTCACCGTCAGTTCGAAGTTCGACCGCGACCTAGGAACCCGACATCGGGCGGCCATCGGTGTGACCGAAGAGTCAGACGCGATCGCCGTTGTGATTTCTGAGGAACGCGGCGAAGTGTCGCTCGCCTATGACGGCCAGATCGAGCGGGCGGTGACGCCAGAGCGCCTGCGCATCCGTCTCAACGAACTGGTGTTGCACAGACGAGGCAACCGGGGCGGTTCGGGCATGGCAGAAGCGATGGGGAAAGGACCGGTGGCGTGATGGCGTGGCATCCGTTCCGCAACCTGGGCCTGAAGTGTATGGCGGTCGGCCTGGGCACCATGTTGTGGCTGACCGTGGGGAGCGAGCACCTGGTGGAGCGCAGCGTCCGCGTGCCCCTCTTGTTTCGCAATAAGCCTGTGGCTTTGGAGATCCTGCCGGATGCGCCGGATTCGGTTGAGGTGCACCTGCGCGGCCGCGCCAGCCAACTCTCTGGCAACCAGGCGGATGTGACCGTGTATATCGATCTGGCGGATGGACGCCCGGGGTCCCGGCTGTTCCACCTTCGGACCGATCAGGTGACTACGCCGTTTGGGGTGGAGGTGACACAGGTGTTTCCCTCCACCGTCATGCTGACGCTTGAGACCACAGGCACACGCGGAGTTCTGGTGGACGCCATCGTCGAAGGAGATCCGGCGACAGGGTATGAGGTGGGCAAGGTCACCGTGGAGCCGGCCCAGGTCGATGTGGTCGGACCTGAAAGCCAGTTGAAGGTTCTGCGCAACGCGATCACCGAAACCGTCATGGTTGATGGCGCAAAGGCGACCGTCTCTAGGATGGTGAGCATTGGCGTGGTGAACTCGGCGTTGCGCCTGCGTGAGCCGCGCACCGCCCGGGTCACCGTCGAAATTCGACGAAAGAGACCGTAGTGCCAGTGCGCCGGTTGTTTGGAACCGATGGAATTCGCGGTGTGGCCGGGGCGTGGCCGCTTGATCCGCCCACCGTGGCGCGCATTGGTGGCGCGGTGGTGCGGTCGCGCGGGCTCGATCGGCCGGCGCGGCTGTTGATCGGTCGCGATACCCGCGAATCTGGAGAGTGGATCGAGCGGGAGCTGGCGCGGGGTGCGGTGTCGCAGGGTGCCGCCGTCTTGTCCGCGGGAGTGATTCCGACGCCGGGAGTGGCGTACCTCGCGCGGACACGCGATGTGGACCTGGGCGTGGTGATTTCCGCCTCCCACAATCCGTTTCAGGACAATGGCATCAAGGTATTTTCGGGCCGGGGCGAAAAATTCGGCGAGGACGTGGAACGGGCGATAGAGGCGATTGTCGCAGACACGTCGTGGAATGTTCCCGCATCAGGTGAGACCCGCATTGAAGCCGCTGATTTGATCGCGCCCTATCTGGAACACACCGCGCGACTCGCGCCTGCAGGCGACGGACTCCGGGGCGCGCGCGTGGCGATTGATTGTGCCAACGGTGCCACCACCACCACGGCGAAGCGATTGTTTGACTCCCTCGGCTGCGTCCTGGTGACGGTGGGCGACGCTCCTGACGGTCGCAATATCAATCTGGCGTGTGGGTCCACGCATCCGGCGCGGTTGGCCGCCGAGGTGGTGGCGCACCAGTGCCGGCTTGGGGTGGCGTTTGATGGAGACGGCGACCGCGCTATTCTCGTGGACCATCGCGGCCACATCGTCGACGGCGACGCGGTGCTGTTGATCTTGGGCGCGCATTATCAGCGGCAGAACCGCCTGACGGCGAACACCGTCGTGGCCACGGTGATGAGCAATCTCGGCCTCGAGATTGCGTTGCGTACGCGGGGTATCACGATGCTGCGGACGTCCGTCGGCGACAAGTACGTGATGGAGGAGATGCTGCGCGGTGGGTACGTGGTGGGCGGCGAGCAGTCGGGCCACGTCATTCTGACCGAGCACCTCTTTACCGGCGACGGGATGGCGACCGCGCTCGCGATCATGCGCGTGATGGTGGAGACCGGTCGCGAACTGTCGGATCTGGCGGCGGGACTGGTGTTGTGTCCACAGACGCTGATGAACGTCCGCGTACGCGAGCGCGTGGACCTGGAGTCGGTGCCCCTGGTGGCGGATGCCATGGCGCGGGTGCGCGCGGCACTGGGTGACTCGGGCCGTCTGCTGGTGCGATATTCAGGGACAGAACCGCTGCTGCGTATCATGATTGAAGGACAGGATCAGGCCTCGGTCCAGGCCATGGCTGAAGAGATTGCGGACGCGGTGAGAACTACGCTGGCATGATTAGTCTCTCCGTCAATGTGAATAAGGTGGCGACGCTGCGCAACGCGCGCGGCGGCAACGTGCCCAATGTCTGCGAGGCCGTGGCGGCCTGCGTGAAGGCCGGGGCGCCGGGCATCACCGTGCACCCGCGCGCCGATGAGCGCCACATCACGCGCCGGGATGTGATGCAGGTGGCTGCACACCTGCGCGAGACGGCCCCCGAAGTGGAGTTCAACATCGAGGGAGACCCCACGGCCGATTTTGTGGCTCTGGTGGTGGCCGCGCGGCCGCAGCAGTGCACGCTGGTTCCAGTGGTGCCCGGTGAAGTCACCAGCCAGGCCGGGTGGTCGGCGTCCACGTCGCCCGAGCGGCTGGTGGCCGTCATCGCGCGGCTGCACGCCGAAGGCATTCGCGTGAGCGTGTTTGTGGATCCCGAAGAGGCGCCGATTCGATGGGCCAAGCGGCTGGGCGCCGATCGCGTGGAGCTATATACCGAACCGTTTGCACAGGCCTTTGCCCTCGCCCGCGAGGACGGTCAGGCGAGCTTTGAAACGTACGCCGCCGCGTCCACGTTGGCGCATACGCTCGGCCTTGGTGTGAACGCGGGCCACGACCTGGACCTCGCCAATCTCGTGTTATTCCGCACACTTCCGCACCTCGACGAAGTGTCAATCGGCCACGCACTCATCGCACACGCGTTGTACGTCGGCCTCGACCGCGCTGTGCGCGACTACCTGACCGCTGTCAGCGGCAGGTAGTTCTTGAGAAGGATCACTATGGAGGACACGAAGATCCATGAAGGGCGCGGAGCCAGGCATCCAACCCCGCGCCTTCTGACAGCCCCAGCAAAGCTTCATGGATCTTCCTGGAGCTTCATGGTGAAAACCCGCTAAACTCGATCAGGCGATCAAATGAACCGCGAGTCTCTGGTTTTCGCGATTTCCGGCACGATGTTCGGCCTCCTGGTGGGCTGGATTATTGGCACACAGCAGGGCGCCGGCCCCGCGCAAGCGGCGGTGGTAGCGGCCGCGGGTACGCCCGCTGCGCAGTTGCCCGCCACGCCACCACCGCCGCCTCTGGATGTGCAGCGCGCCGCCGACCTCGAACGGCAGGCCAGTGCCGTGCCGGCCAGCGCGGCCGTCCGTGTGGATTTGGGCAATCTCTACTTTGATGCCGAGCGTTTCGACATCGCCATCTCCTGGTACGAGGCTGCGCTCAAAATCGATCCGAAGAACGTAAATGCCAGCACCGACCTCGGCGTGAGCTACTACTCATCGAATCAGATCGACCGTGCCCTAGCGCAATTTGACCACTCGCTATCGGTGGACCCGGTGCACACCAAGACCTTGCTCAATCAGGGCATCGTACGCGCCTTCGGCAAACAGGATCTGGAGGGCGCTACGAAGTCGTGGGAGTACCTGGTGTCGATCGCCCCGAACAGTCCGGAGGCCGCGCGCGCAAAGGAAGCCCTGGCGGCTGTCAAAGGCGCGCATCCCGTGACGCCGGGCGAGCCGGCCGCGCCCGTAGGACGAGGCGGCGCAGGTCTGTAAATGACCCTGATCGGCTGGATTATCCGGTTCCTTGCGATCCTTCTCCTTGTCCGGCTGGTCATGCGGTTCTTTGCCGGCATCGTCAGGGGGTATTCATTACCTGCATCCGGACAATCGCGGCGATCCACCTCGCCCGCCACACGTGAGGGCGGACACCTGGTGCGCGACCCTCACTGCGGCACTTATGTGCCGGTCGGTCGAGCGCTTCGTGACGGATCCGGCGATTCCACGATCTACTTCTGTTCTGAGAATTGCCGCAACGCCTGGTCGGCTCGCAAAGCGGGCTGACGCGCACCATGGCTACTCACGAAGATCAGCTGCGTCTGGACATCGTGGAGGTCGGCCGCAGGTTGTGGACGCGCGGCTTCGTCGCCTCCAACGACGGCAACATCAGCGTACGCCTGCCTAGCGATCGCCTGCTCATGACGCCTACAAGCGTGTCGAAGGGGTTCATGGCCCCCGAGATGATGGTGGTCACCGACATGGAAGGCCGGTTGCTCGCCGGGGAGCCCGGACGCAAGGCGTCTTCAGAAATCCTGATGCACCTGACGGCCTATCGGCTCCGGCCGGATGTCCATGCCGTGGTGCACGCGCATCCGCCGCTCGCCACGGGCTTCGCGGTCGCCGGCATTCCCCTGGACCGCGCCGTGCTGGCCGAGGTGGTCACCACGCTCGGCAGCATTCCCATCGCCGAATACGGCACCCCGTCCACGCCTGAACTGTCCGCATCCGTGGAGCCGTACGTCCGCTCGTACGACGCGCTCCTGCTCGCCAACCACGGCGCGCTGGCCCTGGGCAAAGACCTGTTTGCCGCGTATTACAAGATGGAGACCATCGAGCACTTTGCGCGCATCAGCCTGGTGGCGCGCCTACTCGGTCGCGAGCACCTGCTCTCGCGCGAGGAAGTGGACCGCCTTCAGGCGCTGCGCGGCATGTATGGCATCGCTTCACCGGCGCCCGTCTGCACGGATCCGCCCCAGGGCGCCGACCCGGGATGCCAAGTCCTTCAGGCGCCGCCCGCGCCCGGCGAACGGCTCGTCCTGGACACGTCGGTAGCCGTCGGGCGAGTCACCGTAGGTAATAGCGGGGAGATTCAGTTAACATACGGCGAGCTGACGACGCTAATCGAGAGCGCCGTTCGGCACCTCACGGCCCGCACGATGGCGTGAGTCCGACTTACGGAGTAATGGAGGGGTCTATGGGTGAGGCACTCGGAATGGTCGAGACAAAGGGGTTGGTCGCGATGATCGAAGCGGCCGACGCGATGGTCAAGGCCGCTAAGGTGACACTGGTCGGGTGGGAAAAGATCGGCGCGGGTTACGTCACGGCCATCGTTCGCGGCGACGTCGCAGCGGTCAAGGCCGCCACGGACGCCGGCGCGGCAGCGGCGCGCCGTGTGGGTGAACTGGTGTCGGTGCACGTCATTCCGCGTCCACACGCGAACCTCGAGGACGTCCTGCCGATTGGCAAAGCGGCGAAGTAGGCGCGCCGGGTGATTCTCGCCAAGGTCGTCGGCACGGTCGTCGCGACCCGCAAAGACGAGCGGCTTGTGGCCAGCAAGTTGCTGGTAGCGCGGCCGCTCGACGCGTCTGGGACCCCTGACGGCAACTACCTGGTCGCGGTTGATACCGTGGACGCCGGCGTGGGCGAGACGGTGCTCATCGTCTCGGGCAGTTCCGCGCGGATGGCGCAGGGATTCAAAGACTGTCCCATCGACGCCGCCATTATCGGCATCGTCGACCACGTCGATACGCCCGGTGCGCTCAACGCGCCTCCATCCCCAGCAAAGAAATAGTCGTGCAGCTCGCGAGAGTGATCGGCAACGTGGTGGCCACGGTGAAAGACCCGAACCTGGGCGGTCACACGCTGCTCATGCTTCAACCCATCTCGCCCGATCGCAAGTCGGTAGGCCGCGCGGTGGTGGCGCTTGACGCAATGGGCGCTGGCGTGGGCGAACACGTGTTCTTTGTTCGCGGACGTGAGGCAACATTTCCATTTTTCCCGGGCGAACCGCCTGCCGACGCCTGCGTGGTGGGCATCGTCGATTCCTGGGACGTCGAGTAGGCCATGCAGATCGGGCGTGTGATCGGGACGCTTGTGGCGACTAGGAAACATCACAAGATTGAAGGTGCGAAGCTGCTGCTGGTGCAACCGCTCACGCTCGAAGGCGCGCCGAAGGGTACGGCGGTGTTGACCATTGACTCTGTGGGCGCCGGCGTCGGTGAAACGGTGCTGATCGTGATCGAAGGCAAAGCCGCCGGTGATGCCTTGCGATGCAAGGCGGCGCCTGTGGACGCGGCTATTATCGGCATCGTGGATACTCTGACGGTAGAGGCATGAACGAAGCCGAACTTCGGTCCCTCGTGCGCACGGCCGTGGCTCGGCACCTGGGTCACGCACCGCCTGCGATGCCGGCCGTGGCCCACGTCGCGCCGGCGCCCCTGACCCTGCTCTCAAGCCACGCGGTGTACGCCGGGCTCGTCAACGTCACCGACGATTGCCTGATTGAGCCGGCCCTGAAGTGCGATCACTGTGGCTACTGCAAGTCGCATGGGCATTGAGGCAGTTGTACCAACTCTCAAGGCTATTGGCAAAGCGATTCGGTCGATGGAAGAGCCGGCCGTGGAGAAGATCGCGGAAGAGACGCACGATGATCCCTTCCGGGTGTTGATCGCCACATTGCTTTCGGCGCAGACCAAGGACGCCGTGACCGCGGGGGCGTCGGCCAGGCTCTTCCAGATTGCGCACACGCCGAAGACGATGGCGGCGCTGACGGTGAGACGAATCGAGCGGCTGATCTATCCCGTCAGTTTTTATCGGACGAAGGCGCGTCACGTGAAGGAGGCGTGCCGCCAGATCCTGGATGACTTCGGTGGCGTGGTGCCGCGCACCATGGAAGAGCTGCTGACCTTGGCCGGCGTGGGCCGGAAGACGGCCAACCTCGTGCTAATCCTCTCGCATGCGAGCCAGGACAACATCTGCGTGGATACCCATGTCCATCGCATTTCGAATCGACTTGGGTGGGTGAAGACGCGGACGCCCGATCAGACCGAACAGGCACTGTATCGGGTGGTGCCGCGCAAGTGGTGGCCCGATGTAAATTTGTATCTGGTCACGTGGGGCCAGAATGTGTGCAAGCCGGTGTTTCCGCGGTGCCGCGCGTGTGTGGTGTCAGCGTTGTGTCCCCGCCAGGGTGTGACACGGGAGAGTCGCGCATGAAACGACAATTACTCGCCATGATGGCGTTCGTGGTGGTGGCTGGGAGCACGCTGGTGCTGGCGTTGCCGCCTTCTGCGGTCGGGCCCGAGCCCGTATCTTCGATCCAGGCGCCCGATAATCCCACGCTGGTGCTCGATACCGCAAAGGGCGTGATCGAAATCGAGTTGCTCCGCGGCGACGCCCCCAAAAGCGTGGACCACATCGTCGCACTCGTGGAGAAGAACTTCTATCGCGGACTCAGGTTTCACCGAGCCGAGCGCGGGCTGGTGCAGGTGGGGGATTCGGCATCGCGGGATGTGTCGAGGAAGGATTGGTGGGGGCGCAGTGCTCCAGCCTCGACGATCGGTGTGGCCGAGATCTCCAAAAAATTGATCCACGTACGGGGCATAGTGGGCCTGGCGCACACCGGCAATGCCCAGCTTGCAGGCAGCCAGTTCTACATCATGAAAGAAGCCAGCCCATCGTTGAACGGCAAGTACACGATCATCGGGCGTGTGCGTGTGGGCATGCCTGTCGTCGATACGCTGAAGTTCGCCGACGTCCTCAAGCAGGCCACGATCAAAGCGGCAGCCCCGAAGTAGTGACGATCCCTTCTCGGTCGGTGTACCGGTTCACCATTTGACGTTCATAAAGACCGGGCACGGTCTGGCCGAGCTGCGACTTGAGCACGGTCGCGTTCGCCACGGCCTTGGCCGAGAAGTGGTTGTTCATAAAGGCTATCACCTTGCGGCAAGTCTGCGCTGCCTCAGCCGCCGCTGCGAACGGCTACAACTCCGCCGGCGAGTACAGATAGTTGTAGCGGTCCTCCGCCTGCTCGTGATTCCACCACGCGTCGGCGTTCCGTCCGTGGAGGCGTAAATAGGCAGGGGCAATTGAGCTCGTAGCTGATTTGGACCTGTCGCCTGCCAAATCAGCTACGAGCTCAATTGCGGTGCGGACCGCGCTCTCCGGATCGTCCGCCAGCACCAACCCCGCGCGGCCGGCGGCAAGCCGTGCCGCGGTCTCATCGCCTGGGGCGAACCAGGAGCGGTGCAGCAGTTCCACCACCAGCGGATACCCGGCGAATGCCTCGAGCACCCACGAGAGATAGTCGCGCATCGGCTCATCGGCGTGGAAGCTCGAAGGGAACTGCACTGACAGAGCGGCCATGCGGCCTGCATCAACGAGCGGCGCCACTCCAGCGCGGAACGCGTCCATGTCGCCCAGCGAAAAGCTCCAGTCCTTCACCCCTGCTCCTCCCAGATACATGTCCGGGTGCGTGAACTTCTGGAACAGCTTGATCGCGAACTGGAAGTCCGCCGGTGTACGGCCCACCCACTTGCCGACCAATCCTGGATCCGGCATCCGGTAAAACGTCGCGTTCACTTCGACGATGTCGAAGTGAACGGCGTAGTAGCGCAACTCATCGAAGCCGCGCGGCCGCCGCGCTGGATAGAACACCCCATTCCACGTACTTGTGCCTGTGGGGTAGTTCCAGCCTGAGGTGCCGACGCGAATACTCATTCCTCCGTCGTGATGCCATTAGGAGCAGCGCGGCGTTTCATTTGTCATCATCCTGGTCGAGCGTCCGGCCGCCTGAGCGAAACGTGTATTGGTCACCCGAAGCGACGGCGGCAGCCCAGCGGCCGATAACCAGGACCCCGACTACGATCAGACCGGCCGTCTTATTAGGGCTATGCGCGCGCCGCTTCACCGAGGTGATGTTGCTGCTTTCAAACCTCGTGCCGGCGCGCGCGATGATGGCGTCCGGCGTCACGCTGTGTACTTTGAACTGCGCAGACGCGCCATCTCGTAAAATGACACGAACGGTGTCGCCTGCCTGCACCGCCCAACAGGGCGGACTTGCGACCGTGCGAACGACCGGGACCTGGTGCGGACTCGTGCAGCTCGCGGTAGCAACAGTTAGCGCATCCCCGCTGCAGCGGCCATAGCTGAGCCGGCTGGCGTAAGGTTGGGGTCCGCCGCACACTCGATGCCCTTCGCCGTCCGAAATCCCACCAGCCAGTTCACACTCGGCAGAAGGGCGCCCTGATCGAGGCCGCCGACCAGGAGGATCCACTCGGTGAGGGCAGTGGCGCCATTTTTACTGGAGAGAAACCGTTTCTCTTTGTGCCAGCCGAACTGGCTGACGAAGGACCCCACTACAACGTCGCGCTCCTCCCAAAGTGTGCGGCCGATGCCGTCGCTCAGGAAGGTGATGCCGATGCGCGGCCCCGACAGGTTCATGGTGTCGGGCGAGCGAAGAGGAGCCGGCTCTTGAGCAGCGGCGACACCGGGAAGTAGCGTAAGGCTGAGTACGAGTAACGAAGCCAATCGTGTCAGGGGTTACTCCGACATAAGCGAGACCGCACTCGTGCGGTCCTGCGAACGCAGTAGTACGGCCGCAGAGGCGGACAAGTCGTGAGGAGGAACTGAGGAATGTCTGATGAAACCGTGAATGTTCAAGACCTTTTACTTCTCTGACAGTACCGCCAGGATCTCCTCGCCGTACAACTCGCGCCGCCACCGGCCGAAGTCGGCTATGCCGGCCAGATCATCCAGGGTGCGCGGTGGACGTTGCGACAGGTCGCGGAGTGTAGTGCGTGGCAGGATGACATCTGATTCCACGCCTCGGGCATTCGCGCGCTTTTTTCGCCATTGATGCAGGCGCTCGTATCGAGCCAACACATCGTCGGATGGCGCCTCGATGATCGGCGCTGGCGGGGTGGCCGCGTGGAGCCCTCGCTGGATGGCGGACAGCACCCCCCGCCCGTGCCGGTGGCTCTGGCCGGGTGTCATGCCGGGAATCGCGCCCAGGTCGTCGAGAGTCAACGGTGCGCGCCGAGCGAGTGCCAGCAGCACCGTTTCTCCCATCACCTTGAACGGCGGCTGGTTGATTCGCTCGGCTTGATCCTCGCGATAGTCGAACACAGCCTGGAGGATCGCGGCCTGACCGGGTGGCAAACCGCGGGCGCCTTTCACGCGCCAGAACGCCATGGGGTCAGGCGACGGGCCTGCGGGTTTCGGCCGAACGCGCGCCACACGCTCGAAATCTTCCTGGGCCTCTGCCCAATGACCGCTTTCGACCAACGCGGCGTGTAGTCGTTCGCGAAGCGGCAACAGGTAGCGCGTATCCAGCCGGGCGTAGTCCAGCATGCCGGGTTTCAGCGGCCGTCGTCCCCAATCGGCGCGCTGGTGCGTTTTGCTCAATGTGACACCGAACTGGGCATCAAGGACCGCGGCGAGACCGACCTGTGGCCAGCCCAGCGTCCGCGCGGCCGACATCGTGTCGAAGATGTTCGCGAACACGAACGAGAAATCTCGGCCAAGACCGAGCAGGTCGCCCTCGCTGGCGTGGAAGATCTTTTCCTGCTGGGAACTGGCGAAGAACGGCGCCAACGCGGTCAGGTCCGGGAACGCGACAGGATCGACAATGTAGTCGGCGCTGGGCGTGGAGAACTGAATCAGACACACACGCTCCCGATACGCGTGGAGGCTGTTGGACTCAGTGTCTACGCCAACGGCGGCGCAGGGCGCGAGGGCCGCGACGAGATCCAGCAGGCCAGAAGCGTCGTTCACAAGGATGGGCGGCGGAAGCAACGACATACACCGCCAGTATGACGTCAAGGTTAAGATCACAGCGTGCTCACGGTCCACGAAATCTACCTCTCGGTGCAGGGCGAATCCACGCACGTCGGCCGACCGTGTGTCTTCGTGCGCCTGACGGCATGTGACCTTCGGTGCGTCTGGTGCGACACGCCGTACGCCTTCACCGGCGGCAAGAAAATGTCTATCGACGAGGTCGCATGCGCCGTTCGAGACCTTCAATGTAACCTTGTGGAGTTGACCGGCGGTGAGCCCTTGTTGCAGCCCGAGGCCATCCCCCTGATGCAGCGACTCCTGGACGACGGATTCGAAGTCCTGGTTGAGACCGGCGGCCATCTGCCGATCGACCGGCTCCCGAAAGGTGTGCACGCCATCATGGATGTGAAGTGTCCCGGCAGCGGGGAAGCGGGGAAGATGCACTGGCCCAACCTCAGCGCGCTCTCGAAGGATCACGAAGTGAAGTTCGTCATCGCCGACCGCGCAGACTACGAATACGCCCGGCGTATCATCACCGAACACGACCTCGCAACGCGCGCCGGCGAGGTGCTGCTCTCACCGGTGCACGGGGTGCAGCGTGCTGACGAAGTGGTGACGTGGATGCTCGACGATCGCCTGCCCGCGCGGCTTCAGATTCAGGCGCACAAGTTCATCTGGACGCCGGAGACCCGCGGCGTATGAAGCGCGCGGTCGTTCTGCTCTCAGGCGGCCTCGACTCGGCCACCGCGGCCGCCATGGCCCAGCGCGAGGGCTGGGAACTGTTCGCGTTGACCCTGCGGTACGGCCAGCGCCATCAAGCCGAACTGGAAGCCGCGCGGCGTGTGGCCGCAGCTCTCGGCGTGTCGCGTCACGTCGAACTCGACGTCGACTTCAAGGCCTTCGGCGGCTCATCGCTCACAGGCGATGGTGCCATCCCGAAAGACGACGTGGATGCGCCTGGGATTCCGACCACCTACGTGCCCGCGCGCAACACCGTGTTCCTCTCACTCGCGCTTGCATGGGCTGAGGTTCTGGGCGCCGAGCGCATTGTGATTGGCGTGAACGCCATAGACTATTCCGGATATCCCGACTGCCGGCCGGAGTATATTGCCGCGTTTGAATACCTGGCGAGTCTGGCGACTAAGGCTGGCGTTGAAGGACGCGCGCTCCGGCTGTATACGCCATTGCAGTATCTGACCAAGGCCGGAATTATCCGACTCGGTATTGAACTGCGCGTAGATTTCAGCCTGACCCACAGTTGTTACGACCCGCTCGAGGACGGCAGGCCGTGCGGGCACTGCGACAGTTGCCTCTTGCGCGCCAGAGGCTTCGCTGAAGCCGGAGTGGTTGATCCCGCATGACCCATCGCCTGTACTACACCGACGCGCTGCAGACCACTTTCGCGGCGAAGGTGATCTCGGCATCACCGCTCGACGCAGGTGCGTCGAACCAAAACAAGGTCGTGCTCGACGCCACCGCGTTTTATCCCACGTCCGGCGGGCAGCCCTTCGACACGGGATCGCTGGGCGGCCACGCCGTGCTTGATGTCGTGGACGGCGATGACGGCGTCATCACTCACGTGGTGGCGGGACCAGTGGAGCCGGGACAGACCGTGACGGGCATGATCGACTGGGCGCGTCGGTTCGACCACATGCAGCAGCACACCGGGCAGCACATCCTGTCTGCAGCGCTTGAGCGCACGGGTGGTGTGCGTACCGAAAGCTTTCATCTGGGCAGCGCGTCCTGCACCATCGACCTTGCCCGCGAAGTGACCCCTGCCGAAATCGCCGCGGCCGAGACCCTGGCCTGCGATGTGGTCTTCGAAGACCGGCCGGTTCGTGTGCGTTTCGTGAGCGAAGACGAGGCGGCCGCGCTGCCGCTGCGCAAGGATGCAACCCGCATCGGCACGTTGCGCCTGGTCGAGATCGACAACTTCGATTTGTCCGCCTGCGGCGGCACGCACACGCCGACCACCGGGCGTGTGGGCGTCATCGCCGTGTCCGGCTGGGAGCGTGTTAAGGGTGGCACCCGCATCGAGTTCGTCTGTGGGCACCGCGCTGTCGTGTCGCACCGAACCCTGCGGAATGTGGTGACCGGGCTCGTGCGCCAGATGACTGTGGCGCCCGCAGAGATTAGCGCGGCGATTGAGCGCCTGCAGGCCGACTCGCGCGCGAATCAGAAGGCGATTCGACAGTTGAGAATCGCAGCGGCCGACCACGAGGCCGCGCAGCTGGTCGCTGCGGGTGAGGACGTGGGACCGTTCCGCCGAGTCCTGGTCCGCAATCCCAGTGGCGACATGGACGTGCTCAAGACGCTGGCATTAGCCATCGCGGCACACCCGGGATGCGTGGCTGTAGTGATTGGGGACGATACTCCCGTACCGGTGGTCGTGGCACGCGCGACGGACGTGATCTTTGACGCCGGTGCATGGGTGAAACAACTCACGGCCGCTTGTGGAGGACGCGGCGGTGGTCGTCCGGAAATGGCGCAGGGTGGAGTCTCCGGATCGGTCGCCGAGATCGTCGCGTTTGCGGCCGGCTCTGTCCAGTAGACGGGATACACTTGGACCTTTGTGCTCGCATCCGTCTATCAATTCTTGTTCAAGTACCAGCCC
Organism: Acidobacteriota bacterium; assembly: GCA_005799825.1. Lineage (GTDB taxonomy): Bacteria > Acidobacteriota > Vicinamibacteria > Vicinamibacterales > SCN-69-37 > SYFT01. The sequence goes on along the minus strand of SYFT01000092.1, from coordinate 3,337 downwards.
CTGGTCTTCGAGCAGGGAGATTTGGTCTGGGGCAGCTCCCGCTGGATGGCCGTCCTCGTGCTGGCAGCGACGGGCGCGGCGGTGTACGCCCTCCTGACATATCGCAATGTGCGCGGCTACGGCGCACGCGACCGCACGGTCATCGTCGGCTTGCGGATCGCGGCGCTCGCATTGCTTGCGGTGTGCCTGCTGCGGCCCATGCTGATGCTCAAAGTGGCGGTGCCGCAGCAAAACTTTGTCGGCGTGCTTCTCGATGATTCCCGCAGCATGCAGGTGGCGGACCTCGAGGGCCATCCGCGCGGCAATTACGTCGTCGACAACTTCGGCTCAGCGGCTGGCCCAATGCTCGCCAAGCTGTCTGAAAAATTTGTCGTCAGGACGTATCGCTTCTCGTCTTTCACAGAACGGCTCAGTTCCGCCGGCGACCTGACCTTCGACGGTACCGGCAGCCGGCTCGGTGACGCGCTTGGTCGTGCAAAGGACGAACTCTCGGGCCTTCCGCTCTCCGGACTCATCGTCGTCTCCGACGGGGCGGATACGTCTGAAACCACGCTCGATACATCGATCACCGAACTCAAGGCCGAGTCGATCCCGGTGTTCACGGTGGGCGTCGGCGAAGAAAAGATGACGCGCGACATTCAGGTCAGCCGCGTGGAGACGCCGCGCCAGGCGCTCAGAGGTTCATTTCTGGTGCTCGACGTGGTCATCACGCAGACGGGATTCGCGGGACAGACGCTGCCCCTGATCGTTGAGAGCGAAGGCCGCGTCGTGGATACCCAGGATGTGCCGATGCCCGACAACGGCGAGGCGGCCACCGTGCGCGTGCGGTTCAAGGTGGACGAAAGCGGCCTGCGCCGGTTCAAGTTCCGCATTCCAGAGCAGGCTGGTGAACAGGTTCCACAGAACAACGCGCGCGAAAGTGTGATCGAAGTGCTCGATCGCCGCGTGAAGTTGTTGTACTTGGAAGGCGAGCCTCGGTTCGAAGCCAAGTTCATCAAGCAGGCGCTTGAGGCGGATCCTAATATTCAGGTGGTGTTGCTGCAGCGCACCGCCGCCGCCACGCCATCGTCGCCGACGAAGTTCCTTCGCCTGGGCATCGACTCGCCTGACGAACTCATCGAAGGATTCCCCATCAGGGCGGAAGACCTCTTTTCGTACTCCGGGTTGATCCTCGGCAGCGTTGAGGCCAGCGCGTTCACGGTTGAGCAACTGCGCATGATTGCCGACTTCGTGGGCCGGCGCGGCGGCGGCCTGTTGGCGCTGGGCGGTCGGCGGTCGTTCGCCGAGGGCGGGTGGGGCGGCACGCCCGTGGCCGAGGCCATGCCGGTGGCGCTCAGCGTGGCTGCCAACGCGCGGCCGGGCGACTATTTCTCGCACGTCGCCATCGAACCGGCCCGGGCGGGGCTGGCGCATCCGCTGGTGCAACTCGCGCCCACTGAAAAGGGCTCGCTTGAGGCGTGGGGCAAGTTGCCGCGCCTGACGAGCGTCAATCCGATTGATGCGGTGAAGCCGGGCGCCACCGTGCTCCTCAAGGGCGAGGACGAAGGCGGCCGTGAGCAACACATTCTGTCGGCACAGCGTTACGGCCGCGGCAAGGCCGTGGCGTTCGCCGTGCAGGACTCCTGGCTCTGGCGCATGCACGCAACCATGGCCCCCACAGACCTCACGCATCATCAGTTCTGGCAGCGGCTGCTGCGCTGGGTGGTGGATGGCGTGCCCGGCGTTGTCGAAGTCTCGAGTTCGCCCGAGCGCGTGGAACCGCGGGAGCCCGTCACACTCACGGCTCAAGTGGGCGACAAGAAGTACACCGATGTGAACGACGCCAGGGTCGTCGCTACCGTGCGGTCGCCAACGGGTATCGTCAGTGAAGTGCCGATGTCATGGACTGTCAGGCGCGATGGCGAGTACCAGGCGACCTTTGCGCCGTCCGAAGAAGGCGCGTACGAAGTGCGGGTGACGGCCACCAGAAACGGCGAGACACTGGGGACGTCGGTCACGCACCTTCGTGCAGCGCCCAGCGATCGCGAATACTTCGATCCGGCGATGCGCGGGTCGCTGCTTCGCCGCCTGGCAGAAGAAACTGACGGCAAGTTCTTTAAGTCTGCTGATACATCAGGCCTTTCAGACACCTTGACGATGAGCGGGAGGGGTGTGACCGTCGTAGAAGAGAAAGACCTGTGGGACATGCCTGTGCTGTTCCTGCTGCTGGTGGCCCTGACCGGTAGCGAGTGGCTGTATCGGCGGGCGAGGGGGTTGGCATGAAGCGGACAAGTCATCGGGCGGCGTGGGCGGTGATCCTGGGCGCCGTGGTTGTGTGCCTGGGCCTCACGGCGCAGGCCCAGCGAGGGAGCAACCGCCAGCGCGGCGGCGGCGACGAGCGCTTCCAGACCGGCGGCCAGATCCATGGCAACGTGCCGTACGACGGCCGGTTTACCTTCGTGCGGCTGATGTACCGCGGCTTCGGGCGCGGCGGCACCAGCTGGATCCACGACTACCCGCGCGGCGACGAGCACCTGATGAAGATCATCAATGCCGTATCGCTGACCAATCCGCACATGGATGGTGAAACCAACATCCTGGCTCTGGACGACCCTGAGTTATTCAACTATCCGGTGGCCTATATGGCCGAACCTGGCTTCTGGCAGATGTCGGAGGCGGAATTGGCGGGGCTGAAGGCCTATATCGAAAAGGGCGGGTTCCTGATCTTCGACGACTTCCGATTCGAGCACTGGTACAACTTCGAAGCACAGATCAATCGCGTGTTCCCCCGCGCGATCTGGCACGAAATGACCGCCGATCATCCGGTGTTCCACTCGTTTTACGACATCAATTCGCTCGACATCATCCCGCAGTATTTCCAGAACTACGGCAAACCGATCTTCCGCGGGTTGTTTGAAGACAACGACCCCCAAAAGCGATTGATCGCCATTGCCAACTACAACACAGACCTCTCCGAGTTCTGGGAATTCGCCGACAGCGGCGTGCGGGCGATTGAAGACACCAACGAAGCGTTCAAGCTGGGCGTGAACTATATCATTTACGGAATGACGCACTGAAGGGATCATACGTGAGCACAACCGCGCAAGACACTGTGAAGATGGAATCGGCTGACGATATTGCCCTGGCCGACAAGATGAATGCCGCGCGCGGGCAGATCATCGCCGAACTCAAGAAGCTGATCGTCGGCCAGGACGAAACGGTCAACCTGATCCTGCTGTCGCTGTTTGTCGGCGGCAACAGTCTGATCGTGGGTGTGCCTGGCCTGGCCAAGACGCTGCTGATCCGGACACTGGCGCAGGTCCTGGACCTCAAGTTCAACCGCATCCAGTTCACGCCC
>SYFT01000091.1 GCA_005799825.1 Acidobacteriota bacterium | reverse complement strand
GGACAGGCCGAAGAAGAGGGCCACGTCCCCGTCAGGGCCGACATTGGCCGAACAATGCATCGGCATGGTCTCGCGCAGGGGCAGCAGGTAGTTCATGACGGTGAAGATCGACTTCTTGATCTCGCCGGCGTAGTTGCTGCCGCCAATCAGCACACGCTTCTTGGCGAAGTTTAGAAGGATGAACGTTTCAGAGTTCGTGCCATCAACTGCGGGGTCAGCCTTGAAGCTCGGAATGTCGATCACGGTGAACTGCGGGTCGTGCTGCAGCCGCGCCTCGGCGTTCGGCTCACGGATGAACATCGTGCGGGCGAACAGGTTGTGCCACGCCCTCTCAGTGATGATTCGGATCGGCAGCCGAAACGCCGGATCGGCGCCGGCCCAGCAGTCCTGTACAAACAGGTCCATGCCCTTGAGCGACGCAAGCATGCGCTTTTCGAGCCGGTCAAAGTTCTCAGCGGCGATGGGCCTGTTGACCTTGCCCCAATCCACGTTCTGTTCACTCGACGCTTCCTTGACGACGAACTTGTCATTCGGTGAGCGCCCGGTGTGCGGCGCGGTATTGCAGACCAGAGGCCCATTCGCGGTCAGCGTGCCTTCGCCCCTGCGAACGGCCTCCTCATACAACGCGGCCACGCTCAGATTCCAATACGCATTGGCGCCTTCGATCCCGAGGACCGACAACGCAACCTTCCGACTGGATCCCGTCATACGAATAACTCCTTTGGAGCGCAAATAAACGCTCAATTCTAACGCGTCCGAAGGCGCGCTGCCAAGAGGGGTGCTCCGGACGCGCCAGGCGACTCAAAGCGAGGCGCCCAGGGTGGTCACCAGGGCCCGGCGCACGACACGAAGATCATACGGTGGCGAGAGGGTGACTTCCGCGGTCTCGCGCAAAAACCGGCGCGCTTCATCATCGGCGGGACCGGTGGCGATGGCCACCAGCCGGACACGGCCGTTCAGCGTCGCCCAGGCCTCGCGCCAGTGCTGCGGATCGGCGTTGACCATGCTCTGGTCGATCAACGCCAGTCCGAGTTCTCCTTCCACCAGGCTCTCAATGGCCTCGCGGGCATTTCTCGCCAGCCGCACGGACAGCCCCCACCCGCCCAGGACCGCCAATGAAATCGCGCGTGACCGCGTCGCCGTGCGCCACCAGCACCAGGGGAGCCCGCCGGCCCTGGGCCCCCGACGACCGCACAGGCAACCGCATGTAAACCGTCGTCCCAACCTCGACTTCACTTGTGACCAGCACCTGGGAATCACCGACCGAGACCTCCACCGCGCCACAGTCGACATCGAACCGCGCCGTCACTTCTAGGCGCTTGGCGATCGCCGAGGTCATGGCCTGTTCGGTGTTCAGCACGAGATTCAGGAGGGCCTGCTACAACTGCCCTCGGGCGATATAAACCGGTGGCAGGTCATCGGTGAGCTGCGTCACCACCTCGATACCTTTGAGGCGCGAATCATAGGCGCGCAGGTTGGCTACACGGCGGCACAGGTCCGCGATGTCGTGCGCCTCGCGCTCGGCCGTCTGCTGGCGGGCGAAGGTGAGCAGGCTGCGAACGATGCGCGCGGCGCGCTCGGACTCCAACAGGATGCGCGTCACGTCATCCATCAGGCCGCCGGTCTCTGCGGCGAGCTTGGGGTTGGCCGCCATCTCCTCGTGCACGAGCTGCGCGTAGCCGATGACGCTGGTGAGCGGATTGTTCAATTCGTGCGTGACCCCGGCCACGAGCTGGCCAATCGCCGAGAGTTTTTCCGCCTGCACCAACTGGGCCTGGGTGGTGTGCAGCCGATCCACCGTCGCCACCAGCTCGGCGTTCGTCACCGACACTTCCTGGCTCAGGCTGCGCAATAGCCAGGCGCGCTGCCGCTCACTGGTAATTTCCTTCGCGAACTGCACCGCTGCGCCCGACGAGTCGGGCATGGGGAGGGTGGTCACCGTGAACACCCGTCCGTCGCTGGTCGTGAGTTCTTCATCGACACGCTGATCATCACGAATGGCGCGGCCGACCAGACAATGCGGGCAGCCGCCTCCACACAGCCCGACCTCGGCGCAGGTCCGTCCGCGCGTTTCACGAATCTCCTATCCGCACAGCGCGGCAAGCGCCGCATTGGTGCGCATCGTGCGCGACCGGGAATCAAACAGCGCGAGGGGATCGCCGATGGCGTCGAAGGTCCGCTCCCACTGCACTTTGGCCCGGAACACCCGTTCGTCCAACCGGCCGCGCAGGCGGTCTGCGTTTTCGCAAATCGCCTGCGCGGCCTAGACGCTGCCGCCGACCGCCGAGTGCACCACTAGTGCGCCACCATCCAGTGGCCGCAATCGTAAGATGGCCCAACGGGCGTCGTACGCATCAGCCATACGTTCACGTCCATTCCGGAGGGCCTCGCCCACATCGGTCGTGACATTGACCGCTGCGGCGACCTCGTTGAGCAGTCGTAGTTCCCAGGTCAACCGCTGCCGTTCGATGCCGCCACGCCGCCGCTCGAGTGCACGGTCCACCGCCGCAAAAAGCTGCACGGGATCAAACGGCTTGAGCACACACGCAAAGACGTCCTGTGCTGGAGTAGGCAGTCTAAGATACGACAAAGTGACGCGATTCCCGAAACGCCGGCACGTCGTCGCAACGGTGCTTTCGACCGTCCTGGGGCTCGCCATTGCGTGCGCGCCCTCGACGGCGCGTTTCCCGGGTGACGTCACACGTGGCGTTCCGGCCCGTCTGCGCGTCCAGGTCTCCGGCCAGGTCAGAACGATCGCGCTCGACGACTACGTGCTCGGTGCGGCGTTGTCTGAGGTCACGCCTGTGTCGGAATCCAATCGGGTCGCGGCAACAGTGTACGAAGTGCAGGCAATCATCGCTCGGACGTATGCGGTCGCCCAGGCCGGACGCCACGCACCAGAAGGTTTTGACGTGTGCGACCGCACACACTGCCAGCTGTACGAACCCGCGCGCATCGCCACATCGCGCTTCAGCGCCATTGCGCGCGCCGCCGTCGCCCGGACAACGGGCAGGATCCTACGCTTCAACAGCCTGCCGGCACTCACGCTCTTCCACTCTGACTGCGGCGGGCACACCACCACGCCAACCGCTGCCTGGGGCGGCGCCGCCCTTGCCTACCTACCGGCTCGGCAGGACGAGGCCGGTGGAACGCACCGGACCTGGCAGTTTTCAGCCACCGCCGAGGAGTGGGTCCGGGTGCTCGCCAGTGATGCCCGCACGGATCCGGGTGGCCGCCTCTCCGGCCTCATCGTCAGCCAGAGAGACGCCTCGGGCCGCGCGAGCTGGGTGCGTCTCGAGGGGGGCCGCGGGCGGCACGTCACCGGCGAGACGCTCCGCGCCGTCGTGGCGGCCCAACGGGGAGCCCGGTCCATCATGAGCACCCTGTTCGAGATTGAGCCGACGCCCAATGGCTTCGTGGTGAAGGGCCGTGGGTTCGGCCACGGCGTGGGTCTGTGCCAGGTCGGGGCCATGGCCCGAGCCCGAGGCGGGGCATCCGTCACCGCAATCCTGGCCCACTACTATCCAGGGGCCCGATAGGGCGTGGCTTCAACCGCGGCAGGCACACTTGCCGTAAACACCGCCAGACCTTAGGCGTATCCTAGCTCCAGAGGTTGCGCCATCAGTTCGGAAACGCCAAAAGAAGGCGACAGTCGCGTCGCAATAGCCGTCAAGGCATTTCAGGCCGCCGGTCAGTTGAATCAGGCGCGGGAGAAGTACGCCGAACTGATCGCACGCCACCAGCGGCGTGCGACCCGCATCGCGTTTCGCTACATGCGCGAGGCCGCCGACGCGGAAGAGGCCGTGCAGGATGCTTTTGTAAAGGCGTATACGCACATGGGCACGTTCCGGGAAGACCTGCCCTTCGAGGTCTGGTTCACCCGCATTCTCACCAACGGGTGCCTGGACCGTCTCAAGGCCCGACGGAGGCGCGAACGGTGGATCGCTCGTCCCACGGTTGATGCGGATGGCGTGGAACGGAACCCGGCCGAGCATCTGCCGTCGAAGGGCCCCAGTCCCGAGGACCAGGTCCTGCAGGATGAGCGGCGACGACGGCTGAGGGCGGCCATGGCAGAGTTGCCGGAACGGCAGCGGTTGGTGTTTGCGTTGAGTCATTTTGAGGGACGGACGTCTCGGGACGTCAGCTCAATGACCGGGCTGAATGAATCCACCGTGCGCGTCCACCTCTTTCGCGCGATTCGCCGGCTGCGTACGTTGCTGTCGGGCCAGAGCGTGGCAGCGACGAAAGGTAAAGGGAGGGTTCGACATGCGACTCGCTGACGTGGTACTTCGTCGAGGGCATCTCTCGGAAGACGCACTGGTGGAGGTGTGGAGCACGGGCGTACGGCCCAGCCACCTCGACCGCTGCGATGTGTGCGCGGGACGTGCGGTGGACCTGAGCCGCTGGCTCGAAGATGTGCGAGACATCGGCGCGGCTGAAGCCGATGCCGTGTTCCCCGAAGAGCGGTTGGCCGTCCAGCGCAATCAGGTCCTGCAGCGGCTGGAATCGATCGACCGCCCTGCCAAAGTCATCAGCTTTCCCGCGCGCGCGGCACGGCCCTCTGGCGCCGCCGGCCGGCGCCGCGTCAGCCTTGGGTGGCTGGCTGCGGCCGCTGTAGCCGGCCTGGTAATAGGCATCGTGAGCAGTAAATTGAGCTTCTCCTTTGAAGGCTCCACTCCAACGACGCAGGTGGCGGGCGCCACCGATGGCCAGCCCTCTGGGCTGGGAACGGTCATCGACGCTTTCATTCTCGAGGAGGACCCCTATGCCCGGACGCGTTTGGGTTCGCTTGAAGCTATGGATGAGATGACGCCACGGTTGATTGACGTGGTGGCTAGCAAACGCTGACGCCAGTGCTTTAGGTACAATGGGCGGTCAGCAATGCCGCCCATCATCTTCCGGAAGGGCCTCGACATGAAGGCTGCGGTCGCCGGCCAACTGGCGGAGGCGTACCATAGCCGCATCGTCGACGACCTTCGGTCCGTCGGCTACGTCCGCACTCAAGGCCGGCTCACCATCCACCTCGCGCGCGAATTCGGGTTCTGCTACGGGGTGGAACGGGCCGTGGACTACGCGTACCAGACGCGGAAGAAGTTTCCGGATTCTCGGGTATTTCTCACGGGAGAGATCATCCATAACCCGCACGTCAACAACCAGTTGCGGGCACAAGGCATCCGCTTCCTGACCGACCCCGGCGAAGACCGCACGACACTGGGCCGCGACGATGTGGTTATCCTGCCGGCGTTTGGCGTGTCGGTCGATGACATGGTTCGTCTGGACCGCCAGGGATGCACTTTGGTGGATACCACCTGCGGGTCGGTGTTGACGGTCTGGAAGAACGTGAAGCGCTACGCCCAAGACGGCTTCACATCGATTATCCATGGCAAGCTCCATCACGAAGAGACGCGCGCCACTGCGTCCCAGGCGAGCCTCTTTCCCGACGGCCACTACCTGGTCGTGCTCCACAAGGGCGAAGCCGCCGAGGTGTGCCATTACATCGTCCATGGCGGCGATCGTGGAGCGTTTCTGGAGCGGTTTGGCTCCGCGGCCTCGCCGGGTTTTGACCCCGACCGGCATCTGCGTCGGCTGGGTTGCGCCAACCAGACCACGATGCTGATGACCGAATCGCTCGAGATCGGGGACATGTTCCGGGCCGCCATGGAGGCCCGCCATGGCACCTCCGCCATGGGCGATGTGTTCCGGTCGTTTGACACTATTTGCAGCGCGACTCAGGAGCGTCAGGACGCCGTGATTGCCCTGCTCGACGAGGCCCCCTTGGACTTGATGGTGGTGATTGGCGGCTACAACAGCAGCAATACCTGCAATTTGGCGAAGATTTGCGCCGAGCGGTACCCGACCTTCCACATTGCTGAAGCGGACTGCCTGGTGTCAGCCACCGAGGTGCGGCAACGGCGTATCGGGGCCCCCTCGACGGCCGCGGTGGCGGAAACCGTGGCCCGGGACTGGCTGCCGGCACATGGCCCCCTGGTGATCGGGCTGACGGCCGGAGCCTCCACCCCGAACAATGTCGTCGGGCAGGTTGTGGCCCGGCTTGAAGCCCTGGCCGGCTCGTAAACGGCGGTTTTGACGCAGGCGTAAGAAGAAGGGTGAAGATTCGGATTCCCTCCCCCCCCGTTGGCCGAACGATGTGGCTTGGCGTCCTGACGCTGAGTCTGGTGGTGTTGGCGGCTGACGGACGCGTCGCCAGCATTGCCGTGGATGAGGCTGCTGGACACACGTGGGTCTGGTCCCCGCCCCAGCACGGGAAAACGTCGCCTCACCAGGACAGCCAGCGCTCGGGAGCCCCTCGGCCCAGTACGCCGTTCTGGAAGGACCCGAAGATCATCAAGGAAATCAAACTGACACCGGACCAGGCCGCGAAGATCGACGCGGCGTGGCGTCAGCGCGAGCACGACATGCTGGGCCCCGCGCTGGAGCTGGCCAAGCAGGAGACCGAGCTCAAGCGAATGCTGGCAGAGAGAACGGTCGGCGTGGACGTCATCGGCATGCAGTCGGATCGCGTCGAAGCCCAGCGCACGGTTCTCGCCAAGTCCCGCACGATCATGCTGTATCAGTGCTGGCTCATCCTCAGCCCGGAACAAAATACGGGGCTGCAAGCGATCTGGGAACGCAATCGGCGCGAACAACGTTAGCTTTCATAAAATAACTGTGGCAGCTGCCCGTTGGTGGCGCCTGCCCAGGCGGAGCAGTTACATGAACAAGCAGATATTGAAATTGGTGGTGTGGGCGGTAGTGGCCGCGGTGATGCCGGTGGCGGACGTGAGGGCGCATCAGCAGGCGACCGCAGGTGGTGTGCAGGCGCTGGCCCAGGACCAATACGTGGTTGGCCGCGCGGTGCCACCCGAAACGCCTGGGTCGCAGCGGTTGGATCTGTCGCTTGAGGCGGCGATCAGCCGGGCGCTTGAACACAACCTCGACATTGCGCGCGAGAAACTGAATCCGCAGATGGCGGACTATTCGCTGCAGGCCGCGCGTGCGGCGTTTCGGCCCACGCTGAACGGCAATCTCAGCTACAACAATGCCTCGCAGCAGTCCACGTCGCAGCTCGACGGCGGCGCGCGCACCACGACGCAGCGTACCTCGTTCGGATCGTCGATGAGCCAGCGCCTGCCCTGGCAGGGTGGTCAGGTGTCGTTCAACTTCAACAACAACCGGACGTCCACCGACAATTCGTTCAGTACTCGGAACCCGAACTTCTCGTCGAACGTGAGCTTTCAGTACACACAGCCGTTGCTGGCAGGGCGGACGATTGACAGCCAGCGCACCGCGCTCGACACAGGACAAATTCAGCGGCAGATTACGGACATCGCGCTGGTGAGCCAGATCGAGACCATCAAGAATCAGGTGCGCACCGCCTACTGGTCACTGCGTCAGTCCATTGAGTTGATTGAGATTCAGCGTCGGGCGCTGGAGCTGTCGCGTCGCAACTACGACGACAACAAGACCAAGGTGGAGGTCGGCACGGTCGCCGAAATCGATCTAGTGCAGCTTGAGTCGCAGATTGCCAATGGTGAACAGAACCTGCTGGCCGCTGAAATCGCGTGGCGCAACGCCGAAATCGCCTTCAAGCGCCTACTCGTCAGCAGCACCGAGGATGATTTCTTCCGCTCGACGATCAACCCCACCGACCTGCCGTCCTTCGAAATGCCGGCGGTGGACATCCCGGCGGCCGTGAAAAACGCCATTGGACAACGTGCCGACATCGAGATTGCGCGGCAGAACCTGCGCATCAACGAACTGAACCTCGCGCTCTCGAAGAACGGGACGCGCGCATCGCTCGGCCTGACGTCCAGTTACTCGCTGGCGGGTGTCGGCGGGCCGCTTTTTGCGCGCTCGGGTCTGGGTGGCGCGGCGCTGCTGGTTGAGGACGGCGGCTACTTCGATGCGCTGCGCTCCATCGCCGGGATTGACACGCCCACCTGGCAGGTCGGCCTCAACTTCAGCCAGCCGCTGGGCCTGTCGTCACAGAAGGCCAGCCACCTGCGGTCAGAGCTGTCGATGGAACAGCAGAAGACGGCGTTGAAGCGGACGGAACTCGACATCGAAACGGCGGTGACCCGCGCGGGCCTGGACGTGCAGAGCACGTACAAGCAACTGCTCGCGTCGCAGAAATCGCGTGAGGCCGCCGAGCGTACGCTCAACGCCGAGCTCACCCGCTTTTCGGTGGGCCTGTCCACGAACTTCCAGGTCATCTCGCTCCAGAATGCGCTGACCAGTGCGCGCAATAACGAGCTGAGCGCGACCATTCGCTACATCAACGCTATCGCGGAGTTCGACCGCGTGCAGCGGATTGCGTAGTCAGTTCACATGAAACAACTCGTCGTCGTTGTCTTGCTCATTGCCGGCTCAGTCGGAGCGTGGTACTTCACCCGGTCCCAGGACGTGGTTGGCGCTAGCGGCTCGGGGGCTGCCCCTGGCGCTGCGGGGGCGTTCGGCAGGGGTGCAGGCCGCGGCAGCGGCCGACCTGCCCTGACGGTGGATACCGCCCCGGCCACCCGCCGTGAAGTGATTGAGTACGTGACCGTGGTCGGCAACCTGATCGGTAACGCGACGGTGGATATCGTGCCACGCGTGGCCGGCCGGCTCGACTCGATCACGGCGAAACTGGGTGACCGGGTCACCCGGGGCCAACAGATTGCGAAGATTGAGGACCGCGAACTGCAGCAGCAGGTGAAGCAGATTGAACAGAACGTTCTGGTGAACGACGCTACGGTCACACAGCGTGAGAGCGACCTGCGGTTGCGCAAGACCACGCTCGATCGACAGAAGGAACTGCTGTCGCGCGGCCTAGCGACGCGCCAGACAATTGAAGATGCTGAGGCCGCCTACAGCTCAGCGGTGGCCGCGGTCGAACTGGCCAAGGCCCAGCTGGGCCAGACGCAAGCGCGGCTCGACGAACTGAAGATCACGCTGTCCAACACCACTATCGTGTCGCCCGTTGATGGGTTCATCGGACGCCGCAACCTCGACCAGGGCGCGTTCGCCAGCGCGAACACCGCGATCGTGTCGGTGGTGGACATTGCAACCGTGCGCCTGATTTCCAATCTGGTCGAAAAAGACTTCAGGCGCATCAACGCCGGCGTAACGGCGCAGATTGAAGTGGACGCGTTCCAGGGTGAGCAGTTCACCGGCACGGTGAGCCGTGTGGCGCCGGTGTTTGATGCGGCCACGCGCACCGCGTCGATGGAAATCGAAGTGCCGAACCCTGGCTACCGCCTCAAACCCGGCATGTTCGCGCGGGTGAAGCTCACAGTGGAAGTGCGGCCGGATGCGCTGACGGTGCCGCGCAACGCCGTGGTGGACAGCGAAGGCCAGCGCGGAGTGTTTCTGGTGGACGGCCAGTCGGCGAAGTTCCAGCCGGTGACGACCGGCCTGCAGGACAACGAGCGTATCGAGATTCTGTCCGGCCTCATCGAGGGCACCCAGGTGATCACGACCGGTGCGCTGGCATTGCGCACCAGTGACCGCATTACGCCGATGAACATACCCGGCGAGCGCGGCGGGCGTTTGGGTGGCCGCACTGGGGGTGACGCCACCCCGGGAACCAGGGCGCCCGGCGCACCTCCAGGTCGCGGGGGCGGTCTGTAACCATCGTGGCGTGGTGCCCCGGCATCAGGCAGGAAAACCAGTATGAGTGTGCCTCGTTTTGCGATCCACCGGCCCGTCACGATGTTCATGGTGTCGGCGAGCATCGTGCTGGTGGGATCGATTTCGCTGACCCGACTGCCCGTGGACCTCTTGCCCGACGTCAGTTACCCGAGTCTGACAGTGCGAGTCGGGTACGCCGGCGTCGGTCCGCTTGAAATCGAAGAGCTCATCATCCGGCCGCTCGAACAATCCCTGGCTGCCGTGCCTGGCCTTGAGCAGATCAACTCCACGGCGTCTGAAGGGAATGGAAACATCCGCCTGAACTTCGCGTGGGGCAGCGATCTGAACGAGGCGGCCGACGAAGTGCGGACACGTGTCGACCGGGTGCGCGGGCGTCTGCCCGAGGACGCGGACCCCCCCACCGTCTTCAAGTTCGACTCCAATTCCATGCCGATCGTGGGCATTGGCGTGGAGGGCGAATTCGATCGGGTGACCCTGCGCGAGATGGCCGAGATCGATCTAGTACCCCGCCTGGAGCGTGTGGAAGGCGTGGCGTCGGTCACCGTCGACGGCGGACTTCGTCGCCAGATTCGGATCGAACTCTCCAAGGAAAAAATTACGGCGCTCGATCTGCCGGTGGACCGGGTGGTCCAGACCATCCGCACCGAAAACCAGAACGTGCCGCTCGGCGAAGTGACCGAGGGTGACACGACGTTCCTGCTGCGCAGTCAGAGCCAGTTCGAGTCGATCGACCAGATCAAGGATTTGATTATCTTCACCCGGGGTGGTGTGCCCATCTACCTGCGCGACGTGGCCGAGGTGCGGGACACCACCGAAGACATGCGGTCGTTCACGCGCATCAACGGCAAACCGGGAATCCGCCTGCGCGTCACGAAGCAGTCGGGAAAAAATACCGTGGCCATCGCCGAAGAGGTGCGTGCGGAAGTGGTCCGCATCAATCGCGAAGCACAGGGCCTGCACCTGACCGTGCTCGACGACCAGTCCACCTTTATCGAGCAGGCGATCGCCGGCGTGCGGGAGGCCGGCCTCCTCGGCGCCGGCCTGGTCGTCGTCGTCATCTTCGCGTTCCTCCGGAACCTGCGATCGACGTTCATCATCTGCACCTCGATTCCCATTTCGATTGTCGGTACGTTTGCACTGCTCGATTTCGCCGGATTCACGCTCAACACGATGACGTTCGGCGGTCTGGCGCTGGGCGTCGGCATGATTGTCGACGCGTCGATCGTCGTGCTCGAGAACACCTTCCGACACATGGAAGAACACGGCAAGACCAGGATGCAAGCCGCGATTGACGGCAGCGAAGAGGTGTGGTCGGCCATTCTGGCGTCCACGCTGACGCATGTCGCCGTGTTTGTTCCGCTGCTCTTCCTCACCGGCGTGGCGAGCATTCTTTTCACACAACTGGCCATCGTCGTCATGTTCTCGCTGGGGATGTCGCTGTTCGTCGCCGTCACGGTTGTGCCCGTCCTGTGCTCACGGCTTCTCGTGCTGCCGACGCCCCTTGTCGAGCGGCGGGGCCTGGGCGGCACGCTCTTTACGTTCAGTGAGCGCGCGCTCGACGGCCTGGACACTTCTTATCGCAGGATTCTCCACGTCTGTCTGCAACATCGGCCCACGGTACTCTTGGCCTCAGCCGCGTTGACGGCGGCCGCGGTGTTCGTCCTGCCGACGATTCCCGCCGAGTTGATGCCCCAGAGCGACGAGGGCGAGGTCTCGGTCAACGCGCGACTGGCGGTTGGCAGCCGTATTGAACGGAGCGAAGCGGTCATCCTGCAGCTCGAAGACCTCATTCAGGCCAACGTGCCGGAGGCCGTCACTGTGGTCTCGTCAGCGGGTGGCGGTGGCGGGTTTATGGGCGGCATGGGCGGCGGAGCGTCGGTCACCATCAAGCTCACCAAGAAGGACGAGCGGACGCGTTCGAGTGAGCAGATCGCCACAGATCTTCGACGAGTGCTGGTGGGTTTGCCTGGCGTCAGCGTCACGACGCGCGCATCGGGCGGCAACCAGTCACTCAACCGTATGCTCGGCGACCTCAATTCCTCAAGCCGGCTCGCGGTGGAAATCCGTGGATTTTCGCTCGAAGACTCCAACACGGTCTCACAAGATGTGCTCGCGTTACTCCAGACCACCGATGGCGTGGCAAGTCCACAGATTGGGCGCCAGGAAGGCCGGCCTGAGCTCGCCATTCGCGTGGATCGCCCCAAGGCCGCCTTGCTGGGCCTCTCGGTGACCAACGTGGCCAACGCCATCCGCACCAACATGGCCGGTACCCAGGCGGCGGTCTTCCGTGAACGCGGCAAGGAATTCCCCATCATCGTGCGGCTCCGGGCCGAAGACCGGGAACGGGCCGAATCGGTGAGCGATGTGCTCATCAGCACGCCCACCGGCCAGGTGCTGCCGGCCAAGAACCTCCTGGCCGTGGATACCCAGCGCGGCCCCACCCAAATTGAACGCAAGAACCAGGAGCGGATCGCGCGGGTGAACGCCGAACTCGACGCGGGCGTTCCCATCGGCGATGCGGTCAAGGCGGTCCGGGCCCGGATTCCGGAGCTCAGTATCCCGCAGGGCTTCACCGTCGGCTTTGGTGCCGAGGTCGAGGCCCAGGGCACAGCGTTCCAGCAGCTGCAGATTCTGCTCCTGCTGGCCGTGTTGCTGGTCTACGCCGTCATGGCGTCGCAGTACGAATCCCTGAAGGACCCGTTTATTGTCATGTTCTCAGTGCCGGTGGCGCTCATCGGCATTGTGGCGGCGTTGAAGCTGACGTCAACGTCCTTCAGCCTGCAGGCGTATATCGGGGTAATCATGCTCGCCGGCATTGTGGTCAGCAACGCGATTCTCCTGGTGGACTACACCAACATCCTGCGCAAGCGTGATGGCAAGGCACTGCGCGACGCCGTGGAAGAGGCGGGGCGCACCCGTCTGCGGCCCATCCTGATGACGACATTGACGACTACCCTCGGCCTGGTGCCAATGGCGCTGGCGCTGGGTGAAGGCGGCGAATTGCAGGCGCCCCTAGCGCGCGTGGTAATCGGCGGTCTCACCGCCTCGACACTGGTCACCCTGGTCCTCGTACCGACGGTGTACACGCTGTTTGAAGAAGGTTTTGCTGGCTTGCGCCGAGGGGCGGCGCATTCGACTCCTGAACAGGCCTAAACGACTATGAAGAAGCTGATCGGTCTCGTCATTCTCCTGGCGCTCGGTGGCGGTGGCTATTTATACTACCAGGGCACCCAAGAGCCGGAGATTCCAGAGTTCATGAAAGTCACGATTTCGCAGGGCGAGATCGTGGAAGAAGTGAGCGCCACGGGTACGCTACAGGCCAAGCGAACCGTGAACGTCGGATCGCAGGTGTCGGGGCGTGTCACCGAAGTTTTGGTGGACTTCAACGACATCGTGCGCAAGGGCCAGATCCTCGCGAAAATCGACACCGCGCTGCTCGACACGCAAGTGCAGATTCAGGAGGCGAACATCTCGCGCCAGGAGGTGGACATCGCCAGCCAGCGCGTGCAGTTGGCCGACGCCAGGCGGACCCTCGAACGGCAGCGCGAACTGCTGGAGAAGAAGCTCGCCACGCAGCAGGCATGGGAAGCCGCAGAACTGGCGGTCAAGAACCGTGAAGCGCAGATTCTGTCGGCCGAAAAATCCATGGTGCAGGCGCAGTTCAACCTCGAGCAAGCGCGCCTCAACGTTGGCTACGCCACGATTCCCTCCACCATCGACGGCGTGGTGGTGGATCGCAAAGTGGATCCCGGCATGACCGTGCAGTCCTCGCAGAACGTGGCCACGCTGTTCACGCTGGCCGAAGACCTGACGGTGCTCAAACTCGAGGGCGGCGTGGACGAGGCCGAAATCGGCAAGGTGCGCTCCGGGATGACCGTGCGGTTCTCCGTGGACGCGTATCCCAACCAGACATTCCAGGGCCGGATCACGATGGTCCGCCTCAATCCGACCATTCAGTCGAATGTCGTCACCTACACCACGGTGGCTGAGGTCCGAAATAACGACCTGCGGCTCAAGCCCGGCATGACGGCGTCCATGCGGATCGAGGTGTCGCGGCGCGACAGCGTGATGCGCATCCCGAACGCCGCGCTGCGTTTCCGTCCGAACAACGACATGTATGCGGCCCTCAAGCAGGAACCGCCCACCCCGCCCGTCCGCGGCGGCGGAGCCGGACGAGGCGCCAGTGGTGGCACGACGCCGGGCGCAGCCGCGCCCGCAGCGGCACCGGCTGCCGCACAGCCTGCGGTGGCCCCGGCAGCCCGCGGGAACGCGACGGCCGCGCCGCAGGCTGCGGCGGCGAATCCCTTCCAGGGTGGCGACCGCGGAGGCCGCACCGGCGGTGAGCGTACCGGTGGCGACCGCGCGGGTGGTGGTGGCGGACGAGGCGGCGGCATGAACGCCACCTTCACCCCAGATCAACTCAAACAGATGGAAGCCATTCGCGCGCTCCCGCGCGACCAGCAGATGGCGGCCTTCGCCAAAGCCGGCATCAACTTTGGTGGCGGCGGACGAGGCGGTGGGCGCGGCGGCAACACCGGACAGAACGCGCCGACCGTGCCGCTGACGCAGCGGAGCGCGGGGTCCATCGACGAATTGTTCCCGCCGATTGTGCGGACGCCGACCCGCGGGCAGGTCTACGTGGTTGAGGCGGTGACCGCCGCCAACCCGTTCGGCACACTCAAACGGCTCGACATCATGCAGGGCATCACAAACGGCACATTCACCGAACTGGTCACAGGTCCTGCCGAGCTGGCAGTTGGCGCGGAACTCGTGTCGAACATCACGATGCCGTGGCTGGCCGCCAAGACGACGGGGGCGGCGGCGGGCAGTCCGTTCTCACCCCAGCAGCCTAGCCGCGGTGGCATGCCCAGCATGGGCTCGTTCGGCGGCAGTTCTGGCCGCGGCGGTGGTGGCAGGTAATGCCAGTTATTTCCGTCCGTGACCTCACGCGCGTTTACCACATGGGTGACCATGAGGTACGCGCCCTTCGCGGGGTGTCACTCGACATCGAGCCGGGCGAGTTCGTGTCGGTGACGGGGCCATCGGGCTCGGGCAAGTCCACCTTCATGCACATCATCGGAGCGCTCGACAAGCCGTCGAGCGGCTCCTATGTGCTTGATGGCAAAGATGTCTCACAGTTGTCCAAGGACGACCTGGCCGGCGTGCGCAATCAGAAAATAGGGTTCGTCTTCCAGGGCTTCAACCTACTCACGCGTACCACGGCGCTCGACAACGTCGAGTTGCCGCTGCTCTACAACGGCAAGAGCGGCCTGCGGGCGGCGGATCGGCATAAACGCGCCATGGCCTCCCTGGAGATTGTCGGGCTTGGCGACCGATTCCACCACATGCCCAACCAGCTCTCGGGCGGGCAGCAGCAGCGCAAGGAAGCCATGGCAAAGCGACGCGTCGGCCTCGGCTTTACGGGGCTGGGCGACGCGCTCGCGATGCTCAAGCTGCGCTACGACACCGATGTGGCGCGCGCCATGGCGGCGCGCATCTCT
>SYFT01000090.1 GCA_005799825.1 Acidobacteriota bacterium | reverse complement strand
GTCGCGCGAGCTCGCCCGTCGAGGGACGGGCCGCACCATGTACAGCCTCGACGAGCCGACGACGGGCCTGCACTTCGAGGATGTGCGCAAGCTGCTGGATGTGCTCCACCGCCTGGTGGAACAAGGCAATACGGTGGTGGTGATTGAGCACAATTTGGACGTCATCAAGTGCGCCGACTGGGTGATCGATCTTGGACCGGAGGGAGGGCAGGGCGGTGGACAGGTGGTGGCCGCCGGGCCTCCCGAAGTGATTGCCCGCACCCCGGGCTCTGCCACCGGTCAGTACCTGGGACCTGCACTCTGGGCAGGACCCGCGGCAGCGGTTTCGTGACGCTGTGTCAGGAAGCACACAAGCCAACGGGCGTGTTATGTGGCTTATCGGCCACACAAGCAGTGAGCTGGCAAAATTGCTGTTCCTAAATTGCATGTATAAGTCTTTCTATTTGAATGCTTTAGGTGGTCTTGTCACATATCAACTGGAGTTGGCAGCGAGATTGCTATAGGCACGGTGCCAGCGTTCTCGATGCCTGCTCAACGCACCCTTCGCAAAGTCGCCTCCTGCACCGGGATTGGTCTCCATTCCGGCCAGCGAGTGTCGATTTCTCTCAAGCCGGCTCCGGCCAACTTCGGAATCAGGTTCTCGCGCGCCGACCTTGGCGTGGAGATTCCGGCTGATGTCTCCTGTCTCGGGGCTGTTCAGCAACTTCAGACAGGTCTGCGGAAGGGTAATGCGTCGGTCGAGACCGTAGAGCACCTGCTGTCGGCCCTGACGTCTCTTGGTGTGGACAACGTCCTGGTGGAACTGAATCAGGCCGAAGTGCCCATCATGGATGGCTCAGCCGCGCCCTGGGTGTATCTGATCCAGAGCGCTGGGACACGAGAACTGGCCGCGCCCCGGCAGACGATGGAGATGCTGTCGACGGTTGAAGTACGTGACGGAGACAAGCGGATCGCGCTGCACCCGTCGGATCGCTTCAAGGTCAGTTACACCATCAGCTTTGACCACCCCTTGCTGCGCCATCAGGAGATGACGCTCGATATCAACGAACAAACGTTCGTGGATGAAATTGCGCCGGCGCGCACATTCGGCTTCCTCAAGGAAGTGGAAATCCTGCGCCAGCGCGGACAGGCCCTGGGCGGTTCCCTCGACAACGCGGTGGTGATTGGCGAGACCGGTGTGCTGAACCCGCTGCGGTTTGACGATGAATTTGTGCGGCACAAGATGCTGGATGCGATTGGCGACCTGGCCCTGGTGGGGCACCCGATTCGCGGGCATTTGGTGGTGCAGCGGGGCGGTCATGCCCTGCATGCGGCGTTCGCCAAAGAGCTCCTCCGCCGGCCCGACGCGTGGCGTCTGGTGGACTCGCGCGAACACGTTCCGGCAGCGGCGGTGGCCGTTCCCGTCCGTCAGTCCGCCCGCTAGGCGGCGCATCCCCGACTCTTCAGTCGCCGTCTGTGGCTTCGCCGGCCCGGCGCACCACGGCCATCAGCCGTTCATTTTCAAACCGATTGAAGCTCATGAACAGGCTTTCCTTGAGATAGACCCGCAGCTCTTCCGGCGTGAGCTGGTTGATCAGATGCTGGAACTCGTGCTCCACTTCCTCAAAGCCGTAGTCGAGGTCGGCCCGCCGAGCGAGATCGCGCGAAATGGTCTCGATGACGGCGAGCACGTCGCCATCGGTGTTCACAGGGGTGCCGGCGCTGGTGGTGATCGTTCGCATCTCAGCCTCCGAAACTGGCCAACGCCGACGCCTGGTCTCCGTAGACCTCAAGGAAGTTGTGGGCCCCAGTCATGGTCAGCATCGTCTCGACCCGCTTCTGCACGCCTGAGAGTTTGAACTGGCCCCCAGCGGTGCTGGCCTGCCGGTAGAGGTCCATCAGG
Source organism: Acidobacteriota bacterium (assembly GCA_005799825.1). GTDB lineage: Bacteria > Acidobacteriota > Vicinamibacteria > Vicinamibacterales > SCN-69-37 > SYFT01. Next base: position 42,776 of record SYFT01000090.1, on the reverse strand, counting down.
CAGCCAATTGTGGCGCTGTCCACATAACCGACCGTGGAGAGGTCCACGAGGATTTGCTTTTCCCCCGCGGCCACGAGGCCGGCCACCGTGGTCGCAAAGTCAGCAAGGATGGGATAAGTCAGCCGTGTTTCGGTGACGTGGGCCACCACTACGTTGCCGTGACGAGAAGTCGTAACATTCATTCGTTTCCTCCGCGCGAAGCCATGGAGCCTGTCGGCCTGTGAGATTGAAGACGGCGGATTTGACTGGCTAGTTCAAGCCGCCCTCGATTGATACGCGATTTGACGGTGCCTTCGGGAAGTCCCAGCTGATCAGCAATTTCCTTGTACGAGAACTCCTGCAGGTCGCGCAGCGTCACGACCTGACTCAGCCTGGCCGGCAGCTCCGCCAGCGCCTGGCGGATGAGCGACTTCAGATCGACTTGTTCGAGTTCTCCGAGTGGTGTGCGCTCATGGGAGACCGGCGACAGCTCCGACGCGTCAGCGCCCCTGGCCATCGTTGCGCGTTCCTTGCGGACCGAGCGGTAGTGATCGATGCAGAGGTTCCGGCTGATGCTGATGAGCCAGGTCTGGAAGTTGGCGCGGCGGTCGAACGTGTGGAGCGCCTTGAAGATTTTGATGAACACATCCTGGGTGAGGTCTTCCGCTTCGTCATGCCGGCCGACGAACTTATACGCCAGGTTGAAAATTTTGCGACGATGTGTCCGCACGATCTCCTCCCATGCGGCCTGGTCACCTGCCAGGCAGCGTGCGATCAAGGCGTCCATAGCCTGGTTGGGCGCGGGGGAGGGGTCGAGTGACATCAGAGGGGCCGTGACCGCAAATCATATAGTGCGCTGGGCTACAATCAAAGGTCCTGTGCCTGGATTCCAACGCCGCCACGGCGCACTGATGTGCGATGACGTGCCGCTCGCGGCGATGGCCGAGGTGGCCGGAACGCCGTTGCATGTGTACAGTGGCGTGCTGCTCCATACGCGCGTACGGGAACTGGACGCGGCCTTTGCGGCCTATCCACACGATCTTCACTATGCAATCAAGGCCAATGCCACGCTGGCCGTCGTGCGCGAGATCCGGAGTCAAGGCGCGCATGCCGACGCCAATTCCGGTGGCGAGATCGACGTCGCCTTGCGTGCCGGATTTACGCCGGACCAAATTGTGTTTACGGGCGTGGGCAAGACCCACGACGAACTGGCGCGAGCCGTCACGATGGGCCTCAAGGCGATCAACGCCGAATCGCCGGGCGAAATGGAGCGCATCGATGCCATCGCCACGGCCTACAGCACTCGTGTCAGGGTCGCCCTGCGGATCAACCCCGACGTAGATGCGGGCAGCCATCCCCACATTTCCACCGGTCTTCGCGCCAACAAGTTCGGCATGACTCCCGCGCAGGCGCACAGCATGGCGCTGGCCATGGCTGCGCGCGATCACCTGCATGTCGTGGGCCTGCATGTGCATGTGGGCTCGCAGATCACCAGCGCCGATCCGCTGCGCCGTGGTGCCGCCGCGATTGCCGATCTGGCGCGCGTCCTCGCGGCGGACGGTATTCCGCTTGAGCACCTCGACGTGGGCGGCGGACTCGGCATTGCCTACGAACCGGGTCAGGCCGTGTTGTCGGTGGACGACTACGCAGCGGCCGTGTTGCCGGTGGTCCGTCCTACCGGCCTGCGTCTGATCCTCGAGCCCGGACGATGGATTGCCGCCCCCGCAGGCGTACTCCTCACGCGCGTCGTGGACATGAAAGTGCAGGCCGACGGGCGCTGGTTCGTGATCGTGGACGCCGGAATGACAGACCTGCTGCGTCCGGCCCTGTACGGCGCGTGGCACACCATCGAGGCCGTCACCCCGCGTGAGGGCACCCCAATCGCGTGTGATGTCGTGGGGCCCGTGTGCGAATCCAGTGACACCCTTGGCCGGGGACGAGAATTGCCGCCGGTGGCGGTGGGCGATCTGCTGGCCGTCCGCGACACCGGCGCGTATGGGGCGATAATGGCGTCGAATTACAACCGGCGGCCCATCGCGGCCGAGGCCCTGGTCGACGGCTCCGGCTGGCGCCTGGTGCGGCGCCGCCAAACCGTGGCCGACATGTTGCAGTGGGATGAGTGATGCTGATTGCGTTTGAAGGTCTGGACCAGAGCGGCAAGGAAACACAGGCTCGCTACCTGCGTGCGCGGATCGAGCAGGACCGCAAGGTACACCCTCTGTCGTTTCCGGACTACGAGACGCCGGTCGGCTGCGAGATTGCCAGGGCGCTGGCCGGCGAGCGGGAGTTTAGTCCCGACGTGATGCAACTGCTCTACGTCGCCAATCGCTGCGAGTACCTGCCCAAGATCGAGATGTGGCTTGCAGCCGGTTCGGTCGTGATGTGCGATCGCTATCGCGCGTCGAGCATCGCGTACGGCGAGGCGCAGGGGCTCGATCCCACGTGGCTCAACGACATCCAGCGGTATCTGCCGCCGGCCACGATCACCGTCCTGCTCGACATCGCGCCTGAGACCGCCGTCGAACGCAAGGCAACGGGACGCGATCGGTACGAGCGCGATTTATCGTTGCTGTCGCGTGTGCGCGAGAGCTACCGGCGCCAGGCCGAGCAGTCTGACTGGGTGCTGATTAACGGCGAGGCGTCAAAAGACGACGTGTGTGCGGCGATTGAGGCCGCAGTGCTGCCCCGGTTGCCCCGCCGGTAAACGTCACGGCGCGTGCCGCAGTCAACGCGCCGATCCACTCCACACCTTCCGCGCGCAACACGCGGCTGCACGCCTCCAGCGTCGCCCCCGTCGTCATCACGTCGTCGATCAGGACGACGCGCCGTGGGCGCCTGGCACGAGGACCGGCCCAGAGCGGCGACAGCGCATACGCCCCCACGACATTGGCGCGGCGGTCTTCGCCGCTGAGGCCCGCCTGGGGCGGGCGCAGTGACCATCGCTTCAACGGGCGCCACACGGGCCGCCCGAGGGCCATTGCCAGTTCGTCTGCCTGATTGAACCCGCGGCGCAGTCGCCGCCAGGGATGCAGAGGCACAGGCACCACCGCATCGGCCTCGGTCAGCAGGTTCCCGCCAGCCTGGCGCATCAGGGCCCCCAGCGGCGCCCCCAGTGACCGATGGCCCCGGTACTTGAGGGCATGGATGATTTGCTGCAGCGGGCCCTCGTACAGGCCGCAGGCCCGTGCCTGGTCAAATGGCGGCGGATGGGCAATGCAACGTGCGCAGTGGCTGGTGATGATTCGCCAAGACTTCAGGGGTTCGCCGCAGGAGTCGCACCACGGCGGACTCACGGTCCGGATGGAGTGCCAGCACAGGCGGCAGACCGGTCCACGCCGGCCAGTACCGAGTCCCAGGCCGCAGGCAACGCACGTCGGATCAAACAGTGCGGCCAGTGCAGCGTCGGACCATCGATCGATTGCCACCGCGCCATTCGTGTCCAAGATCCTTGCCAGCGTCTGGTGGCGCCTGGCCGGAGTTCATCGCGGCCCAGATCCGAGGGTGTTGCACATTCTGCGCGGTGCGCGGTCCGCTCAGGGCGCAGAAACCTCGATCGGTTCGGCGCCGCCCCACAGCCGCTCAAGCGCATAAAAGACGCGCCGCGTCGGCAGGAAGATGTGGACGATGAAGTCGAAGTAGTCCATCAGGATCCACTCGCCGCGCCGATACCCTTCTACAAGCGCCGGCTTCTGGCCTGCAGTTCTGAGGGCGGCCTCGATGCCGTCGGCAATGGCCTGCACCTGTCTCATGTTCGTCCCGGTGCAGATGACGAAGAAGTCCGTAAACGCGGTCGAGTTGCGCAAGTCGAGGACGGTGAGGTCCACCGCCAGTTTGTCCTGCGCGGCGGCGATGGCGGCCTTGACGTCGGCGGGCAGGCGCGGTTTGGCTGCGCGTTTTTCCGGAGCGGGCTGGGCGGTGGTCTTTGCGACCCGCGACTTCGGCTTTGACGCGGCGGCCGGCCGTCGGGCCGGCGCGGCCTTGGCTTTCGCCGGTTGCCTGACGGGGGCTTTTTTTGCACGAACGGCCGAAGCGGTGCGGGGGGTGGCGGTGCGCGCGGGCTTGGCGGTCTTCCTCATGCGACTCCTCGATAGAGAGCGGTTTTGTCGATATATTCGGCGACCGTCGGCGGTACGAGACTCGCGAGCGACGATCCGGCAGACGCCAGTGCCCGGATCCTCGTCGAAGACACCGGCGCCGTAGGCGCGTCCACTAAAAAGATACTCGGTTGCAGCCGGTCGTCGTAGTCGTCGGGGTGGCGCATGCGGGCAGCCAGCGACGGCAGTGCCTGACGCAAGGCAGGTGCCGGATGCCCCGGGCGTGACACGACGACAAAGTGGCAACGGCTCAGCAATATTTCCGCGTCTTTCCACGAAAGGATACCTGCGAACGCGTCGGCACCGGTGATCACGTGCAACGTGTCCAGCGCCGTGCCCGAGGCCGCGAGCCGGTCGAGTGTGTCCGCGGTGTATGAGGGCGCCTCAGCCCGCATCTCGATGTCCGAGACTCGGAGCCAGTCGTCAGACTTTGCGGCCAGAGTCACCATGGCCAACCGGTGTTCCGCCGGCGCGTGCGGGGCCAGACGATGCGGCGGGACACGTGCCGGAACCAGGTGGACCGTGTCGAGCGACAGGGCGAGGTGCGCGGCCCGTGCCACGTCGAGATGGCCGCAATGAATCGGGTCGAACGTCCCACCAAGCCAGCCCTGCCTTACGCGGCTCACTGCGGCTGCGACTCCGCGTGGGCCGCGACAGCCGCCCACATGGCTTCAAGCAGCGCCGGCAGGCCTTCTCCGGTCACCGCGGAGATGGGATACAGGGGGACCTTGTGTTTCTTGAGATGTTTGGCCAGCTTCTTGAGCCGATCCGGATCGTCGAGGGCGTCGATCTTGTTGGCCACGGCGATCTGCGGCTTGGACGCCAGGGCCTCAGCCATGTCGTCGCCGCTGCCCTGGAACATCTTCAATTCGTGGCGAATGACATCGAAGTCGCTCACCGGGTCGCGCCCCGAGAATGACGACACGTCAATGAGATGCACCAGCACCTTGGTGCGTTCCAGGTGCGCAAGAAATTTCATCCCGAGCCCGTGGCCCTCGTGTGCGCCTTCGATGAGGCCCGGCACGTCGGCCACCACAAAACTCCGGTCGTCTGCGAGACTGACCACGCCCAGGTTCGGCGTGAGGGTCGTAAATGGGTAGTCCGCAATCTTGGGTTTGGCTGCCGAGATGCGTGCGATAAGTGTGGACTTGCCGGCGTTCGGATATCCCACAAGACCGACATCCGCCAGCAGTTTCAAGCGCAGGCGCAGCGTGCGTCCTTCGCCAGGTTCGCCGGGTTCGTGTTTGCGGGGCGCGCGGTTGGTGGCCGTCGCAAAGGCGGAATTGCCGCGTCCGCCACGCCCGCCCCTGGCGACCAGCACGCGGTCTCCGACTATGGCGAGGTCGCCGAGCGGAATCATCTCGCCGTCTTCAGTGTTTTCGTAGACGACCGTGCCGGGCGGCACCTCAAGCGTCAGGTCTTCGCCGTCGGCGCCGGTGCAATTGGAGCCTTGCCCGTGCACGCCGCGTTGCCCGTTGAACTCTGGATGGAAGCGGTAGGTGACGAGCGTGTTCTGGTGGAGTGTGGCGACAAGGTAGACCGACCCGCCATGGCCACCATCACCGCCGCTTGGCCCGCCGCGGGGTACAAACTTCTCTCTGCGGAAGGCCAGGCAGCCATTGCCGCCATCGCCCGCCTGAACGCGAATCTCGACTTCGTCTACGAACAACTACGCCTTATCGGCGCTCGGCGCTGCGCTGGGGACGATGCTGATGAAGCGGCCGCGCTGGCCCTGATCACTGAATTTGACGGTGCCGGTGACCTTGGCGAAGAGCGTGTCGTCCTTACCGAGGCCCACGAACAGACCCGGCTTGAACTTCCGGCCGCGTTGCCGCACCAGGATGGACCCACCCGGCACGAGTTTGCCGTCGTGTTCCTTGACTCCAAGGCGCTGCGCGTTACTGTCGCGACCGTTACGGGAACTTCCCTGACCTTTTTTAGTAGCCATCGTGCTGTCCTGATGTCGTAAAGCGCCTGGGCGTCAGGCGTTGATTGCCGTGACCTTCACGCGGGTGGACTGCGTGCGGTGACCGATCGTCTTGCGCTCCGTCTTGCGGCGCTTCATTTTGAAGACGCGAATTTTTTTACCCTGGGTCTGCTCTTCGACCACTCCGGTGACCGTGGCGCCGGCCACATACGGAGCGCCGGTCACGATGTCGCCAGTGGCGGTCTCGAGCAGCAGCACCCGGTCAAACGTGTATTCCGTGCCGGGCTCAAGATCCAGGCGGTCGACCACAACAACCGCGCCCGGGGTGACCTTCTCCTGCCGGCCGCCGGCTTCGACAATGGCGAACATCTACAACTCTCCCAAAACTATCCGAGGAATACCCATACGGACCCCCTGAAGGGGGCCCCGTGGAACCCCCAAGGCTACCATTTCGCCCCATTCATTTCAAATGAGCCAATGGGCCATTGAGCCAATGGGGCAATGAGCCAACGGGGCAATGACGAGGAAATTCGGCCACCGGGGCGCTGTTTCATTGCCCCACTGGCCGACTGCCTCATTGGCCCATTACGAGCGCTCAGCGCAGCAGCGTACGCGTACCCTTAATCTTCTGAGTGCTGAGCGTGCTGAGGAATCCTGGAAGGAGCCGGTCGATCAGCTCAAAATACGATGACAGAGGAGGCGTGTTGTTCGTCGCGCTGTACAGGGTCTCCTCACGAAACGACTCGCTGTAGAGCTGCACGCCGGTCCGCCCATCAATAAAGATGAACTTCGGCACCAGCGCATACCCCCGGCGGTCTTCGAACCGCCGCACCGGCGTCACCGCACGGCGGCCAGCCTGATCAATCGTCTCCTGGGTGGTCGAAAACATGCCACTGGACTGCACGTCGGTGAACAGCACTGACCCGGTGATGATCAACGGCGCCTGGTACTCCTCGCCAATCTTCTTCCAGTAGTCCACGTCCGCGAAGATGGCCTCGTATTCCTGCAGGTCCTTCTCATTCTTGATCCGCGGCTCGTCGGCAGCGGTTGCGGCCGGGGGAGTGGCCGGAATCTGGCCCGACGCGCGCCGCCGGCGATCGACCTCGTCCACGAGCGACAGCACGTCTGAGTCGATGACCCTCAGGTCCGACTTCGTGCGGAGCTGGCTTCGGAGCAGGCGCACCGTTTCGGAATTCGGGTCCACGTCTTTCGAGCCTCCCCCGAGGAAACCCAGGATCAGGACGCGCTGAAACGACGAAACGTCCAGCTTGGCCTGGATCGGCGTTTCGATGCCAATGTCATAAAATCGAAGGCAGCTGGAAGCGCCAACGGTCAGCGCAAGGCTAACGAGTGCGGCGACGGTTTTGGCGCTCATAGATCTCCATAAACATGTCGTAGTTTTGCCGGATGTAATTGTTCTTCGGGTCGGCCTTCGTGGCCTTGTCGTACGCCTTCAAGGCTTCGGCAAACTTGCCCTGCTGCTCGTAGGCGATACCGAGGTTGTTCCACGCCGCGCTGTACGTCGGGTCCAGCTCGACGGCTTTCTCCCACCGGAACTCGGCCTCTTTCCAGAGCGCCTTCTGGGCGAGTGCGATACCGAAATCCACCTGCTCTTTGGCTTCCGATCGGCGGTCTGTAGACACCGGGGCAGCGAACACCAGCGCCAGCACGAGTGATAACGCGTATTTCATAGCTTTGAGCCCCACTATACCCCCGTACGTCTCTCGGCATTCGCTGTGGTTGACACGCAGAGGCTGCAAGGGTCTTGCCGCTCTGAGGTCGCAGTAAATGCACGTCTACCGCCTCCGATCACGCCACTTTGCCCAAGAATTTGTGGCACCAAGGATGCAACTCCTCGGTGGGATGACCCCTGCAGATATCACCGCCGTTGCGCTTTCCTTCATCCGCCCCGGTCCCGACACCCAGGCCTGCAGACTGCTCAGGCAGGAGGCCATGGGACTCATGGCTCTGGGGTTTCGCGTCGGGTTCCCCCCAGATGAGGTCCGCGCCCGGGTGGCCGACGCGCTGCGCCGCGCCGAGGCCGCCCTCAAGGACGCCGCCCGTCTTGGCCTTCGCGTTGTCGCCATGCGCACGCCGGCATATCCGTCCCGCCTGGCCGACATCATCGACCCCCCGATTGTCCTGTGGACGCGGGGGGACGCTTGTCTCGACGCGCGCAGCGTGGCCATTGTGGGCTCAAGGCGCGCCACGCCCGCCGGGCTGCTCGTGGCGCGCCAACTGGGGCGTGACCTCGCAAGCGCGGGCTGGACGATCGTGAGCGGGATGGCTCTGGGTGTGGATGGAGCCGCGCACGAGGGTGCACTCGAGGCCGGCGGGCAGACCCTGGCCGTGTTGGGGTGTGGGGCCGATATCGTGTATCCGCGACAGCATTGGGCACTGGCGGAGCGAATCGTCAAACACGGCCGGATTCTCAGTGAGTTTCCGCCCGGAACGACGCCGCGACCCTGGCACTTTCCGCTGCGAAACCGCATTATCAGTGGCCTGGCTCGGGCGATTGTGGTCGTGGAAGCGTCGGACCAAAGCGGGTCGCTCATCACGGCCCGGCTTGCGATGGAACAGGGCCGCGACGTGATGGCGGTCCCCGGCAGCGCCGCCTCGGGCCGTTACCGCGGCAGTCACGCGCTCATCAAAGATGGCGCCCGACTGGTCGAGACCATGGATGATGTGTTGGACGAGATCGAAGGTGTGTCGAGAATTCGCCCCGGGCACACAGACAAGACTTGCGTTATCAGTGAATTGGAAGGAATGATGGCGGTCGGTGAGCCCTACAGCGTGGACGAATTGGCGGCCCTGAGTCGCCTACCGGCGCCCGACCTGCTGGCCCAATTGGGCCGCCTGGAAGTGGAGGGCAGGATGAGCCGCACGGGCGGGGGAAATTTTGTCCGGCTTGACTCGACTGCTAGTGTTAGGGGATTCGTCTCATAAGATTATGGCAAAGGTATTGGTAGTGGTCGAGTCGCCGGCGAAGGCGAAAACGATCAACAAGTATTTGGGGCGCGATTACACGGTACTGGCGTCCATGGGACACGTACGGGACCTTCCCAAGAACAAGCTGGGTGTGGATGTCGAAGACGGGTTCAAACCCGACTACGTCGTCATTCCGGATCGCGCCAAGGTCATCAAGGAACTCAAGGCTGCCGCCAAGTCGGCGACCGAGATCTTTGTCGCCACCGACCCTGACCGCGAGGGTGAGGCGATCGGATGGCATCTGGCCGAGGAACTTGGCACCAAGAAGCGAAAAGTCCGCCGGCTGATGTTCAACGAAATCACCAAGAAGGCCATCCTCGAAGCGGTGGCCAACCCGGGTGAGATTGACATGGACATGGTGGATGCCCAGCAGGCCAGGCGCGTGCTCGACCGCCTCGTGGGGTACAAAATCAGCCCACTCCTGTGGGACAAGGTGCGTCGGGGCCTGAGTGCCGGACGTGTGCAGTCGGTGGCGCTGAAATTGATCTGCGACCGCGAGCGCGCGATCGAGGCCTTTATTCCCGAAGAGTACTGGCACGTCACCGCCCGGCTGGCGGCAGCGCTGCCTCCCGAGTTCGATGCCCGCCTCGCGCGCAAGGGCAGCGCGGCCGTGAAGATCACGAACGAGGCCGAGTCTAAGGCCGTGCTCGCCGATTTGGCCAAGGCACCATTTGTGGTGTCCTCGGTCCAGACCAAGGAGCGCAAGAAAAATTCCGTCCCGCCGTTCATCACGAGCAAGCTGCAGCAGGCGTCTCGCTTCCCCGTGAAGAAGACAATGATGATTGCGCAGCAGTTGTATGAGGGCATCGAGCTGCCGGGTGAAGAAGCCGCCGTTGGCCTGATCACGTACATGAGAACCGACTCGGTGCGCGTGGCCGATCAGGCGCTGGTGGACGTGCGCGACCACATCGGCGCGGCGTACGGAGCCGACTACCTGCCGGGCCAGGCCAATCAGTATCGCGTGAAGCAGACCGCGCAGGACGCCCATGAAGCCATTCGGCCGACGTCGATGGGATACCCGCCCGAGCGCGTGGCGGCCCATCTCACGCCGGATCAGTTCTACCTGTATCGGCTGATCTGGAACCGCTTCGTCGCGTCGCAGATGATGCCGGCGACGTTCGACGATACGACGGTGGAGATCACCGCGCTCGACTATCTATTTCGGGCCAAGGGCTCGGTGCCGAAGTTTGCCGGGTGGCTCGCGGTGTACGGCCAGGCGAAAGACGAAGCCGAGGAAAGTGAGCGCACGGAGCGTCCGGCGCCGGCCGTGGGAGCCCAGGTTGATGCGGAAGAGGACAGCGGCAGCGCCGTGTTGCCGCTCGTGAAGGAAGGCCAGACGCTGGCGGTGCGGGGCCTGACGCCGGAGCAGAAGTTTACGCAGCCACCGCCGCGGTTCAACGAGGGGTCGCTCGTGAAGGCGCTGGAAGAAAACGGCATCGGCCGGCCGAGCACCTACGCGTCGATTATCAACGTCCTGCAGTCGCGCGAATATGTGAACAAAACCGAGGGCCGATTCAAGCCCACGATCCTGGGCCGGCGGCTCGTGGACAAGCTCCTGCACCCGGCGTTTGATGACATCCTCGACATCGAGTACACGGCCCGCATGGAGAACGAACTCGACCAGATCGAAAAGGGCAAGGCCAATTACGGCGCCATCCTCTCGAAATTCTACAAGAAGTTCGTCAAGGATCTGGCCAAGGCTGAGAAGATCATGCCCAGCTTTAAGGAAGGGCAGCCGACCGACATCGTGTGCGAGAAGTGTAGCGCACCGATGGTGGAGAAGTCGGGCAAGTTCGGCATCTTCCTCGCCTGCAGTACCTACCCGGCGTGTGACAACACGAAGGAAATTGAGGTGGCCGACACGCCAACCGAAGAACTGGAAGAATCGTGCGAGAACTGCGGAAAGCCGATGGTACTCAAGCGCGGCCGGTTCGGCATGTTCCTGGCCTGCACGGGATATCCCGAGTGCAAGACCACACGCAAGGTCATCGCCACCAGACTGGGCGTCACTGCGGCGAAAGCCGATCAAATCCTGGACGAGCAGTGCCCGAACTGCGGCAAGAACCTTGTGGTGAAGCAGGGCCGGTTCGGTGAGTTCACCGCGTGCACCGGGTATCCCGAGTGCAAGTACGTGAAGCAGCAGTTGACCGGGATCAAGTGTCCGAAGGATGGCGGTGATGTGGCCGAGCGGAAGTCGCGGCGCGGTAAGGTGTTTTTCGGCTGCGTGAATTATCCGAAGTGTGACTTCACCCTTTGGAATAAGCCCGTCATTGAGCCGTGCCCGAAGTGCCAGCGGCCGTTCCTCACTGAGAAGATCACCAAGCGCCACGGGCGCGAGTTGATCTGCAGCAACGAGGAATGCGACTACCTTCGCAGTGAGGCACTCGAAGAGGCGACGGCCGGGTAACGCGTCACATGGTGCATATCATCGGTGGCGGGCTCGCCGGTTGCGAGGCAGCCTGGCAGGCAGCCTCGATGGGCGAGGACGTCACCCTCTACGAAATGCGGCCCGTGCGGCCGACGTTCGTCCACCAGACCGACGGCCTCGCTGAGCTCGTGTGTAGTAATTCGTTTCGCGGCGACAAACTCGACAACGCCGTCGGGCTCCTCAAGGAGGAGATGCGGCGGCTGGGATCGATCATCATGCGCATTGCCGACGAGGTGCGCGTGCCGGCCGGTGCGGCGCTTGCGGTGGATCGGCATCTCTTCTCCCAACGCGTGACGGCCGCGATCACGTCACACCGGCACATCCGTGTGGACCGCCGTGAGGTCATGCATGTGCCGACGCCGGCTGAGATGTCGCCGGTTGTCATCGCCACCGGCCCCCTGACCTCGGATGCATTGTCAGCTTCCATCGCGGCGTTGCTTGGGTGTGAACACCTGGCGTTTTTTGACGCGATCAGCCCGATCCTGCTGGCCGAGACCATCGACAGGTCGAAGGTCTTCCGAGCGTCGCGCTGGGATCGGTCGCTGCGAGAGGCTGCGCCGGACATGAGCTCCGAGACGATTTCCGAAGGTGACTATCTCAACTGTCCCTTCACGAAAGACGAATACCTGGCCTTTCATCAGGCCATCGTCTCAGCGGAAAAAGCGGAGGTGCATGACTTCGACAACACGAAGTTTTTCGAAGGATGCCTGCCCATAGAGGTGATGGCGCACCGGGGCGTGGATACCCTGCGGTTCGGTCCGATGAAACCCGCCGGCCTGAATGACCCGCGTACGGGCCGGTGGCCGTATGCCGTCGTGCAGCTGCGGCAGGACTCACTCGCCGGTGACCACTACAGCCTGGTGGGATTCCAGACACAGTTGAAGTGGCCGGAACAGCGGCGGGTGTTCGGGATGATTCCCGGGCTTGAGCACGCCGAGTTTGTGCGGTTCGGCATGATCCACAGGAACACGTACATCAATGGCCCGACCGTGCTGACGAGCACGTGGCAGACGCGCAGGCGGCCGGATCTGTTTTTTGCCGGGCAGGTGTCGGGTGTGGAAGGGTATGTCGAGTCGGCGGCGTCCGGCCTCGTGGCTGGCAGGAATGCGGCGCGCCTGTCGATGGGACACGACCCGGTGGCGCCACCACGCACGACCGCGATCGGGGCATTGGCCCACTATGTGGCCCATGCCGACCCGGCCCACTACAACCCGACCAACATCACGTTCGGAATCATCCCTGCACTCGACGCGCCGCCAAAGAGCCGGCATGACCGGAGCCTGGCGACGAGCGCGCGAGCCCTGGCCGATCTTGAACCCTGGATGATGGCCACGGCCGCAAGGGCGTGATGCTTAAGAACGCGATGCGCGAGTTCCTGCAGTTCCTGAAGTTCAACCGGAACGCCTCGCCGCATACGGTGCGCGCGTACGAAACCGACCTGACTCAGTTCCTGGAGTTTCTCAGTGAGCGCGACTCGGCAAAGCCCAGCCGGGTGCCGGTAACCGCGCTTGATGCCGACGGCGTGCGCGGGTTCCTCGAGTCGCTGCACGATCGTGGCAACAGCCGCGCCTCTGCGGCGAGGCGCCTTGCCGCGTTGCGTACGTTCGCCCGGTACCTGGTGCGCGAAGGCCGGCTGGCCGACGACCCGACACAGATGGTCGGAGCCCAGCGCAAGGAGCAGACGCTGCCACAACATCTCGACCTGGCGCAGGCAGACAGCGTGATCGGCACGCCCGATTTGAACTGTTCGGCGGGGCGGCGTGACCGCGCGATTCTCGAATTGTTCTACGCGTCCGGTCTGAGGCTCAGCGAACTTGTGGGCCTCGACATTGAAGACGTCAATCTTCCTGGCCGCGTGGTCAAGGTGCGTGGCAAGGGCGGCAAGGAACGATTGGTGCCGTTCAACCGCTCCACGGCCGACGCGCTGAAAGTGATGCTGCAGGACGCCCGCGCGGTGAAGCCGGACACGATGTCGCGGCGGTCGCGTGGTTTGGGCCCGCACGTGCGACCACGCTATGCCATGTTCCTGAATCTGCGTGGCGGCCGGCTCACCACGCGCAGCGTGGATCGCATCGTTCGCCAGGCGGCGCGGGCGGCGGCGGTGCCTGGCGGGCTGAGCCCGCACGCCTTGCGGCACACGTTCGCCACACATCTGCTTCAGGCCGGGGCCGACCTGAGGGCGATTCAGGAGTTACTGGGCCACGAGCGCCTCAGCACGACGCAACGGTATACCCATCTTGACATCGGCCGCCTGATGGAGGTGTACCGCGCCTCTCACCCGCGCGCGCGCAAGTCCTGACTCACACTTCTTCCAGGCCCGTCAGGTGTCGGCGGGACCTGGGAATCTCGATGTTCAGAATTTTAACCTTGTAGTTCATCACCCGAGGACTGATATCAAGCAGGTCCGCTGCATCCTTCTGGATCCAGTTCGACATCTTGAGCGCCTCGACCACGGCCTGCCGTTCGATCTCCTCGAGTCGGATGCCGGTGGCTGGGATGTTGACTACAAGCGACTGCCCACGCGATGTCGTGACCGCCTGATCGCCAATCTGCAAATCGCTCAGCGTGACCGCAGTGCCATCGGTGAGCAGGACCGCCCGCTCCACCACATTCTCCAGTTCGCGAATGTTGCCGGGCCAGTGATGCCGCTGTAGCACCTTCATCGCCTCTGACGCCACGCCGTGGACCTTCTTCTTCAGTTCTGTCGAGAAGCAGTGCACGAAGAACTCGACGAGCGCGGGAATATCGTCCTTGCGTTCGCGCAGGGGGGGCATGTCCACCGACACTACATTTAAGCGATAAAATAAGTCTTCGCGGAATCGCCCGTCCTGCACCATCTGCGACAGATTTCGGTTGGTTGCCGTGATGATGCGCACATCCACGCCGACCGTGCGCGTGCCGCCCAGTCGCTCGAACTCATGCTCCTGCAACACGCGCAGGATCTTCGCTTGCGTGTTCGGACTCATGTCGCCGATTTCATCCAAAAACAGGGTGCCGCCGTCGGCTTGTTCGAACCGGCCGATCCGCTGTTTGTCGGCGCTTGTGAACGCGCCCTTTTCGTGGCCGAACAGTTCCGACTCGAGCAGGTTCTCCTGCAGCGCTGCGCAGTTGACCTTCACAAACGCCTTGCTGGCGCGCAGCGAGTTGTGGTGAATGGCGCCGGCAATCAACTCCTTGCCCGTGCCCGTTTCGCCGCGAATCAACACCGTCGAATTGCTCCGCGCCACTTTCGAGACGATACTGAGCACGTGCTGGAGGGCACCACTGGCGCCGATGATCTTGTCGAAATTGTAGATGTCCTGCTGGGCATGCCGCAGGTACTCCACTTGATGCTTGAGATGCCGGAGTTCGAGCGCCTTTTCGATCTTCAACTCCATTTCTTCGATCTCAAACGGCTTCTGCACAAAGTCCACAGCGCCAATCTTCATCGCCTCAACCGCCGTGTGGATCGATCCGAAGGCCGTCATCAGAATGACTGCGGCATTGGGCTGGAGCGACCGCGCGGTCCGCAGCACGTCCATGCCGTCGGTGCCGCCCATCCGCAGGTCCGTTAACACCACATCGTAATGGCTGGCCTGCAACCGTTCGATGGCGCCGGTGCCGTTGGGCGCGTCCTCGACCTCGTGGCCGGCGGTGGTCAGAGCCTTGACCAGGCCCTTGCGGAGCGAATCGTGGTCATCAACGACGAGAATGCGTCCCATAAATACTCTTCTGCAGGAAGGGGCTGGCCTTTACCACCGGCAACGTGACCCGAAAGGTGGTGCCGCATCCGGGGGCGGATGCGGCCTCGATAATTCCGTCATGCGCGTCCACGACCTTGCGCACAATCGACAGGCCGAGCCCGGTCCCTTTTGGTTTGGTCGTAAAGAACGGGCTGAAAATTCTTTCAAGATCGTCCTCGGAGATTCCGAGGCCCTCGTCGCGGACTTCGATCGTCACCTGCGCCGGCACCGGTTGTCCCGCGCTCGCCGATTCGGCGTCTTCGACCACATGCGACACCCGCACGTACACCGTGCCCTCCGGTTCCATCGCTTCAATCGCGTTAGTGATGAGGTTGGTCAGGAGCTGCCGCAACTGGTTGGCGTCGGCGATCAGCTCCGGGACGTCTGGCTCGACATCCACCTGCACCTGCGAGGCGCCCCGTTCGAGGCTGTCGATGGTATCCCGCACCACCTCGGCCACGATCACCGGTTCCACTTGGAGGCGGATGGGCCGGACAAATTCCAGGACCTCGACCACGATGGAATTGGCGAGCTTGGATTCCCTGATGATCTCGCTCAGCGTTTCCACCGCCTCGGGACGGTCTTTCAGCTGCCGCCGGAGCGTGCCCGCCATGATCTCAATGCTCGCGAGCGGATTCTTGACCTCGTGCGCGATGGTGGCCGCCATGCCGCCCAGTGTCGCCAACCGATCGCGGAGCCGCTGCCGCTCCTCAATCTGCTCCACTCGCGTCAGATCCTTTACAAACAGGGTCAGCCCAATTTCGGCGCGCGAGTCATCATGGATCCTGGAAATGGTGTAGCCAATCGCCCGCCCGGTCTTGCGCAGGCGAAGTTCCGCACGGTTCGGCAAGTCCAAAGTCTCAAACGCCGTCTGCACCACGCGCACGACTTCGGGGCAGTCCTGGAGCACGTCGAGATAGGACCGCCCCAGGTCGGAGTGACGGGGCTGCAGCCCCAGCACGCGGTACGCGATGTTGTTCATGGCCGCGATTCGACCATCCCGGGTGATCGCCAGCACACCGTTGCGAAGGTTGAACACCAGGTGGCGGAAAAAGCGATCAGGCGGGCCGTCTGGCACTCCGGCGCCGGTTTCGGGCGGCAGATCCCGCACCTTCCCCCTGGGCTTGGACCCTCTCGGAGGCGGCGTATGTTGCCAGGCAGACAGCAGCATATTCAGGTCTCTGACCTCGACTGTTCCAGCAAGGGTCGTACCGACCATTCCGCCGGTTTAAAACACAGGATTGCGTATAAACGCCCGCGTGATGGGTCCTGCACGGCTCCGCTGAGTTGCAAAATTAGTCGAGAATTACAAAAAACGTCAAACGTCGGTAGGTTTCGACTACTCGTCTGGCTGTTGCAAGGTCTCCCAGCGGTTCATCAGGTCGCCGACTTCCCACATAAGTTGCCTGTGGCGGGCCACAGCCTCTTCGGCCACCTTCCGGTCATCGTAGAAGCCCGTGGCGCTCATCTGGGCCTCAAGGTCCCGGATCTTCGCCTCGTGGGCGGCGATGCGTTGTTCGAGCTCGCTGACCCGCGTGCGCCGCTCATCGTCGGCCCTGCGGCGGCGCCGTGCCTCGGCATCCGCACGCTTTTTGTGTTCGTATGACACCGGCGCGGCCGGGGCCTGGTGGTTTCTGGCCGGCGCTGCGGGCTTTGGGCTGGGCGCGGCAGCCGCAGCCTGGCGCTGTTTCTTGCTCCACAGGTATTCCTCGTAGGTACCCGGATAGACCTCCACGCGGCCCTGGCTGACAGCGATGATCTTCGTGGCGAGCCGGTCCACAAAGTAGCGGTCGTGCGACACGAAGATCAGGGTGCCGCCAAAGGCGGCGAGCGCCTCGAGCAGGACGTCCTTCGAATCGAGGTCGAGGTGATTGGTCGGTTCGTCGAGCAGCAGCGTGTTGGCCGGACGCAGCAGCATGCGCGCCACGGCCAGACGCGTGCGTTCGCCACCCGACAGCACGCCGGCCTTCTTGTAAATATCGTCGCCGGCGAAGAGGAACCCACCGAGGAGATTTCGAATCATCGGCACCATGTTGATCGGAGCATCCGATTCCAACGTCTGGTATACCGTTTTCATCGGGTCGAGCCGGGTAGCTTCATCCTGGGCGAAGTACTGCTTTACGACCTGGTGCCCCCCGCGGCAGGATCCGGACGTAGGCGCCTCGGCTCCCGACAGCATGCGCATCAGCGTGGACTTGCCCGCGCCGTTGGGTGCGACCAGTGCAATGCGATCGCCGCGCTCGATGTGGAGGTTGAGGTGATCGAAGACCACCAAATCGCCGTAGGCCTTGCGCACGTCGGTCAGTTCCATCACCATGCGGCCGCTCTTTGGGCAGGAAGGGAACGTGAAGTGGACATGTTTCCGCTCGGGTGGGACCTCGATAATTTCGACCTTGTCGAGCATCTTGATCCGGCTCTGCACCTGGGCGGCTTTGGTGGCCTGGTAGCGGAACCGATCGATGAACGCCTTCATTCTGGCGACCTCATCGTCCTGCTCCTGCTTCGCCTTGCGCAGGCGGTTCATCCGGGCGTCGTACTCGGTGAGGTAGGAAGAATACGTGCCGATGTAGTCGGTAATCGTGCGTAGCGACAAGTCGGCGACCTTGGTCACCACCGCGTCCAGAAAGTAGCGGTCGTGCGAGACGAGGATGACCGGATGGGGGTAGGAGATCAGATACGACTCGAGCCAGTTGCGCGCATCAAGATCCAGATGGTTGGTCGGCTCGTCGAGCAGTAGGAGGCCAGGCCGGCCCAACAGGAGCGTGGCGAGCGCGATACGCATCTGCCAGCCGCCCGAGAAGGTTTCAACCGCCTTGTTCGCGTCCGCCCGCGCGAAGCCCAGGCCATCAAGCACCTGTGTCACGCGCAGGTCGATGCTGTAGCCCTCTTCGCGACGAAAGAACTCGCTGACATCGTGATATCGCTCAAGGAGCCGCTCGTGTTCACCTTCCGGAAGGGTGGGCTCCGCGAGTGAGTGCTCGATCCATGTCAACTCCTCGCGGGCGTCGAGCAGCGGCCTGAACGCCTGCGAGACCTCGTCGACTAGTGTCCGGCCCTCGTGTGCCAGCCCATCCTGCGGCAGGTAGCCGACGGTCAGGCTGGTGGGTGTCACGATGGTGCCGGAGTCGGGCTCGTCGAGCCCGGCGAGCATGCGCAGGAGCGTAGTTTTGCCGGCGCCGTTGGGGCCGCACAAACCCACGCGGTCGCCGTCGGAGACCTGCCAGGTGACGCGGTCGAGCAGCACACGCTCGCCGAACCGTTTGGTGATGGCGGAAAGTTGAATCAAACGGGGGGTGTCAGGCTTCGGTGGCTAATATCGGTTCGCCGAGGGTCCGCGCGGTGGCCGCAAGAATGCGGGCCAGCACCTTGGCCAGTAACTCCCGAACAACGGGTTCATCGTTGACCACCAGCACCTGGAGGCGCTCGTCGCCGGTCGAGGCAACGTTGCTCGCGCCAGGCCCCTGGCGACTGATATCGCGCCAGGCGCCGATGTCGCTCCGGCGACAGAGCCACTGCCGGCCCGCTCTGACTGCCGGAATTTTTCCGGCTTTGGTCAGCCTGTAGACCGTACGGAGGTTCACCTGCATGGAGTCCAGCACCTGCTCGGTGGTCAGAAATTGGCCGTTGGTCATCACCGGAGCCTGGGAAGTGTAGCACCTGGGCGGCCTGTCGTGTCCGAACCGCATCGTCTGGGTCGCGGGCCTGTCGACCGCCGCCTCAGCCAGGCGGCTCTGCTGGACTGTCGTCGTGACTGCCATCGGCAGGGACATGCGCGGCGTCGTACGATAGCGGCTTCTGTCGAGACACGTGAACGGCCATCTTGATGGATAATCTAGCCCACGATGGCCACCACACGACGCCGGTTCCTTCAGATCGCCGCAGCTGCGGCGACCGCGCCTCTCCTCGGCCCCCGCACCCTCGACGCACTGGAGCGCCGGCTTGAGCCGTTCGCCGGACTGAGTCCACAGGCGGCTGCCAGCGATCAGGCGTTCTGGGACCAGATCCGAAACATGTACCCCGTGCCCACGGCCTACGTGCACCTAGAGAATGGCTTCTCCAGCCCCCAGCCCACCCCCACGTTCGAGGCGTTTACCCGGTACACGCAGGACATCAACAGCAACCTTTCCTACTTCATGCGTCGCCGCCAGGCGACCGAAGTCGGTGCGGTGACGAAGAGCCTGGCTGCACTGGCAGGCGTGCCCGAGGATGAGCTCGTCATCACGCGCAACACCACCGAGTCGACCGGCATGGTCGTGCATGGTCTCGACCACGTGGCGGGCGATGAGGCGGTGATGTGCAACCAGGACTATGGGTCGATGCTGGAGCAGTTTCGCCAGGAAGGGAAGCGGCGCGGGCTGAAATGCGTGGAAGTGGACGTACCCTTGCATCCCAAAAGCGACGAAGAAATTGTGGACGTGTATGCGCGCGCGATCACGCCTCGAACCAAGATCATGCTTGTTTCGCACATGATCAACATCACCGGGCAGATCCTGCCGGTGAAAAAAATTGCTGCGATGGCGCATGCACGTGGCGTCGCCGTCTTGGTTGATGCCGCGCATTCTTTCGCGCAGGTCAACTTCAAGGTCCCGGATCTGAACGGCGATTATCTGGGCGCGAGTCTGCACAAGTGGCTATGCACGCCGCTCGGCGCTGGGTTACTGCACGTCAGGAAGGACAAAATCAAGGACGTGTGGCCGCTCATGGGCGATACCTCGCGGCTCGCCGATGACATCCGGAAGCTGGAGCGGACCGGCACCAAGCCGATATGGACGGTGCTAGCCATTGGGGATGCCATTCGCTTTCACACGATGGTGGGAGCCGAGCGGAAGGAAGCGCGCCTGAGGTATCTGCAACAGTACTGGACCGACAGGGTACGTAGCATTCCGAAGGTGTATCTCAACACCCCCAGTGGCAATCGCGCCTGCGCGATTGCCAACGTCGGCGTGACCGGCGTGACCCCGGGGCAACTGGCGACAACCTTGTTTGATACCTATCGCGTGTTCACCGTGGCCATCGATACGGCGCCGGTGAAAGGCGTTCGCGTGACACCGCAGCTCTTTACGAACACCGCCGATCTCGACGCGTTGGTCGCGGCGTTGGGTTCCATCGCGCGCGCTGGCACGCTACCGCGCTGAGCTATGAACGCACGGCTGACGGGAAGAATCGCCTGACTGTCATGCTGCCAGCCGCGTGACGACGGCGCGCGTGGCGGGGGTGGACAGCCCCAATCACTGAGCCTTCCAGAAGCACGTCCACGCCTAACTCCGCGGCAATCTCCGGCGCCATCCTCACCGTGTCGCGATACCGCGCCGCCAACATCTGCGAAATCAGGCGAAGGGCCTCCACGCGTGACAACTCTGCCGGCGTGCGTCATTAGCCTGGCACCGCGCGACGATTGGCCAGCGGCACCACGGCGGTTGTGTGGTCGTCCGCCACCCGACGTCGTGGTCATCACGCAGGCGTAGAAACTTTGGTTCGGTTAGCGCGGCTGGACGGGCTGTGCCAACAAGGCGGCTGCGAAACCGGTGGCGGCGGGCATTCAATCTGATAGCCTTCGGCGCGAGGGAGAACACCCATGCGTCGAATTGTCATGCTGTTGTCATGCGTCCTCGTCACGCCCGTCTCCGTGACCCTGGCGCAACCGGTGGCCGGGCTAGGCCGACGGGCACTCCAGGCTGAGGACTATTACCGGATGAAGTCGGTGGGCGCCCCCCGCCTATCGCCGGACGGCCGCTGGGTGGCGTACGCCGTGACGCAACCGGTCGAAGCGACCAACGGCACGACCACCGAGACGTGGCTCGTTATGACTGTGGGGGCACCGGCCGAGCGACGCATCCAGGTCAACGGCGAGGACGTCTCCGCCCCGCGGTGGGGCGCGGACAACCGCCTGCGCGTATCACTCAAGAGCTCGATGTGGGTGGTGGACCCTGTCAGTCCTGACACACCGATGGAAGCACGCCCCGCTGGTGCGGGGGGTGCGTGGCTGACCAGTCCCGACGGGCAGTGGATGGCACGCGTGCAGGATGTGCCGCGGACACCGGCGCCGGTGCCGGCGCTTTCCGACTTCGAGCGTCGTCACGAGGAACACTTCAAGGGAGACGCCTTCGACTGGTATCCGTTCCGCCAGGACGGCCAACGTTTTCCACTGCCAAACAGGCATGCGCGTCCCGCCACTGAAGTGGTGATTCGCCCGGCGGCTGGTGGTGAGACGAGGCAGATCACATCACTGGGTCTGACCGGTGTCGGCACGCTGCAGTGGCTGCCCGACAGCACCGGGCTGCAATTTGCCTTAAACGAGCAGGGGGCACGCGATGAAAAGGCGTACGGCTCGACCGACCTCTATCGCGTCACCCGTGGCGGCACGCTGTCTCGTGTGACCAACGACGGGCACAACCACACCGACGCGTCGTTTTCTCCAGACGGGCGATGGCTGCTGTACGACCGTGCGCTCAGCACTCAGCGCATCGTCGACGAACGGCTGACACACGGCGGGGCGCAGGATCTGTGGATCCAGCCTGCGGGACTCGGCCGGCCACGGAATCTGACCGCTGATTGGGATTACGATCCGGGCACCCCGCGATGGTCTCCGGACAGCCGGCACGTCTATTTTACGGCTGAGACCGGCGGTGCGATCCATCTCTTCCGGGTGGCCGCGGCGGGAGGCGCCGTCGAACAGATCACGACCGGGGCGCGGCGCCTGAACGGTCTCGACTTCGACCTGAGTTTCACACGCATCGCGTATTTGGTCGGTGAATTCGACCGACCGTCGGACATCTACGTCGCCGACATCGACGGAAAAAATGAGCGGCGGCTCACGGACGTACATCGGACGTTGCTCGCGGAGGTGGCACTGGCCACCCGTTCCTCAGAGACCGTCGAATGGCTGAGCACCGACGGCACACGCATCGAAGGCTTCCTGTTGTTTCCGTACGCCTACGACACGGCACGTGGCCCCTATCCGCTGGTTGTCATGAATCACGGCGGCCCGCACGCTGCCTCCGGGTACGGGTTCAGCTTCAAGAATTCCCTGTTCGCCGCACACGGCTACTTCGTATTCCTGCCCAACTTCCGGTCGTCGACTGGCTACGGCGACGCCTTTAAGTGGGCCACTTGGGGTGGCTGGGGTAACAAGGACGGCGAGGACGTGATGACCGGCATCGACGCGCTCGCCGGTCGGTTTGCGATCGACCGCCAGCGAGTCGGCACCACGGGACACTCGTACGGTGGCATCCTCACCAACTGGCTGATCACGAAATACCCCGAACGCTTCAAGGCGGCGATTCCCGGTGCCGGTGAATCGAACTGGACCGCCAACTACGCGTTATCCGACATCTCACGCACCAAGGACATGGAGTTCTTCGGACCGCCGTGGAACCCGGCCGCGCTTGAGGTGATGATCGAACAGTCCCCGTTTTTCCGCTGCGGCAATACGAAGGCCGCTACCCTCTTCGTGCATGGTGACGTAGATTACCGCGTGCCCATTGAAGGCGCGATTCAGCTGTATACCTGCCTCAAGAAGATCGGTGTGCCGACCAAAATGCTGATCTACGAAGGACAGGCGCACGGCATCAGCGGCCACTGGAACGTGGTGCACCGCATGCTCAACGAGGTACGGTGGTGGGAGCAGTATCTAAAGTAGCGCATCAGCGCTTCACGGCTCGGAGCCTAACCAACTGCACCGGCCGTCGGCCGTCTCGGCCGGCCGCAGCGAGTACACCGACGGCGGCCGCGTAGAGCCACGGATCCTGCGGCTCGACCTGAAAGAGAAATGACGCCACGACCCTGGTGATCAGCGCCGCGGCGACGGTCCCGATGACAATGCCGGCGGCGAGGATGCGCGCGGTTTCCCGGAGTACGCTGCCCCGCACATCCGACGGCTGCGCGCCCAGCGCCATGCGCACGCCGACCTCGCGCGCGCGTTGCGCGACAATGTAGGACCTCACGCCATAGATGCCGATGGTGGCAATGGCCAGCGCGAGAGCGCCGAAGACGGCGACCAGCACGGTGTTCAGGCGGCGCGGCTTGAGCAGATTGTCGAAGAGGGCGCTTAACGGCTGGACGGCCCCCGCCCGCACGGTGCCGGCGGATTCGGCTGCGGCCTTGAGCTGCGCCGGAGCCACTGCGGCACCCGAACGAGTGCGCACAACCAACGCCCAGCGCGGGTCGCACACGCAGCACGCGCAGCAGACTGGCACTGACGCCGCGGACCGCTGCTGGTTTGAGTTACGGGTCTGTTGCTGAGAATGCGCTGCGGCCGAACGTGCCCAGGTCTTCGAAGATCGACTTCGTCCGGGTCGTCCAGTCAAGAAAGTTCTGCGGAGCCGCCGGACCCGGCCGGCCCGTGGTCCGCGCCACTTCGAGCACACTCACGAGACGGGACTCGTCTTCGAATGGCAGGGCTTTGAGCACCACCGCGTCCACCACGTAAAACATAGCGGTGGTGGCGCCGATGCCCAGCGTCAGCACGATCAGGGCAACCACGGTGAATCCCGGTATCAGCCGGAGTGCGCGCCAGGCGTGTCGCAGGTCGGTCCACATCGGAGCGAGTATGGCCCAGTCCGGTTCAGATCTTGCAACCGGCGCAGGCTGCTGAAATGATGAGCGCGCCGTGCCCATCCTGCGCAAACCGTACCTCATCTTTCTTGCCGACATCACGGTCGGCTCTGACGCAAAGACGGGGGCTGGTCTACGCGACTGGTGTGGCGTCGACGTGATCGGCGAGTGTCGTCTGCCCCAGGGCACCGTGTCGCTGGGTCTGCCAACACTGCGTCCACAGGAAGCCGCATCGGCCGGTGCGGGGTCCCTGGTCATCGGCGTCGCGGTGGTTGGCGGGCAACTGCCCCGCACGTGGCTTCCACCACTCGCGGAAGCGCTCGAGCACGGCCTCGACGTGGTGAGCGGGATGCACACTCGGCTCACCAGTTTCCCTGAACTGGTGGCGGCCGCTGCCCGTGGCGGCGGTCAGCTCGTCGACGTGCGCGCCACCGATCGCGTGCTGCCGACCGGAACCGGGATCAAACGCGCCGGCAAACGTGTGCTCACCGTCGGCACGGACTGCGCGCTGGGAAAAAAATACACTGCGCTGGCGTTGACACGCGCGCTGCATGCGGCCGGTGCCTTGGCGACGTTTCGCGCGACGGGTCAAACAGGCATCATGATTGCGGGAGAGGGCATCGCCGTTGACGCAGTGGTGGCAGACTTCGTGGCCGGCGCGGCAGAACTGCTCTCGCCAGCAAACGATCCCGATCACTGGGACGTGATCGAGGGCCAGGGCGCGCTCTTCCATCCGGCGTACGCCGGCGTGACACTCGGGCTGATTCACGGCTCGCAACCCGACGCGATTGTGCTGTGCCATGACCCGTCACGGCAGACCATTGAAGACTTTGCACATATTCCGATGCCCGCCTTGCGCGTCGCCATTGACCGGTATCTGGAAGCAGCGCGCCTGACGAACCCGGATGTCCGCTGCGCCGGCATCGCAATCAACTCATCGTCTCTCGGCGAGGGGGACTGGCTGGCGTACCAGTCCAGTGTCGCCGAGGAACTGAGCCTACCCGTCTGCGACCCCATGCGCACGGGTGTTGACGCCATCGCGCACCGGTTGCTGCAGCCGATGCGGCGGCAACCCGAATGACGCTCGGAGTCGCTTTGATAATCGAACGCTGGCCGCTGCTCGAGCCGTTCGAGATCGCGCGCGAGACCATCCGCGACCTTCCGCTGCTCCACCTGACGCTCACGGATGCAGAAGGCCGACAGGGTCGAGCCGAAGCGGCCGGGGTAGACTACGAAGGCGAGACTCCGGAGCGTATGGCGGCGACCATTCGAGCGGTCGCGCCGGGCCTGTATGCGGATCTTGATTACGACGCCCTGGCAACGCTGCTGCCCGCCGGCGGAGCCCGCAACGCCATCGACTGCGCGCTGTGGGACCTGCGGGCCAAACAAACAGGGGTTTGTGCCTGGAAAGCCGCGGGCCTGCCGCAGCTTCATCCACTCACTACCGCGTTCACGCTTGGGCTGGGCACCACAGACGAGGTCAGGCGGCGCGCACGCGCTGCGAAGGACATGCCGCTGATCAAACTCAAGGTCGATCACACGCGCCACATCGATTTCGTGCGGATCGTCCGCGACGAACTCTCGGCGTCGCGCATCGTGGTGGACGCCAATGAAAGCTGGACGCCCTCGCTGCTGGAGTCACTGTGCCCGGCGTTACTGGCCGAGGGTGTCGAGTTGATTGAACAGCCGCTACCGCGCGGGGGCGATGAGGCGCTTGAGGCGATGGTGTTGCCAATTCCGATCGCGGCAGACGAGTCATGCACCGACCGTACGTCTTTGGCCGCGCTGGTGTCTCGGTACCGGGCCGTGAACATCAAACTCGACAAGTGCGGCGGCCTGACCGAGGCACTGGCGCTGGCCCGCGCCGCCCGCACACTTGGTCTCGACGTGATGGTCGGCAACATGTGCGGTACATCGCTCGGCATGGCTCCGGCGTTTCTCGTTGCCCAGTTGGCCCGTTGGGTGGACCTGGATGGACCGCTGCTGCAACACAGCGACCGCCCACAGGCCATGGCCTATGGCGCCGGCCTTGTTTATCCGCCCGAGTCGAAGCTCTGGGGCTGAACCCGCGACGGTGCGACTCAGTCGGTCATAATGTGCACGATGCACCGACTCCTTCTGCTTGCCACCGCCGGAGCCATCGCTGGCGTCACGCTGGTGGCTCTTGACGCGCGGACTCCGCAGCCATCCACCATGCTGATTCGCAACGCGATCCTGATCGACGGCACGGGCGCCGCGCCGGTGAGGGGCGATCTGCGCGTGGCCGGTGACCGCATCGTCGCGGTCGGAACATTGGCGCCGGTGGACGGGGATCGGGCGATCGACGCCGGCGGCCTGGCGCTGGCCCCCGGGTTTATCGACACACACAGCCACCATGATCGGGGCCTGACGACCGGTCGTGATGCGCTCGCCATGGTGAGTCAGGGCATCACCACCATCGTTGTCGGCCAGGACGGCGGGGGGTCGGGGCTGGCGACGCTCTTCAGCCGGCTGGAGAAGGAACCTGTCTCGGTGAACGTGGCGTCGTATGCCGGTCACGGCCCGCTGCGCAGCCGCGTCATGGGCGAAGACTTCAAACGGAAAGCGACTGCCGATGAAGTTGACCGGATGAAGCCGTTGCTGCAGGCCGAAATGGATGCCGGTGCCCTGGGTCTTTCTACCGGCCTTGAGTACGACCCGGGCATTTACTCGGACCGTTCCGAGGTGCTGGCGCTGGCCAAAGTCGCGGGTGACGCCGGGGGCCGCTACATCAGCCACGTGCGGAGTGAGGATCGATGGTTCTGGGAATCGATCGACGAAGTGATCGCCATCGGCCGTACGCACAATATGCCGGTGCAGATCTCGCACATCAAACTTGGCATGCTGGATCTATGGGGGCAGGTGGGCAAGGCGATTGCCGTGCTCGACCAGGCGCGTGCGTCGGGCGTGCATCTGACGGCCGACATCTACCCCTACACGTACTGGCAGTCCAATCTCGGCGTCTTCTTCCCGACACGCAATTTTTCGGATCGCGAGGAAGCCACGTTCGTGCTCGAGCATGTCACACGCGCCGAAGAGATCATCTTCAGTAGCTTCAGCCGCCAGCCAGAGTATACGGGCAAGACGCTGGCACAGGTCGCAGTGTTGCGCGGCACGTCGAATGTGCAGACCTTGCTCGATCTTCTCGCCGAACCCGGTGGCTCCGGCGCCGGTATCGTCGCCAGGGGCATGGCTGATTCGGATGTGGAGCGGCTAATCCAGTGGCCGTTCGCCAATGTGTGCAGCGACGGCCAGTCCACTGGCCTTCACCCTCGCGGCTTCGGCAGTTTTCCGAGGGTGCTCGGGCCTTTTGTCCGCGACCGGAAACTGTTTCCCGTGGAGGAAGCGGTGCGCAAGATGACCAGCCTGGCGGCAGCCAATGTGGGCTTGCTCAATCGCGGCCGCCTGGCGGCGGGCCACTTCGCGGATCTCGTGCTCTTTGATCCCGCCACCGTGGCCGACCGATCTGACTTCGGCAGGGCTCAGGCCCAGGCGGTGGGCATCCACACCGTGTGGGTCAACGGACAGATCGTGTTTCAGGACAGCAAGACCACCGGCACGTTCTCGGGACGACCGATTCGCAGGGAACTACCCGGTCGCCTGCGCTAACGCCGGACGACAGTAGTTAATTCCGGCTCGACGTTTTCGAAGAATAGACCCTGGAAGCGGCCGGGCGGAAGCGTCGGGACGCGCAGCTCGATGCGATGCTCCACGTCAGGCGCCAGTGATGACACGTCGGCATAAAAGCCGAGGAACGTACGCTTGGGCGCATGGCCGTAGATGCTGTTGTACGCGCGCACCAGCTGGACGGGTGTGCCGTCGATGGCGAGCGAGACCTCCATGGCCTCATCCGGCTCGGCGATCTGAACAAACAGCAGCAGCCGATCCGAGCCCAGCCAGGGGGCCCGCAGGTCATCGACTGTGTAGGGAACCGGCCATGCGGTCTTCCTCGCGGCGAGTTGCGCGAAGACCCTCCCTGGAATCACCGTGTTTCCGGTGAGTGTGCCGCCCGTGAATGCGGCGTCGTACGAAAACACGCTGGCGGCGCGGCCGAACGCACGCCCCTCAAACATCACGGTCGCCTCAACCACGTTCTGCAGGCGCCGGAACGGTGTTTCGCGGCCGTTGACCATCAACCGCATGGGGGCCATCAACGGCGGCCCAGGAGGCAACAGGACTTGCAGCGGCACCGAGGTGCCGGGTTCACCGGCCACACCCGCGACAGTCACAACACCACTCGAGACGGTGACGCTGCCGGAAGTGTTGAACACCCGTGCCACAGTCATTGGCGCCTCAGGGCTGATCTCGAGCACCACCGCTTCCGTGGCGGGCATGGCCATCTTCACCACGTCGCCGTAACTCCAGACCCCGCTGCCAGGTTTGCCGATCAGGCGGCCTTCATGCGGGTGCAGTTCCTTGATCACGTACCGCGAACCTGCGGCATTCGCTGCCAGACCAATCGATGTGTCCAGCGTGAACGACCCCTCCATCGTCCGATAGTTGGGATTGAAGACGAAGACAAAGCCGCGGTTGCCCGCGATGGCGGCGGTGCCGTCCACGCGGCCGAGCATCGGTGGGCCGATGATCGGCTTGAGGTGGCGAAGCACGTCGGCGTTTGTATCTGTCCAGTCGAGCCAGCGGCGAAAAAATGCCTTGTCCGCCGCGCTGAAGGCCTTGAACTCGGCCTCGTCTCTGGCGGGGATGTAACTGATCGTGTGATTGAGCGGCGCGGTACCGACCGACGAGAGCAGCGAGTATTTCCATCCGAGAACGTCCCAGTCCCGAGGCCGGAATCGATCGCGCCGCATCACGTTCTTGTCGTCGGTGCGTTCGGTCTGGTGGGTGATATAGCCCGGCATGATCTCGGCCGGCGTGAATCGCTCCACCCGGAACTTCCATGCGGCAAAACGTTGCCGATTCGCCGACACGCGGTCGGTGTGCAGGTCGGGAAATGCGAGGAAGCTTTCGGGCTGTTCGTCGGTGAGAGTGGGATGCGGATACGTGCCGGCAAGCCATGTCCACGGACCGAAGCTCATGTACTGCTGGCGGCCGTCGATGACGATGTCCGGGACGCGGCGGCGGAGTTCTTCAAGGATGCGGCGCGTGCCAAACCACTGTGTGTATTTGCTGGTCGCGGCCGGATCGTCATACGCGATCCACCAGTGGTCGAATGAGAATCCGCCTGCGCCGGTGGCCTTCACGAAGTCCACGAGCGTGTTGACCCACCAGTCCTGGAAGCCCCGCTGCCCGGTGTCGACGCCGCGGTATCCCCCTAGCTCGCCCTTGGCCCACGCCGTCCAGGCCGGATCCTGCAGGAAGGGCAGTGTGGGATAGGCGTAGGCGACAAACTTCAGTCCGTTGGCAGCCCCGGTGTCCAGCATCGTGCGGAGCGAGGCCGGCACCGGATCGCGGCCAGGGACCCATTCCCCGGTGCGAATCTTCTGGCCCATGCCGAAGAACAACAGATTTTCCCACCCCCACGCATCGCGATTGTCTTTGAGCGCCGCAAGCGCCGAGTTCGACGGCGCAAACAGGGTGCTACCCGCGCCGAGCTGCCCTGCCATGTGAAGAATGCGCTGGTATTCCGCCCAGCCCTCCGGCGTGGCGACGTCGATCTGGTAGTCATTTTCCGTCCACGGCACATGCACGCGAATGCTTTTGACCGGTCGGTACAACAGAAATGCACGGACCGCATCCACAAGCGCATCGGACTCGGCGTCGTCGATGACGGGGTTCTCGCGCAGATAACGATCGTAGTCGGCCACGTGCACCCACTCGGGCACTGATTTAGCCGGCATGACTCTGCCCGTGCGGGTCACCAGACCCAGCAGCAGGCGGTCGGTCTCAAACGGGCCGTTGGCGGGATTCCAGTCCATCTGCGGAGCATACGAACCCTTGAGCCTCGCGCCGGCGGCCGTGTGGACGTTGTAAGGATTCTGGTAGAGCGCAAACAGCGACGACCCGTGCGACTGAGTGGTTGCGGTCGGCATCCGATACACCATGCCGAAGCGGCCTTCGGACAGGGGCAACTGTTCGACTGAAGTCGGCGTGACCGTCGCGTCAAACGCGCTGACATCGTTGACGCGGAACGTACCTGGCGCGGTCGGTGCGATCGTCAGTTGCTTCGACAGGAATCCCCAGCCTGGCCGTAATTCGTAGGTGACGATGACGCGCGCGCCGGGCAGCGCATAGGAAAATGCCGCGGTGCCGCCCGGTGACGATACCAGAGCGGGCGCGACCGTGGAGGAATTGATCGTCTGTCCGTTGATCGTCACGGTGAAGTGATCCCCCTGAAACCGAACCGTCTCTCCGGTCGTGAGATCCACAAGTGATTCGAGCCGCCCGTCCGTCACCGTGGCCCTCAATCGCTGGTTCTCCAGCACGGAAGCGTACGGCGTCGATCCAGACACGGTGAATGTGGACAGGACACCGACGGTTAGAACTGCGAGAAATCGTGTGGGCACGTGACGCTCCTGCAATGGGAATGAGCCAATGGGACGATGGGCCAGTGGGGCAATGCCTCTACACATAGAACGGCGACAGGATCCGGCCCAGCCACGCGCGTTCGGCCGCCAGCCGCTGCGCCGCCTGATCGGGCGTCACTCCCCGCTGAGCAACCAGAAACACGCCAGCGGCGATTGCGAGGGTGAACGCAAACAGCAGACGACGGGCTGGACGCATGGGGGACCTCCTTGGGGTGGCCGCTATCAGTCTACCAAGTCAATGGGCCAATGCGCCAATGGCGAGCCCGCATACTGTTGGCAGATCAATGACTCTGGAGGTCTGCCGTCCGCTTCAGATTGTCGATCATGCTGTTGAAGATCGGCCCGTGCAGGGGATACAGCGAATACCAGTACAACAAGCCCAGGAGCCCCTTTGGCGCGAAGAACGCGGTCTGCACCAGCAGTGTCTGGCCAGCGTCGTGCGGGCGCGCCTCAAACTGCAGCCAGGCACGGCCGGGCACTTTCATTTCAGCTCGAAGGCGCAGCAAACGATTGGGCTCCACGGCTTCAACTCTCCAGAAGTCCAGCGCGTCACCAGGGCGCAGCTCGTCGGGGTGTCTACGGCCGCGGCGGAAGCCCACGCCACCGATGAGCCGATCCTGCATCCCGCGCAGGCGCCAGGCCCAGTTGAAACTGGGCCACCCGCGATCGCCGCCAATGGCCGTGAACACCTTAAAGACAGCCAACGGAGGGGCCGCCACCACGCGCTGCCGCCGTTCAATCAACATACCGTCCTGCTGGGTGAAGGCGAACGGCGCGGTGTCCCCCTGGGACGTGGCGAGCGCGTCACTCCAGGTGGACTCCACATGCCCAGCATCGAGCTGCGCCAGCGCCCGTTCAACGGCTGTGCGGTAGTCCAGGACCTCGACCCCCGGAAACAGGCGGCGCGCCGTGTCATCGCGCACCACCACTTCGTTGCGCAGGCCTTCAATCAGCGGCTTGGCAATCTCGGCCGGAATAGGCGTCACCCAGTGCACCCAGTACGACGACAGGCGGGGCGTCAGCACAGGGACGGGAATCAACCAGCGCTTTAACCCGCGAACCTGGGCATAACCCAGCATCATGTCGCCGTACGTCACCACGTCGGCGCCACCGATTTCGATCGTCCGGCCGGTGCTCTCCGGCACGTCGAGCGCGCCGGCGAGGTAGTCCAGCACGTTCCGGATGCCAATGGGCTGCACGCGCGTGTAGACCCACTTCGGGCAAATCATGGCCGGCAGACGCTCCGTCAGGTTGCGAATCATCTCAAACGACGCGCTGCCGGAACCAACGATGACGGCGGCGCGGAATTCGGTGACTGGCACTCCGCCCTCGCGCAGGGCATCGCCCGTCTGCTGTCGCGAGCGCAGGTGGTGCGACAGATCTGCCGTGGGATCTCCCAGGCCGCCGAGGTAGATGATGCGCTGTACGCCGGCCGCCTTCGCCGCCTGGCTGAAGTTCCGCGCGGCCGTCTGGTCGCGTTCGTGAAAATCGCTCGCGCCTGCAGAGGCCTTCTGCATACTGTGGATCATGTAATACGCGCACGTCACACCGGCCATCGCCGGCGCGAGCGTATCGGGCTTCAGTGCATCGCCCTGGATGATCTCCACCTGATCGGACCAGGAACGGCCCTGCAGCCGGCCTGGGTCCCGCGCCAGCACGCGCACCTGGTGTCCGGCGTCAAGAAGCCGGGGCACCAGGCGCCCGCCCACGTAGCCGCTGGCACCCGTGACGAGAATCAAGGCACTCCGCCAACACGTTCGGCGACGCGCTTGTAATCCAACACCTCGTCCGCGAGCGCCTTCCGCACCTTGCCGGCCACCGTCCACGCCAGCGGTGAAACAAGCATGGTCAGGAAGGTCTGTGGCGCCAGGGTGAACACGATGCTGACCTCTGTCCCTGAGCCCGCCGGTTCAAACGTGAAGTGTGTGTCAGCACGGGCACCGTGGGTGTCGCTGGTCACCGTGTAGGCATGGTTCATCTCGAACGCCGTCACCTCAAGTTCCTTGGTGACCTCACGCCCCGTCACCTCGCGGGTTTCCAGCCACCGGGTGCGAAGGCTGGACGGCTCAGTGGTCAGCATGTCGATTTTCTTGATGCTGATGACGAATCCGGCGCAATGGTCAAGTTCGGTGAAAAGCGAGAACACGCGATCGACGGGCGCCGCGATCTTGTTGGTGACTGTGACTGTAAATATGATGCCACCCCACCCGTAATCTTACACCCGGGCGCAGTTGGGTATAAACTTTCGCTGTGACGACAGCGCTCAGGACGCTGGGGGGTGCGCTCTGCGCGATTCTGGTGACCGCTTCTGCTGCCTGGTCGCAGCCAGCCAATGGAACACCGATGCCGGAAACCCTGAAGGTGTTCCTTGATTGCGGCGACGGCTGCGATTTCGATTTTCTGCGGCAGGAGATCGGGTACATCCACTACGTGCGCGACCGGAAGGACGCCGACGTGCACGTGCTTGTGACCACCCGAAACACTGGCACGGGTGGCCGGGAATACAGCCTGCAATACATCGGCCAGGCCCGCTTTGCCGATCATGTCCACCGGTCGGTGTTCGTTTCCAGTGGCTCCGACACCGGCGACGAACGCCGTCGCGGTTTCTCGCGGGTCTTCACGCTGGGCCTGACGCCATATTTGATGGACACCCACACGGCAGATTTCCTGCAGTTGCAGTTTACGGCACCGCTGCAGGCACCGACCTCCGCCATGGCAAACACTGACAAGTGGAACCTGTGGCTCTTTCGTGTCGGCGCTAGCACGTCAATGCGGGGCGAGCGCACGGACAAGAGCCGGCAGTTCAAGGGTAACTTTTCGGCGAGTCGCACGACGGCTGACTGGAAAGTGAGTTTTTCCAGTGAAGGGCAGTACGACGGCAATAGGTTCACTCTGAGCGACGGCAGCACCCTGACGTCGGATTCTCATAACTACAATGTTCGCGCCCTGGTCGTGTGAAGAGCCTGGATGAGGACCACTGGGCCGCCGTCGGTCGGATCTCGACGGGCGATTCCACTCAGCAGAATTACAAGCACAGTTCGCGAGTCGCGACCGGCCTCGAATACAACATCTTCCCGTATTCGGAATCCACCCGTCGCGCCCTGTTGTTCCAGTACACGGTGGGCGTTGATCGTTACGACTACATCGAGCGGACCATCTACGACAAGCTACAGGAGACGCGTCTCAATACTTCACTTCAAGGGCTGCTGGCCTTCCGCCAGCCGTGGGGCTTTTCGTTGTTTTCCGCCGAGTACATCACCTACCTGCATGACCTGGGCAAAAACCGCGTCGAACTCGAGGGGCAGCTCGATCTGCGACTGTTCCGCGGCCTGAGCCTCAATACCAAGGGCAAGCTGTCGATCGTGCACGATCAGCTCTACCTCAGGGCAGGCACGGCCAGCGACGAAGAAATTCTGCTGCGTCGCCAGAGACTGGCCACCTCGTATCGCTATGAATTCAGTGTCGGGTTCAGCTACCAGTTCGGTTCGATTTTTAACAACGTCGTCAACCCGCGCTGGGACCGCTGACCGCCGGGCTTTGTCCCGAACGTCGTGGTCTTCCCGCGCCGAGGCGGAATACTTGCATATACTTGGGTAGGCACATGCGCGCGCTCGTCGTCTCGTTGTCAGTTCACGTCCTGTTGTTCGTCAGCGTACCCGTGTTCGCCCAGCAGGGACCGGTACTGCATGGCCCGACGCCGCCAGCGTTTCCCGAGATGATCGCGCGTGACGCCAACGGCCAAGCCACGATCAGAACTGTGCGGGCACCCGGACCGGTACGGCTCGACGGACGGCTGGACGAACCCTTCTATCGCGACCTTGCCCCGATTGGGGGCTTCATTCAACAGGAGCCCTTTGAGGGTCAGGCTGCCACCGAGCGCACCGACGTATGGGTGGTGTTTGATGACGAATTCCTTTACGTCTCGGCGCGCAACTGGGAGTCCACGCCCGGCCGGCGGGTGATGAGCGACATGCAGCGTGACGCCCGCAACCTGTATAACAACGACCACTTTGCGGTGCTGTTTGACACGTTTTATGACCGCCGCAATGGTTACTACTTCTACGCGAATGCGCAGGGCGGGATGTCGGACGGCGAGGTGAGTAATGAGGCGCCGAACTCGAACTGGAATGGGTTGTGGGAGGTGCGAACAGCGGACTTTGAGGGCGGATGGAGCATTGAGTTCAAGTTTCCGTTCCGGTCGATGCGCCACACTGAAGACGGCCAGGCCTGGGGTATCAATTTCCGGCGCGTCGTCCGCTGGAAGAACGAGGTCTCGTATCTGACCGCGGTACCACAGTCCTACAGCCGGCGGGGTTTGACCGTCGTCTCGACGGCCGGCACGCTGGTCGGTCTCTCGGCGCCCGCGCGCAGGCTGACGCTGGATATCAAGCCGTACCTGCTCGGTGCGAACCAGACCGACCGGACCGTTGAACCGACGATCAACTCCAGAACGACCGCGGATGTTGGCCTCGATGCCAAATGGGGCGTCACGCAGTCTCTGGTCGCGGACTTCACCTACAACACAGACTTCGCTCAGGTCGAAGATGACGAAGCGCAGGTGAACCTGACTCGCTTCAGTGTATTTTTTCCTGAAAAGCGCGAGTTTTTTCTGGAAGGCCAGGACTACTTCAATTTTGGTGGTGCGGGCGGGTTCGGCAGCGGAGGTGGCAGTGGTGGATTTGGCCCTTCCGTGACACCGCTTGTATTTTACAGCCGTCGTATCGGTCTGGAGAATGGGACCGCCGTGCCCATCTTCGTCGGCGGCCGTCTGCTCGGCCGGACCAGGGGATTTCAGTTTGGCGCGCTGAACATCGTGACCGACGGCATCGGGTCCGCCGGGCAGGAGACCTTCGTACCGGGCGCGCAGTTTTCCGTCCTGCGAATCAACCGCAACGTGAAGAGCCGCAGCCGCATGGGCGTGATTGCGACGAGGCGGGCGAGTCCCGATTCCTCTACGGGCGTCAACTACGCCTTTGGCGCGGATGCCACGCTGACATTCACCAATCAGGCATCCCTGCAGGGGTACTGGGCCGGCACGCGCACGACCGGCGCACCGGCCTCGGACGAGCACAGCTACCGCGCGCGGTTTGATCTCAGCGCCGATGTGGCGGGGCTCCAGGCCGAGCACCTGTACGTGGGCGCCGACTTCTCACCCGAGGCCGGGTTTGTCCGGCGCCGTGCGTTTCGACGCTCGTTCGGCAATGCGCGGTACAGTCCTCGTCCGCAGGGCCTTCCCGGTGTTCGTAAACTGTTCTTCGAGGGCAGCGCCGACTACTATCACGACACATCTGGTGGCCTGGAATCGCGCGAGCTGAAGGGCGAGTTCAAAATGGAATTCACCAGCACCGACCAGCTGACCCTGGGATACACCGCGTCGTTTGAGCGGATTGATCAATCCTTTGACGTGGCGAATGGCGTGTCGGTGCCGGTGGGCGAGTACGAATTCCGGCAGGGACAGATAGACTACATGTTGTCGCCATCCCGTCCGATCTCGGGGTTTGTCAGTGTGACCCACGGTGAATTTTATGGCGGGACGATCACCGAAGTGTCGTGGCGAGGCCGCGCCGAGTTTTCGTCGCGGCTCTACGCCGAGCCGCGGGCGTCGGTCAGTCGCGTGTCGGGTCCGTTTGGCACCGGCAGCAATAACGTGTTTGGATCCCGCCTGACCTACACGCTGACGCCGCGCATGTTTGTGGCGGCGCTCCTGCAGTTCCAGTCACGGAGCCATTCGCTCAGCACCAATGCCCGCTTCCGCTGGGAGTACCAACCCGGCAGCGAAGTGTTTGTGGTCTACAGCGACGGGCGAGGAAGCGAGACCAACCGCTTCCCCTCGAGACTCGACACCCGATCGCTTGTGGTCAAGGTGACCAAACTGTTTCGCTGGTAGACGCGCGGGCGTCACCGTTCCAACGAACGGATCGCCTGGAGTTTGAAGGCTTCGATTGTCCGTTCCACGCGATGCCAATCGGTGACCTTCGCAGAACGGACCAGCTGCGTGCCCTGCTCCTCGCGCACTTCCCACCCCACCTGCTGACGCACGACGATGATTCGGTTATCGGAAGTCGAGTCGGAGGTCGTGAGCGTGGTCATGGATTCTCCTGCCTGACCCATATTGTGTGCCCCGGACCGGCACGCCGCCGTAAACAGTGCGTAACATTTGAATTTACCTGGGCGAAACCTGTACGAGATGTCGCGGTAACAGGGGGGGCATAAACTGCCTTGGTCACGCGGGGATCTTTCCCGCCAGGAGGCAACCCAGGTATGGATCGCACTACCCTTATCGGTCGCACACTCACATTTGCGCTGTGCGCAGTTCTCACCCTCGTTTTCGCCGCTCCGGCGCTGGCACAGGGGTTCTACTACAAGGAAATCGAAAAAGACGGCCGGATCTACGTGTTCAACGTGGCCGCGAACGCCGACCGCTTTGCAATCACCGGCGAAATGGGCGTCGGCATCACCAAACCGGGGGTTGGACCGAATGGCGAAACCGTCATAGGCGATAACGAACGCGCCTTGCAGCTGTATTTCTTCAAGCATGGCATTTCGGAAGTCGTAGCGGACCCGGTCGTGCCGGTACAGACGGTGGTGTGGCGCGACGGCAAGACACGAATCACGACCGACAACGCCTATCTGGAGATTTCCAGCCGCGTGCAGGTCCGGTTCACGCAGGAAATTCCCGACGACAACACGCAACTTGCCGGCACGGCCGCCAAAGGCGACATGAAGCCGTCGTTCCGGATCCGCCGCGCGAAGTTCAAGCTCGAGGGTTGGATCATCAAGCCCTGGTTGACCTATGAGATGCAGATGAACTTTCCGGCCGTGACCGGTTCGAACCCCGGCGCGCTCCTCGAAGACGCCGCGTTCGACATCGATCTGTCGAAGGGCAAGGGCACCTTCCGTATCCACGCCGGCCAGTTCAAGCCCGCCTACGGCGCTCAGGAAATGACGTCCTCGAACAACCAGATGTTCGTGGACCGCGCACTGGTGAGCAACAGCTTCTTCCGCGGGCGCGAGATCGGCGTCGCCTTCTGGGGCGCGACGAAGAGCAACAAGTTTGAGTGGCGCGTGGGTGCGTCGAATGGCAACGGACCGACGCGCACGGCGAACGACAATGCGAAGCTCCAGTACAACGCGCGACTGATGTGGCAGCCGAACGGCAGCCAGGTCCTGAACCAGCGCGCCTGGGTGACCGGCGCCCTGTACTCGGAGAGCGACTTCGAGTCCACCACGGCACCGATCTACGCACTCGCCGTGAACTGGGAGAACCAGAACAACTTCGCGGCCACGACGGGCAACGACCAGAAATGGAATGCCCTCAGCGTTGACGGCATCTACAAGTACAAGGGCTTCTCGGCGAACGGGATGTACACGATGGCCCGCCGCACGCCGGAGACAGGCGTGAAGTTCGACGCATCGGGCTTCTTCGTTCAGGCCGGCAAGCTCTTCAGCCGCCGGCGATACGAGGTGGCCGTGCGCTACGGCACGTTCGACCCGACCGACCTGACGGCCAGCAACAGCACCGGGGAAATCCGGGGCGCGTTCAACTACTACTACTCACGCCACGGGCTCAAGTGGCAGAACGACCTGGGCCGCACAACGGTAGAGACCGGAACGACGACGCCGAAGGTGAAGGCCTGGGAGTTCCGTTCGCAGTTGCAGTTCGCTTTCTAGGCTTTCCTTGAATAAGAGGCGAAGTTACAGACATTTAACAAGGGCGAAACGCGCCCGGTTGGTTCGGCCGGTATCCTCGACGCAGGGTACCGGCCCCGGATGGAGAACAACGTGATGAAACGCATGACAATCGCAGTGGCGGCCGTCGTGGCCGCAGGGGTCGGTTCGGTACTTCTCAACGCCCAGGCCCAGCAGGTAGACCCGGGTCTTAAGGCGTACGCGCGCACCAGCGGCGTCTCGGGCAGCGTGAACAGCGTGGGCTCGGACACGATGAACAACATGATGACGCTCTGGGCGGAGACGTTCCGGAAGTTCTACCCGAGCGTGAAGATCCAGGTGGAGGGCAAGGGATCCTCAACGGCTCCGGCGGCCCTGATCGCCGGTACGTCCCAGTTTGGCCCGATGTCTCGCCAGATGCGCACCACCGAGATCGACCAGTTCGAGGCGAAGTACGGATACAAGCCCACCGAACTGAGGACCAGTTACGACGCCCTCGCGGTGTACGTGCACAAGGACAACCCGATTGAAAAGCTCACGCTGGCGCAGGTCGAAGCGATTTTCAGCAAGTCCCGAAAGCGCGGCTACAAGCAGAACATCACCACCTGGGGCCAGTTGGGACTCACGGGCGATTGGGCGAATCGGCCCATCAGCCTCTATGGGCGCAACTCGGCCAGCGGTACTTACGGATTCTTCAAGGAAGTCACCCTGAAGAACGGCGACTTCAAGGACACCGTCAAGGAACAGCCGGGTTCGGCGTCAGTCGTGCAGGGAGTGACGGAGGATCGATTCGGCATCGGCTACAGCGGCGTCGGCTACAAGACGTCTGGCGTCAAGGCCGTTCCCCTTTCGGAAACCGGGACCGGCGCCTTCTCGAACGGCAGCTACGAGGACGTGACCAGCGGCAAGTATCCGCTCTGGCGCTTTCTCTACATTTACATCAACAAGCCGCCCAGCCGTGGCCTGGAACCGCTGGCGGCCGAGTTCGTGAAGCTGATGTTCAGCAAGGAAGGCCAGGAGGCCGTCGTCAAGGACGGCTACATGCCTTTGCCTGCCAAGCTCGCGCAGGGGGAAGCCGCGAAGGTCGGCAAGTAGTGAGGCGTCCGGTTCCTGGCGCCAGAGTGTGAATCTTCAGAGGCCGGCGGCCGTATGTGCCGCCGGCCCGTTCGTGTCTCAGCCCGTTGGTAGTTAACTTTGACGCCTATGGATTCGTCCGCACCCTCCGTCCGCAGCCAGATGGCCGCCGCCAAGAAGCGGATTGGCCGTCTCAAACGCATCGATCGCGCGGCGGTGTTCGTGATCACGATGGGTGGCATCGCGGTTGTGGTTGCGGTGCTCGGCATTCTTGTCTTCGTCGCCGGCGAAGCGGTCCCCCTCTTCTCGTCGGCCAAGTTGACGTCCATGGGCGACGTCCGGGTCCCCATCGACCTTCAGCCCGACCGCGCCGAGCAGCTGCGCGCGGTGGGCATTGACGAGTACCGCAAGTACGTCTACGCGGTGGAACCTGCCGGCCGCGTTGTCTTCCACCGGTTTGAATCGGGCGACCTCGCCAGCGAAGTTCCCGTGCCCGGCCTGGGCACGGCAACGGTCACGTCATCCTCGCGCAGCGTCACCGGACACTTCGTCGCCGCGGGCCTGAGCGACGGTCGCGTCTCGCTGATGCAGGTGCGCTACCTGCCGCAGTATGAAGGTGAAGTGCTGAAAGACCTGACGATCGAGGTCCGCGACCGCGGCGCGGTCGCACTGGACAACACCGGGCGGCCCGTGCGACAGGTGTCGTATCTGGAGCAGGACGATCAGAAATTTGTGGCCGGTCTTGCCGCGGACGATGAGGTGGCGTATTGGTGGACCGGCAGCGATGGCGCCGAAAATCGGGCGTCGGTGAAAGTGGACGCGCCGGACCGCATCACCCACATTCGCGTTGGCCGCAACGGCTCGCTGCTGGCGGGCACCGATCGCGGTCGCGTCTATCACTGGGTCATGGAACCCGAACTGCGCCGCGCCGACATTTCGCCGGTCAGCACCACCGCCATTACCGCGCTGGAGTGGATGCTCGGCGGCAACTCCTGGGTGGCGGGCGCGGCTGACGGCAGTCTGACGGGCTGGCTGAACGCCCCCTTCGGAAGCGGGAACGAAGCCGTAATGGCAAAGGCCCACACGTTCGAACCACAGGCGACGCCCGTCGTGGCCATGGCGCTCTCTGGCCGCGAACGCAGTTTTGCCACGGTGGGCCGGGACGGCGCCATCGTGCTGCGTCACCAGACGTCTGAACGCATCCTGGCCGTCCTGCCCCCTGCAGGTCAGGTCAGCGCCGTGCTCATCACGCCGAAAGCTGACGGCCTCCTGACGCTGGGCCACGGCGTACTCCAACGATTCGCCCTCGACAACCCGCACCCCGAAACAAGTTTCAAGACACTCTTCGGCAAGGTCTGGTACGAGGGCTATGCCAAGCCCGAGTACGTGTGGCAATCCTCTGCGGCCACCGACGACGTGGAGGTGAAGTTCAGCCTGGTGCCGCTCATCTTTGGCACCATCAAGGGCACGCTCTACGCCATGCTCTTCGCCGTGCCGCTGGCGGTATTCGCCGCGCTCTACACGTCGCAGTTCATGGACCCGATCTACCGGTCGAAGGTCAAGCCAACGGTGGAGATCATGGCCGCGCTCCCAAGCGTGGTGATCGGCTTCCTGGCCGGGCTGTATCTCGCGGCCGTGGTCGAAAGGAATCTGGTGGCCGTCCTGGTGATGCTGCCGCTGCTGCCGCTCATCGGCACGGCCGGCATTCTCTTATGGCGGCTGCTCCCGCGCCGGGTGGTGGGCGGCCTGCGCGCCGGCAGTGAACTGGCGCTCATCATTCCGCTGCTCCTGGGCGCCATCTGGCTCTCCCTGGCCGTGGGGCCCACCGTCGAAAGCTGGCTGTTTGCGGGCGACGCGCGCCTCTGGCTGACGAGCGCGCTGGGATTGACGTACGACCAGCGCAACTGCCTCGTGGTCGGCCTCGCGATGGGTTTCGCAGTCATCCCCATCATCTTTACGATTTCGGAGGACGCGTTTTCAGGCGTGCCCGCGAGCCTGTCGGCCGCGTCGCTCGCGCTTGGCGCCAGCCGGTGGCAGACCGCGGCACTCGTCGTGCTTCCCACGGCCAGTCCCGGTATCTTCTCCGCAATCATGATTGGCTTCGGGCGTGCCGTGGGCGAGACGATGATCGTGCTGATGGCGACGGGCAACACGCCGGTCATGGACTGGTCGATCTTCAACGGCATCAGAACGCTCTCTGCGAATATCGCCGTGGAAATTCCCGAAGCGCCCCATGCCAGCACGCTCTATCGCACGCTCTTTCTGGCCGCCGCGCTCCTCTTTGTGATGACGTTCGTGATTAACACCGTGGCTGAAATCATCCGCCAGCGCCTGCGCGAACGGTACCGGGCCGTCTGATGGCAAACACACGCGATCCAATGCGCCGCGGCGATTCCGCGATCTGGCTGGCCGGCAGCGGCCTGGGCGTCTGCCTGATCATGATCGCAGGCATGATCGGACTCATCCTGTCCAACGGCCTTGGGTTCTTCTGGCCCAAGACACTGACCGAAATCACGTTGACCGATGGCACGGTGCTGATGGGCGAGGTCGCCGAGCGTGAGGCCATTCCCCGTCCGGGCACACCCGAACACCTGAAACACGTTCGCATTCAGATGAAGCTCGGCAATCGGGACCTGACCGGGGCGGACTTCAGGTGGGTCGAGGAGGATTCCATCCAGGCTCGCCGAAGCCCCATCGACGCGCTCTTCATCGAGCGCAGGGAGTACGGTCCATTCATCGGTCGAGCGGTCGCGCTCACCGACGGGACCGACGTCATCGCCTCGGGCACCGACGACGTCCGCGGGCGCCTCCCCGCGCTCGTCAGGAAGGCCGCCGCAGACCGCGCGGCGATCCGCTCCATCGAGACGGGTGAACTTGGCGCCGTGAACTATCAGATCGAACAGAAGCGTCTGGCCGTGCGCCGCCTTGACCTTGACGCACAGAGGACGCCAGGCCTCGACGTCGCGACGCGCAAGACGGCGCTCGAGCAGGAGACCGCGGCGCTGCAGGCGGAGTATGCGCGCCTCGAAGAACGCCTGGCTCAGGTGTCCACCGAAGCGAGCCGGGTCCACGTCACGCTTCGAGCGGCCGACGGCGCGGAGAAGGAACTCCCGGCGCTCGACCTGTTCCGGGTCTACCCTGCCAACGAAATCACGACGTGGCAGCGCACGCAGGTGTACGGCAGCCGGCTGTGGGAATTCCTGAGCGGCGACCCCCGTGAGTCCAACACAGAAGGCGGCATTCTGCCTGCGATCTTCGGGACGGTCATGATGGTGCTGCTCATGAGCGTCCTGGCGGTTCCGTTTGGCGTCCTCGCGGCGCTGTACCTTCGCGAATACGCCCGGCAGGGCGTGTTTGTCCGCGTGGTCCGGATCATGGTCAACAACCTCGCCGGTGTGCCGTCGATCGTCTTCGGCGTCTTTGGCCTGGGCTTCGTCGTCTACACCGTGGGCGGAACCATCGACAGCCTGTTTTACGCCGAGTCCCTGCCCACCCCAACGTTCGGCACGGGCGGCATCCTGTGGGCATCGCTCACGCTGGGCCTGCTGACGGTCCCCGTCGTCATTGTGGCCACTGAGGAGGCGCTGCAGGCCGTGCCGCGCTCGATGCGGGAGGCGTCGTTGGCCACAGGGGCGACGACGTTCCAGACGCTCACGCGCGTGGTGCTGCCGAGCGCGGCGCCCGGCATCCTGACGGGACTGATTCTGGCCATGGCCCGCGGGGCCGGCGAAGTGGCCCCGCTGATGATCACCGGCGTCGTGAAGCTGGCGCCTGATCTTCCACTCGACGGCTACTTCCCCTTCGTCCACCTTGAGCGCAAGTTCATGCACCTGGGCTTTC
>SYFT01000089.1 GCA_005799825.1 Acidobacteriota bacterium | reverse complement strand
GCAGAACGACATCAAGCGCGTGCTCGCCTACTCGACCGTCTCGCAGTTGGG
The DNA here is from genome assembly GCA_005799825.1 of Acidobacteriota bacterium. GTDB lineage: Bacteria > Acidobacteriota > Vicinamibacteria > Vicinamibacterales > SCN-69-37 > SYFT01. The sequence goes on along the minus strand of SYFT01000089.1, from coordinate 30,320 downwards.
CTATATGTTCCTGGCGATGGGCGTCGGCGCGTTTGCGGGCGGTGTGTTCCACCTCTATACGCACGCGTTCTTCAAGGCATTGCTGTTCCTGGGATCGGGCGCCGTGATTCACGCGCTGCACGGTGAGCAGGACATGCGCTACATGGGCGGCCTGAAGAGCAAGTTGCCCATGACGTTCTGGACGTTCGTCGTAGGCACGGTGGCCATCGCCGGCATTCCGCCGCTGGCTGGGTTCTTCTCGAAGGACGAGATCCTCTGGAAGACCTTCTCAACGGGACATCCCGTGTTGTGGGGGCTGGCCATGCTCGCGGCGTTCCTGACGGCGACGTACATGTTCCGCCTGCTCTACCTGACGTTCTTCGGCTCGCGCCGTCCTGGGTCATCCGGTGCAGCGCATGGCACCGCCTCCGCCGCCGCTGCAGCGGGCAACCACCCGCACGGGGGACATTTGCATGACGCGCCTCCGGCCATGGCGATGGCCCTGGTCGTGCTCGCCATCGGATCCGTGCTGGCCGGCTTCTTTGGTGTGCCGCACGCGCTGGGTGGCCACAATCGCATTGAAGTGTTCCTTGAACCGAGCTTCCACGCCATGACTGTTGCGACACCCGCGCCCTCGCAGGTGGTGCTCGACTCGGGAGTTGACCTGGTGCCGCCCCCGAGCGCTGAAGGCGCCGGCGTTATTGCTGCGGCCGAACATGCACCCGAGGCCGCGCACGGCGACACGCAGACCGAACTCCTGCTCATGTTCGGCTCGGTGATGGTCGCGCTGGCCGGCATCGGCCTGGCCACGGTGTTGTTTCTCAAAGCGCCGGAGCGCGCTGATGCCATGGCCGCCCATTTCAGAGGCGTCCATCGGCTGCTGTTGAACAAGTACTACGTGGACGAGTTCTATGACGCGGCGATCGTGCAGCCCATCAAGGGCGTCTCGACCGGCCTGTTGTGGCGAGGTATGGATACGGTCGTCATTGATGGCACGGTCAACGGCGTCGGTCTGATGGTGCGCGGCTGGAGCGCGGTGCTGCGTCGTCTGCAGACCGGGTCGGTGCGGGCCTACGCGATGTCGATCTTTTTGGGGGTCGTCACGATCCTGGGGTATTACCTGTGGCGTTAACTCTTCTGGTCCTGCTGCCGCTTGTGGGCGGCCTGCTGGTATTACTGCTGGGCAAGGACCGCGACCAGCTGGTCCGGCAGGTGGCCTTGAGCGTCTCGCTCGTGACGTTTCTGGCGAGCCTGTGGCTCTGGTCTAGCTTCGACGCCGCTTCGGCCGACTTCCAGTTCGTCGAGCGGTACACCTGGCTGCCCGACTTCGGCATTTCCTACCATGTTGGCCTGGATGGCATCACGTTGTGGCTGGTGCTCCTCACGACCTTCCTGACCCCGATCGGCTTGTTGTGTTCGTGGGAGTCGGTCGAGCAGCGGGTGAAAGAGTTCTCGTTCTTCATGCTGCTGCTTGAAGCGGCGATGATCGGCGTGTTCATCTCACTCGACCTGTTCCTGTTCTATATTTTTTGGGACGCGATGCTGATTCCGATGTACTTTCTCATCGGCATCTGGGGCTACGAACAGCGTATCTACGCGGCCGTCAAGTTCATGCTCTACACGATGGCCGGCTCCGTGCTGATGCTGCTTGCCATCATCTGGATCGCGTATTACCACCAGACCGTGACCGGCGTCGTCAGCTTCGACCTTCTGGACCTGTACGCGCTTGAGATTCCCGCCGAACTACAGATGTGGTTATTCCTGGCGTTCACCGTGGCGTTTGCCATCAAGGTGCCGCTTTTTCCATTCCACACGTGGTTGCCCGATGCGCACGTGCAGGCGCCGACCGCGGGGTCGGTGATCCTTGCCGGCGTCATGCTGAAGATGGGCACCTACGGGCTGCTGCGGTTTTCCTTCCCGCTGTTTCCTGAGGCCGCGCTTCAGTTCGCGCCCTACATCGCCATCCTCGCCGTCATCGGTATCGTTTACGGCGCCCTCGTCGCGATGGTGCAGCCTGACATGAAGAAACTCGTGGCCTACTCGTCGGTGAGTCACCTGGGCTTTGTGGTGCTGGGCCTTTGTGCGATGAACGTCACCGGCGTGCAGGGCGCACTCTTCCAGATGCTGGCGCACGGTGTCTCCACCGGTGGCCTCTTCCTCATCGTGGGCATGCTCTCGGAGCGCCGTCACACCAAGCTCATCGCCGAATACGGCGGGCTGAAGGCCGTGATGCCGAAGCTCGTGGCCATGTTCCTGCTGATTACCCTGGCATCCATCGCGTTGCCGGGCATGAACGGGTTCGTAGGCGAGTTCCTTATCTTTATTGGGTCGTTTGCCTCGAACCCCGGCCTCACAGCGGTCGCCGTCACGGGCGTCATCCTCTCGGCGGTCTATATGCTCTGGCTGTTCCAGCGCGTGAACTATGGCCCGCTGACCAATCCCAGGAACAAGGGGTTGCGTGATCTGAGCGCCCGCGAGTGGGTGGTGATTGCGCCCATTGTGGCCATGTGCATCGGCATGGGTGTGGCGCCGGGCGTGTTCCTGAAGCCGATGGAGCCCGCCGTCAAGCGCATCGTGGCCCAGGTGCGCGGGATAGTACCGGTGAACGCGGCAATGATGTCGGGTGTCTTTTCCGGAACCGCTGCCGCGGAAAAGACACCCGACGTCATTGCCGCGACACCCGCAGTCGAAGGGAGCGCGCGATGAACCAGAACGACTTCGCCGCCATCGTTCCCGTCCTGATGGTCACGCTCGCCGCGTGCGCCACGATGATGGCCGAGGCCTTCCGGCCCCAGCGTGACCTGGCCGCCGGCCGCTGGTTTGGCACCTATGGGCTCATTGGCCTCGGTGGGGCGATTGCCGCGTCGCTGAATCAGTGGAACCAGAGCCTTGTGGGCTTCGGCGTGATTAGCGTCGACAACTTCACAGTGTTCTTCAACATCACGCTGTGTGCGATCGGAATCCTGACGATCATTCTGTCGGCCGGCAATGCCGAACGCGATCATCTGCCGCTCGGCGAGTACTACACGCTGATTCTGTTTGCCATCGTCGGCATGATGCTCATGGCGTCCACCACCGATCTGCTGGTGATCTTCATCGCCCTCGAGATCATGTCGCTCGGCGTGTACGTCCTGACCGCCATCAAGCGGTCGAGCGCGGAAGGGGCCGAGGCGTCGTTCAAGTATTTTGTCCTCGGCGCGTTTTCGAGCGCCTTTTTCCTCTATGGCATTGCGATGGCGTATGCCGTGACCGGCACCACACGGCTCGACGAAATCGGCTTGCGTGTGGCCTCATCTGCGCTGGACCCAGGCATCCTCACCATCCTGACGATGGTGCTGCTGCTCGTCGGCTTCGCCTTCAAGGTGGGCGCCGTGCCGGTCCATATGTGGACGCCCGACGCCTACCAGGGTGCGCCGGCGCTGGTCACAGGCTTCATGTCCACTGGCGTCAAGGCCGCGGCCTTCGCCGCGTTCATCCGCGTCTTCCTGTCGGCGCTCGAGCCCCTGCGGTTGGATTGGGTGCCGATTGTCACGGTTATCGCCGCCCTCACCATGATTCTGGGCACCGTCGTGGGCGTGGCCCAGACAAGCGTGAAACGTATGCTTGCGTATTCGAGCATCGCGCACGCCGGCTACCTCCTTGTTGGCCTGGTGGCCGCAAGCTCCGCCGGCAAGGCCGCCATGCTCTTCTACCTCGTGGCCTACAGCGTGACCAATCTCGGCGCCTTCGGCGTGTTGGCCGCCCTGGTGACCCCCGTCCGCCAACATGACGATGTGTGGGATTTTGCGGGGATGTCAAAAGAACGTCCTGGGCTCGCGGCGCTGCTCACATTGTTCCTGCTGTCGCTCGGGGGCTTTCCACCGACCGTAGGCTTCATCGGCAAGTGGTACGTCTTCAACGCAGCGATGCAGGAAGGCCTGTACACGCTGGCGATTCTCGGCGTGTTGACCAGCGTGGTCTCGGTTTTCTTCTACCTGCGCATCGTCGTGATGATGTACATGAGCGACGAAACCGCGCCAGAGCACCGGCCGAAGGTGTCGGCCATTACGACTGCGGGCCTGCTCATTGCACTCGCCGGAGTGCTCTCTCTCGGTGTGCTCCCGGGTGGCCTGCTGAAAATCGCCGCTGAGTCGGTCGCGTCAATCTTCTAAGTCCGGGGTCCAGGGTCCTGGGCGGATTCACCTGAGGGCGCGGGCCACGGCCTTGGCGACAAATGCGTCGTCTTCGGCATCCACAGTTCTTAGGTCGAGCAGGACGGCGTCGTGGTGGATCCGCGCCACGATGGGTGGGTCTTCGGCTCTCAGCGACGCTTCAATCTCGCTCGCGCTTCTTGATCCGGATCTGATCGAGACCAGTCGGGTGGGAATTGCGGACTGCGGTGCGCTGCCGCCGCCAATGGTGGAGTTGCCGTCGACGATCTCCAAGACGACCTCAGAGGTCGTTTTCACCAGGACCCTCGCGCGGGCATCCAGGCTCTCCAGGCTCTCGAGGAGCATCCGCACGACTGGAATCTCGGTTCGGGCCGCCTCACGCTGCCAGAGCATCAGTGTGGCCTCCAGGGCCGCGTACGTCTGTTTGTCGGCACGTACCGCACGCATGAGTGGGTGGCGCCGGACGCGCTCCATCAGGTCTCGCCGCCCCACGATGATGCCCGCTTGCGGGCCTCCCAGTAGTTTGTCGCCGCTGAAGGCCACGAGGTCAGCGCCCGCCTTCAGGCTGTCGAGTATTGATGGCTCGTCGCGGATGGCGTCGGGCCAGCCGCCCTCCTGAGGCAGGCCCAGCCAGCCGCTCCCCAGGTCTTCAAACAGGGGCAGGTGGAATTGATGGGCAAGGCCCGCGAGCGCAGCCAGCCCGGGACGCTCGGTAAACCCCTCGATCCTGAAGTTGGCCGGGTGCACTCTCAGGAGCATCGCGGTCCGCTCGCTGATGGCGGCTCCGTAGTCGCTCACGCGGGTCCGGTTGGTCGTCCCGACTTCGCGAAGCACGGCGCCCGACTGCGCCATGATGTCCGGCACGCGGAAGCCCCCGCCGATTTCCACGAGTTCGCCCCGCGATGCGACGACCTCGCGCCCGGCCCCGAGCGCGGCCAGGACCAGCCAGGTGGCTGCGGCATTGTTGTTGGTGATGACGGCCGCTTCAGCGCCTGTCAGCGCGCACAACAGGCGTTCGGTGTGCACGTGCCGATGGCCGCGGGTGCCAGTGTCCAGCTCGTACTCGAGGTTGCAGTATCCACGCGCGACGTCAGCCGCGGCGGTGATGGCCTGGCGTGCCAGCGGCGCGCGGCCCAGGTTCGTGTGAATGAGGACGCCCGTGGCGTTAATCACGCGGCGCAACGAAGGGGCCAGGGCCCCGTCAAGGACGTCGATGGCACGCGCCACGATCCAGGGCGCTGGCTCGCCGGCGTTCCCGTCTCCGGGCGGCAGCGCCCGCCAGGCATTGGCCGCGGTTCTGAGCGCTTCGACGACAAGCGTCCGGCCGTCGGCGGCCACCTTCTGGGCAATCGCGGGCTGTCGCAGCAGGGCGTCGATTGAGGGAATGTTTCGGGCGGTCATGGCGTGGTTGCGACAGTCCGACGGGACAGGATAGCATCAGCGTCCGTCGTGTCGAAGCCAACAGAACCCGTGCTGCCAGAGAATCCAGCCCACCGCCCGCTGGAGCGGTTCTGGCCGTACGCGGACTTGGCTGAACAGCCGAGCGAAGAGGAACTGGCAGCGATCCATCCCGAACTTCGGCGTGCGCTTTTCGGCGCGAATGCGATGCCGTTTTCGATCACGCTGGTGTTTCCGTGTTTTTTTGGCGAGGGTTTCGCCCGTGCGCTGGAGCTGGCTCGCGCGTCGGATGAATTTCAGGAAGTGCCCAACACCCGCGGCGTCCGCTACCGCGCGCGGTTCTTCCCTGGCGAGAGGCCGCTGAAGGTGCGCGAACTCTATGAGCTGATTGCAAACGTGCCCGACACCGAGGTGCTGATTGACGACAGACCGCTGCCGTATGCGCGAGAGTTGTGGCTGCCCCTGGTCTGGTGTCTTATCAAGTAAACGACTGGTGTCTGATCAAGTAGGGGTCTGGTGCCTCATCAAGTAACGTCAGGGGACGTCGTGCGCAGAGTGCCGTACGCGGAAGGTAAGGGCCGGAACGCGGCGTCCCGGCCCTTTGTGTGTGGTCTAGCTTGGCTTGGTGACGTTGCCAGCCTGGGGTCCCTTCGGACCGTCGACAATCTCGAATTCGACCTCCTGGCCTTCCTCGAGGGTCCGGAAACCGGCGCCCTGAATGGCGGAGAAGTGGACGAACACGTCGTTGCCCCCTTCGCGCTCGACGAAACCATAACCCTTAGCGTTGTTGAACCACTTGACCTTACCCGTAATACGCATCGTACTTGCCTGCCTTGCGAGAACGGCGGCGGTGAATCCGCCGCACTAGAAAAAAAAGACCGCACATGCGGTCTCCACGTCGACGATGGTCCCGCCCAACGTCGACCCATGAGCTTAGTCGGGCAGATGGGCCGTGTCAAGGCCTCAGAGGAATCCCAGTGCCAAAGCGTGCATTACTCAGTGTTTCAGACAAGACCGGCCTCATTCCCTTTGGCCAGGCCCTCGTAAGCCTCGGCTGGGAGCTGGTCTCGACGGGGGGGACCGCCCGCGCCCTGGCCGACACCGGGCTCCCTGTCACCGGTATCTCGGATGTCACGAGTTTTCCCGAGATGATGGACGGCAGGGTCAAGACCCTGCATCCCAAGGTCCATGGGGGCATCCTGGCGCGGCGCCACGTCCCAGGAGATCTGGCGTCCCTCTCGGAACACGGCATCGGACTCATCGACCTTGTAGTGGTGAACCTCTATCCGTTCGCCCAGGCCGCCGCCAATCGGGATCTGCCGTTTGACCATCTCATTGAAGAAATCGATATCGGTGGCCCCAGCCTTCTGCGCGCCGCCGCCAAAAACTTTCGCGACGTGCTGGTGGTCGTCGATCCGGCAGACTACATCCGCGTCGTGGCGGCGCTGCGGGCTGATGGCGGCTCGTTGTCGTTGCGATTCGACTTGGCGCGAAAGGCCTACGGTCACACGGCCGACTACGACCGCACGATCGCGGCCACGCTCGGCGAGGTGAAAGTGGACGCCGCCAGTGTCTTTACCCGCGGCGCCATCAGCAGCCGGTGGACGCCCGTGCTCAGCAAGGTTCGCGATCTGCGGTATGGCGAGAACCCGCATCAGACCGCAGCCTGGTACTCGATGAGTCCGTGCGGCTTCGGTGGCGCGGTGGTGCATCAGGGCAAAGAGTTGTCGTTCACCAACCTTCTGGACCTCGACGCGGCCGCGCGCATTGCGCTGGAGTTCGCCGAGCCGGCGGCCGTGGTCATCAAACACACCAATCCGTGCGGTGTGGCGACGGGCCACACTGCGGCCGATGCCTACGAGCGGGCCCGGGAGGCCGATCCGCTCTCGGCGTTTGGCGGCATCGTAGGCGTCAACCGGCCTATCGACCTGGAACTGGCGCAGGTCCTGACGTCCACGTTCATCGAGGCGGTGATTGCGCCGGGCTTGTCCGCCGATGAGGAGACGCGTGCGGTCCTCGCGACCAAGCCCAACCTTCGTGTGGTGACCGCATCATTTGAGGGACTCGACCAGGAACGCGATGTGCGCTCCATTCTTGGCGGGTGGCTCGTGCAGGACCGCGACCGCGTCGTCGAGGGGCATATCGAGTGGCCGGCTCAAGACGGCCCCCGTGTGGTCACCAAGCGTGCGCCGACGCCGGCCGAGTGGACGGCATTGCGTTTTGCATGGCGCGTCTGCGCTCACGTGAAGTCAAACACCGTCATCTTTACGTCGGCCGATGCGACGCTGGCGGTCGGCGCCGGGCAGATGAGCCGTGTTGACGCCGTGCGGACCGCCGTCATGAAGGCCGGCGACCGCCTGCGTGATTCGGTCGCTGCGTCCGATGCGTTTTTTCCGTTTAGGGACGGTCTCGACGTGGTGGCCTCTGCCGGCGCGACCGCCGTGATTCAGCCCGGCGGCTCGGTGCGCGACGATGAAGTGATTGCGGCAGCCGACGCCCATGGCATCGCCATGGTGTTTACGGGGCGCAGGCATTTTCGCCACTGACGAAATGAGCCAATGAAGGGCCTGCAGCTCCTGCTGATTCCTGCCGTTGCGCTGCTGATTCTCGGCCTGGGCGCCAATACTGTCTGGGACGCGAACGAGGCGTTCTACGCCGACACACCGCGGCAGATGGTGTTGTCAGGCGACTATGTGAATCCGGTCTTTAACGGCGAAGCCCGGATGAACAAACCAGTGTTGAGCTACTGGGTGGTCGCCGGTCTCTACAACGTCTTTGGTCTCTCCCTGACCGTCGAGCGATTCGGCATCGCCCTCGGCGCGCTCGGCATTCTGCTGGCCGCGTATCTCTGCGGCCGTGCGGTGCGGTCTCCGCTCACCGGCTGGATCGCGGTCCTCATTGTCGTCACGGCGCCACGGTTCGTGATGTTCTCGCGGCGCATCTTCATCGACATCTGGGTGACGATGTTCATGGGGCTGAGTATCGGGTGTTTCCTGCTAGCGGAAGCGTTCCCGCAGCGGCGGCGCTCGTGGCTGGGTCTCATGTATGCCGCGATCGGTCTCGGGGTGCTGACCAAGGGGCCTGTGGCGCTGGTGTTTCCTGTCGCCACCATCGGGGCGTGGCTCCTCCTCGAACGGCGTCTGAGCGACATCAAGCGGCTGTGGATCGTGCCTGGCGCGCTGATCGTGCTGGCCATCAACGCGCCGTGGTGGGGCGCCATCTACGCGCAGCACGGATGGGAACCACTGCAGGCCTTCTGGATCGGCGAGAACTTCGGCCGATACACCGAGCCCATGCAACCGGGCGAACGGAATGTCTGGTTTTATGTGCCCGTGTTGATCAGCGACCTGTTCCCGTGGTCGATCTTTGTGGTGGCCGGCATTGCCACCGGCGCCGCTGCGTTGTGGTCGCGCGTTCGGAACGCCGATGCTGCGAGGCTGGACGCCGACTCAGGGATCCCCGCCTTCAAGCGCTTCCTCATGATCTGGATTGTGCTGTTGGTGGGGGTGTTCTCCTTTTCGGAGACCAAACAGGACTTGTATGTCTTTCCGATCATCCCTGCGCTTGCGGCGCTTGCAGCTGACGCCATCGTCATTGGCCTGAACCGCGGGGGTGCGCGCCTGCGGACGGGGTTTATCGCCACGGCGGTGTTGTTGATTGTGGGCGGGGCAGGTGTCGTCGCGCTATTTGGATTCAGGGCGCCGACCCATGTCATCCCCGGCGCGAACGCACTCGGTGCGACGCTCGTCGCCGGTGGCCTGACCGTGATCGTCCTCGCGCTCCTGAAGCGGGCGCAGGCCGCGACGCTGGCCCTGGCCGGCACGATGGTGGTAGCCAACTACATCTTCGTGTTGGTGTCGCTGCCTTCAGTTGAGGCATTCAAGCCGGCGCTTCCAATGGTACGTATGATTTCGGCGCGAACGCGCCCGAGCCCGCCACCAGTGGTGGCGCACTACATCACGTCACTGCCGAGTTTCGTCTATTACCTGGAACGTCCCATAGAGCAATACTTCGACCTGGGGCCGCTGATGGAGCGGGCGGGTGTGGTGCCCGAGATGTACATCCTCATGAGGCCGCACGAGTATTCCGACTTTGAGCCGGCCGCCCGCGAGCAATCAATCAACCCGTGCATCGTTGCGCGCCAGACCCTGTTCGAGGCCAAGCTGAAACTGATCCTGGATGGAACGCCGTGGCCTGAGGTCTACCTGATCGGCACAGGTGCTGCCTGCGCCCCGCGCACGCCGCCCGCGTAATGGCGAACACCAGAGACCTGCGACCATTCTTCCCTGCATAGATTTGTCCGACATTGCGCCATTACAGGGTGCGAAGGAGTTCTTCCCGTCCCACCGTGGCTGCTCCGAAGCGCCCAACCACGATGCCCGCGGCGTGATTGGCGAGGCGGGCAGCGTCGCTCAGTGACGCGCCACAGGCCAGAGCCAACGCGAGCGTGGCGACAACGGTGTCGCCCGCGCCCGTCACGTCGGAGACCTCGCGTGCGGTGGCCGGGATGGCCAGTTCCACCAGCGACGGGCCCGACGCATCCAGGAGCCACATGCCGTGTTCGCCCCAGGTGATGAGCACGCTGGCTTGCGTGGTTCTGTGCAACACCCGTGCCGCCTGTCGCGCGTCGTCTGGGGTGACGATGCGGGTGCCAGTCATCAGTTCCGCTTCGTGATGATTGGGCGTGAGCAGCGTGACGCCGACGTACCTCGCCGCGTCGGGAACTTTGGGGTCTACCACGACTGGTGCGCCTGCGGCTGCGGCTACCGCCGCAGCAATCACACCAGGGGTGATGACGCCCTTGCGATAATCCGAGAGCACAATAGCCTTCGCTCCGAGCGCCGCGTGGCGAGCCGCCGCTCGCAGGGCCTGGTCGGTCGTGTGCGCCAGCTCGGCATCATCTTCGTAGTCGAGTCGAACCACCTGCTGATTGCGCGTGGTGACGACGCGCACTTTGCGAGTGGTGGGGCGGGCCTCGTCGATGACAAGGTGTGCGTCGGTGATTCCGCGATCGTGCAGTGCGCGGCGCAGGCCGGCTGCGGCGTCGTCTGCACCGACACATCCGACGAGTACCGGAACACCTTCGAGCATGCGGACATTGGCGGCCACGTTTGCGGCGCCGCCAAGCCGGTACTCCTCCCGTTCGAACCTCACGACTGGGACGGGCGCTTCTGGCGAAATCCGATCGACGCGGCCAATCAGGAAATGATCGAGCATGACATCACCGATGACGGCGACGGTCGTTCCGGGCAACAGGTCAAACACGGACGCGAGTGAAGTCATGACGATGGCTGCTGGTGGTGCGCGTCGAAGGCGGCGGCGTAGGGTAGAGTGATGAGTCCCAGGAACAACATCAGGAATTCTGAATCCCCGAAGTTGTATTCAAACAGACCGGCCACCAGCATCGCGACCATAGCCGCCACGCCGGCACCTGCCACGGCTTGATTGTCGCCGCGGCGCAATTGCCTCCACAAGTCGCGTGAGGCAACTACGACGAACCAGAGCCAGAGAGCCAGCGCTGGCAAGCCACGTTCCGCCGCAATCTGCATCGGCACGTTGTGCAGGTGGGGATTGATGTCGTTCACCGCGTAGGTGGCGTCGCGGTACTGGGGATACACCAGTTTCACGCTGTCGGGGCCGACGCCCGTCAGCGGGTCGTCCTGCACCATGCGCACACCTGACCGCAGCATCGCAAAGCGATCGCGACTGGTGGGGTCGGTCAGGTCACCGATGGATTGGATACGGCTGATGATCGCGCTCGGCGCGATCACGAAGCAGATCAGGCCCAGCACCGGGAGGCCGAGAAGCAATCGCCAGTTCCTCGCGGCCATGAGGATCCCGATCGCGGCGACCAGGCCAACCATCGCGTTGCGCGTGTAGGTGTAAAAGAGCGCCACCACCAGGGCCGGTACGGCAATCGCCGGCCAGATCCACTCGCGGCCCGCGTACAGCAGGCGCGCGAGGGCGGCACCCGTAATGAGCATGAGGACGCCCGAGAACGTCATCCAGTGGCTCAGGAACCCGACCGCTCGGTTCTCGAGGCTGTCGTAGCCGAGCACGCTGTATTGCAGAATGCCGTAGAGCGCGGCCGCCGAACCCACCGCGATGATGCCGTCCACCACCCGTGTCGCCCGGTTGCCGCGCGCAAACGTGGCGACGACGGGGACCATCAGAGACAGCAGGAGTTGTTTAGTGTCGGCGAAACTGGCCATTGGATTGACCGACGCGGCGGCGCTAACCATCGTCCAGACGGCATACGCAATGAGGGGAACCATAAATGCAGGAACGTCGCGCCAGCGTTCGCCTCGCGCCACCAGGACTAGCCACACCAACACGGAGGCATACAGCGCGAACTGCGCGGTGAAGATGCTGATCGGGGTGGCGGCCAGCGAAATCGCGACAAGCACGAATCCCGCGCGGTGCAGTCCCGAATCTCGTGTCGTCATCATCGCCCGTTCTCCAGCAGCCTTTCAGCGGCGGCCATCACGGCCTCTCCCGAAATCGTCGTTAGGCACCGGAAATCTCCCGGGGCACACACGCGTTGGTCGCACGGCCGGCACGGCAGTTCGCCCGCGTCCACCGCAGCCGTCGCCAGGTGCGGTGGGCGCCAGGGCGCCGACCGTTCGGACAATGTCGGCCCATAGAGTCCCACAATCGGCACGTCGGACGTGGCCGCAATGTGGAGCGGTCCGCTGTCGCCCCCGATAAAGAGCGCGGTTCGATCCAGCACCGCCCGCAGGGCCTCGAGTGAAAAGTCCTGCGCGTCGATGATTCGCGCGGCGCCGTCGCCCGCCCGGCTCTGCGCCATTGAGAACACCCGTTGCGCCGCCGCCTTGTCGGACGGACCCGCGGTGACGAGCACCCGACGCCCCTCTGATTGTCGCACTAGTCCGGCGGCAACGTCGGCAAATGCTGTTTCTGGCCATCGTCGAAATGGATTACCGGCGCTCACGTGCAGGACGATGAGCGAGGTGTCGCTTGAGGGGGCGCCGATGCCCAGCGACGCCAGGCGCGCGTCCACCGAAGCCCGCGCCGCAGACGTCGTCATCATCTCGACCCGGTTCACGTTGCGGTCGGCCCCGCCTGAAAACGCCGCGTCGACCGCGGCCAGGAGATCCCACTGATTCTCAACGGAGTGGCGCGGGTGCAGGCCGGGTGGTCGATGCACCACGTCGGTGTACATCCACGCGCGCCCCTTGATGTCGTATCCCACGCGGCGTGGGGCCCCCGAGGCCCAGGCCAGCCACGCACTCCGGGGCCCGCCGTGAAAATCAATGACCAGATCGCATCGCTCGGCCCGCAGGCGCCGTGCCAGGCGGAGGTCGTCCTTGAGGCGTGTCCACCCGCGCGAGTGGGGCACGCTGATGACGCCTGACAAGTGAGGATGGTGCGCCACAACGGGCGCGGCCGAAGACTCTACGAGATAGAGGAGCCGGGCGTCTGGATACTGCGAGCGAAGGGCACGAATCGCCGGTGTCGTGAAGACCACGTCACCGATGAGCCGAAGCCTGATGAGGAGAATGGTCAACGGCCGGCGGCGGGCGCCTCCGCCTCATCCACCAGCATGACCGGAATGTCGTCCTTGACCGGGTAAATCCGGTGGCAGGTGCCGCATTGCAAGCCGGCGCCGTCCCTCACCAGACGGACCGGGGTCTTGCATTCGGGGCAGACCAATATTTCAAGCAGCGCGGGGTCAAGGGCCATGTCGCGAATATAAGCCATCCACAGGTCGACTGTGAAACAATCCTGTCCTACCCCACGAGTCATTCATGATTTGGTTCGCTCCACCGCCACCCGTTCCCGCGTCGGCGCAAACCACCTCAGTCCCGGCATCCAGCCGGACTCAGGCCGCCACCCCGACAGTGGCCGCCACTGGCGAGGCATACTTCCTGTTTATCCAGGGACGTACGCTTGAAGGACGAGGCGATGTGGCCGGTGCGATCGCTGCATACCGCAAGGCCATCGCGCTGATGCCCCTGTCCGCCGACGTTCGCGCAGAGTTGGCTGGTTTGTACGCGCGCGAGGGTCGGGCCGACGAGTCGCTTACAGAAGGCGAGAGTGCGCTGAAAGCCGACCCCACCAATCGCGAAGCGCACCGCATTCTCGGATTTGTGCGCTCCGCGCTGGCCGACAGCCAGGGCGGGCGTGGCGCGTCGACGCTCGAAGCGACGCTTGTGCCCCAGGCGATCGATCACTTTGAAAAGGCACTGGCGGGAGGCATGCGCGACCCGGGTGTCGAACTGTCCCTCGGCCGGCTGTATGTGCGGACTTCCCAGCACCCCAGGGCCATCGCGACGCTGCAGGCGTTTCTCAACGACCAGCCGGGATATCCCGAGGGTGTGCTGCTGCTGGTGGAGTCGCTTGATGCCACGCGCCAGTTCACGCAGGCCGTGAGCCAGCTTGAGCCATTGGTCCGTGACGAACCCGATATGGTGCCGGCACGCGCCAGGCTGGCCGAAATGTACGGACGTGCCGGCCGCAACGCGGACGCCCTGCCACACTGGGCCGAACTGGCGCGAGCCAATCCCAGCAATAGAGCGCTGCGCACCAGTTACGCGACGGCACTGGCCAACGGCGGGCAGGTCGATGAGGCGCGGCGGCAATTGACGACGTTGACGAGCGAGGCGCCGCGCGATGCCGACGCCTGGTATCTGTTGTCGCACATTGAGAGCCAGGCCGGCCGCCACGACGCGGCAGACGCCGCGGCGAAGAAGATCTCGGACATTGACCCGGCCGATCCTCGTGGGCCGCTGGCTCTGGCTGAAGCCCGTGCGACGCGAGGCGACTACCGAGGTGCGGTGGCCATTCTTGAGCCAGTGCTGGCCGCCTTGCGCGATCAGCCCGCCGGCGATGCCTACTCGGCGGTGGCGACGGCGTTCGCCACCGCTCTGCAGAACAGTGATGAACCGGGCCGCGCCGTGCGCGTTCTTGAGGACGCACGCAACCGCGCCCCGCGTGACTTCGACGTGCTGCACGCTCTTGCGTCGGCGTACAGCCGCGACAAGAATCCCGTGTCTGCCGAGCGGGCGTACCGGGAGCTCTTGACGGCCGACCCGGTTGATGGCCTCGCCCTCGACGGCCTGGGATGGGCACACGTCCAGCAGGGAAGAGTGGAGGACGGACGCGTAGTGCTCGAGCGAGCCGCCGCGGCGCTGCCCAGCCGTTCTGTGACGCTCGACCATCTGGCCGAGTCACTCTTCCTGCTCAAGCGCTACCGCGATGCCCAGGTGATGTGGGATCGCGCGCTCGCCGGCGATCGCACGGGCGCAGACGTAGACGAGATCACGCGCAAACGTGACCGGGCCAGAACGCTGGCAGGCAAACAGTGACGCCCCGGGCGCGCGTGCGCGGGGTGGGCCTGTGGTTGGCGATCGGCCTGTCGCTCACAAGCGCCTGTGCCACGCGCCATTACTCCCCACCGGCTGGCCCTGGTGTGCCGCTTGATGAGGCGGCCGGCACCTGGCAAGCCGTGACCGCGCGTTGCAGTACCACGCGTGTGTTTGTCGCCGAAGTCAGGGTGGACGGGTGGGTCGGGCCTTCGCGTCAGCGATTCTCCGCGGCACTGCATGCCGCGTTCACTCGTGAGAACGACGCCTACCTCGAAGTGCCGGGTCCTGGGCGGTCGTTCGTCCAGATGGGTGGTCGCGCCGATCGCGCCGTGTTGCTCCTGCCGCGTGACGAGCGCGTCCTCCGGGCGCCGACTCGTGACATCGTCGAGGCCTTGACCGGATTGAAGTGGGACGCGGTGGACCTGCTCAATGTGCTCACCGGCTGCGTGACCGCGCCTGGTTCGGCCGTGACAGGGGTCGCCCACGGTGTGGATCAGGCTGCGGTGGAATTGGGAGGCGGCGCGCGCGCATGGCTTCGGCGCGGGGCCGGCGCATGGCAGGTGGAAGCCGCCACGCGAGACGGACTCCTAGTCGAGTACCGCGCGCGAACGGGCGCGTTTCCGTCGGATATCCGCGTATCGGACGCTTCGTCTGTGACCACGCCCCTGCTCGTGACGTTTCGCGTCAGCCAGGTTCAGGCCAACGTTGAACTGGACCCTGCCATATTCGTGCTGACGGTGCCCAGTGGCTTCGTCCCGATGACGCGTGACGACCTGCGTTCGGTGCGACCGCTCGGTGATGTCAAACGGGTTCCGTAGCACCCATGGCGCGCATCCTCATTCTCGAGCCCTCGGCGAAGATCAATCTGACCTTGCAGGTGGGCCCTCGCCGCCCCGACGGGTTTCACGACGTCACCACGTTGTTGCAGTCGATCACCCTCCACGACACCCTCACGCTGTCGGCCAAGCCGGGCCCTTTCGGACTCGCCTGTCGTACGCCCGGAGTGCCCGGCGATCGTACGAACCTGGTATGGAAGGCGGCCGAGGCGTTGTGGGCGGCCATGGGCCGCGAAGGCGATCCCCGGGACGCGCACATCAAGCTGGACAAGGCGATTCCCTCCCAGGCAGGTCTCGGCGGTGGCAGTGCGGATGCGGCCGCCGCGTTGGTGGGCCTTAACACGCTCTGGGGAGCTCGCAAGCCGCGCCGCGAGTTGATGGGCCTTGCGGCCCAACTCGGGTCCGATGTGCCGTTTTTTCTCCAGGGCGGCACGGCGTTAGGCACCGGGCGTGGTGAAGACCTGTATCCGGTGGACGACGTCGAGCGGATGGGCGTGATTGTGATCAAGCCCTCGTTTGGGGTGGCAACCGCCGACGCCTATCGCTGGCTGGACGCAGACCGGGGGGTCGCCGGCATCAGGACGGGCGGACTTGTCGCTCTGCACGCTGCCGGAAGCCGCCCGGTTGAGGTGGGATGGCCAAGTCGGACGGTTCGGCTGGTCAACGACCTGATGCCCCCCGTCGTTGAGCGCCATCCGGCCGTCCGGGAGATGATAGAGGCCTGTTTGGCCGCGGGCGCTGTCGCGGCCCAGATGAGCGGAAGCGGGTCGGCCGTGTTTGGCCTGTTTCCTGAATGCACCACGGCCCGGGCCGCGCGACAGCTGAAACGCCAGGATTGGCTGGTCCTCGTGGCCCGCACGCAGTCCCGCCGCGAGGCGGCCCGCCGCATGGGCCTGTGATAGACTTTATGTTTCGCGGTAGGTCCCTGACGCGCCGCTGTGGGAGTGCCCGGTGATGGCCGGGGCGTCGGCCGGGTTCCTCTGCAGTGCGCGTGCGCGGACGAGGTGGGGCGTGGCCAAGCGGTAAGGCGCGGGTCTTTGGAACCCGTATTCGAAGGTTCGAATCCTTCCGCCCCAACCAATTCTTCGAGGCTCATGGTGAGCGGCAGGGGAAGAGTAAACGGAGCATGAGCCACGGCCAGCTGAAAGTGTTCTCGGGGAGCGCCCATCCGGCGCTGGCGAAGGAAATCGCCGAGCAACTGGAAACGCCGCTTGGTGTGGCCCGGTTGCATCGGTTCCCCGACAGCGAGGTCTCGTTCCAGATCGACGAGAATATTCGCGGCACGGATGTGTTCATCGTGCAGCCGACCTCGACGCCGGTGGACATGCACCTGGTGGAATTGTGCGTCATGATCGACGCGTTCCGTCGCTCGTCAGCGTCGCGCATCACGGCCGTGATTCCGTATTACGGCTATGCGCGGCAGGATCGCAAGGACAAGCCCCGGGTGCCGATTTCGGCGAAACTCGTGGCTAACCTGCTGGGCGCGGCTGGCACAAATCGCGTGCTGACCATGGATTTGCACAAGGCGCAGATTCAGGGGTTTTTCGACATTCCGGTGGACCACCTGTTTGCGGCCCCCGCGGTCATTGAATATCTCGCGCGGCAGAACTTCGGCCCAATCACGATCGTGTCGCCCGATGCTGGCGGCGCGGAGCGGGCGCGGGCGTATGCGAAGCGGCTCGATGCGGAACTGGCGATTATCGACAAGCGCCGCAGCGAAGACGGGACGGCGGAAGTGATGAACGTCATCGGCGATGTAGAAGGCCGGGTTTGCGTAATCTCGGACGACATCATCGATACCGCAGGCACGATTCAAAAGGCGGCTCAGGCTCTGAAGGCCAACGGAGCCAGCCGCGTGCTGGCGTGTGCGGTGCACGGGGTGTTATCGGGTCCGGCCATGAGCCGGATTGAGGCGGCGCCTCTGGACAAGCTCATTGTCACCAACACGGTCCCGCTGGGGCCCGAGAAGATGGCAAGCGAGAAAATTGTGGTCTTGTCGGTGGCGCGTCTGCTGGCGCAGGCCATTCGCAGTATTCACGAAGAGACCTCGGTCTCGAAGTTGTTCGTTTAAGGATGGGGACCATGGATTCGACATTGCAGGCGGTTCGGCGCGACACGATTGGCAAAAACGAGGCGGTGCGCCTCAGGCAGGTGGGCAAGATCCCGGCAGTGCTGTACGGCGGAGAAAGCAAGGTCGGCGAATCGGTCACCGTGGACCCGAAGGAACTGAGCCGCATCCTGCACTCGCATTCAGGAGTCAACTCCCTGATCGCGCTGCAGATTGACGGCACGGCCGACACCAAGGTGCTCGTCAAGCAATACCAGATTGACCCGGTCACGCATCGCCTGCTGCACGCGGATTTCTACCGTGTGGCCATGGACAAGCGGCTGCGCGTCACCGTCCCGGTCCAGTTGACCGGCGAAGCCAAGGGCGTCAAGGTCCAGGGTGGCACCCTGGACTTCGTGCATCGCGAAGTGGCGCTTGAGTGTCTGCCGGCGGATATCCCGGAGCACATTGTGGTGGACGTCACGGAGTTGATGATCGGCCAGGGCGTGCGCGTGCGCGACCTGCCGGCCGATGGCAGGTGGACTGCGGTCAGCGAGCCCGAGATGCTCATCGTGCACATCGTGGCGCCGCGCGCCGAAGTGGTGGCCACACCGGATGCGGCTGCCACGCCCGTCGCTGCTGCCGAGCCCGAAGTCATGAAGAAGGGCAAGCCCGAGAAGGACAAGGACGAGAAGGACAAGAAGTAAGGGCCTTGTATGAAGCTGGTCGTTGGCCTCGGGAACCCCGGGTCCCGGTATCGGGGAACGCGGCACAACGTCGGCTTTGAAGTGGTGGACGGGCTGGTGGCGCGCCATGGGCTTCGGCTCGACGCGTGGAAAGCGCTGGCCGAGATCGTGGAATGGCGTCGGCCGGAAGGTCGCGTGTGGTTTGCCAAGCCGCTGACGTTCATGAACCTCAGCGGGGAGGCCGTAGCCGGGCTGATGGGGTTCTACAAGATTGAGCTCGCTGACGTCCTGGTGGTGTGCGACGACGTGAATCTGGTGGAGGGGCGCTTGCGAGCGCGGCCCGAAGGTTCAGAGGGTGGAAACAACGGGCTGCGGTCGATTACAGCCTCGCTCGGAACTGCCGCGTATGCGCGGATCCGGATCGGGGTGGGGCGCGGCGACGAGCGACGGGATCTGGTGGACCACGTGTTATCGCGGTTCGATGTGGATGAACAGCCGGTCATGAATGCTGCGATGGATCGTGCGGCCGACGCGGTTGAGTTGTGGATTACGGACGGTCTAGGACCTGTCATGAACAGGTTCAATGCCGATAGTAAGGAAGTCGAGAAGTAGGGAAGTCGAGCAAGAGAAGAACGCTCCTTGCCGTTTCCGATTGGGGAAACGGCCTGAATGTCCATAAGGAGGCACATGAGCATGCACAGACAGTACGAGCTCGTTTACATCGCGATGCCGGATTCGACCGAAGAACAGTTGGCGGAACTGCACCAGCAGGTCGCCACGGTCGTGGATCGGTTCAGCGGCACCATCGAACGGACGGAAATGTGGGGGCGGCGCCGCCTGGCGTATGAAATCAACCGCCAGCGCGAGGGCGTGTACGTCCTAGAAATTCTGAATGGCCCCGGGGCCATGACCACCGAACTTGATCGGCGCCTCCGGGTGCTCGACATCGTCATGCGACACCTGATCATTCGCATTGATGAAGTGCTCGCGAAGGAGACGCGGACCCAGACGCGCCGCAAGGCCGCCACGGTGTCGCGCCGGCTGCGCCGCGGATTGCCGGCCGAGCCCACTGAACAGGAATTGAGCCGCCGGAAGGCGGAGGCCGATGACGCCGACGGCGGCGACGGCTTCGGGGAGGGAGACCGATGAACGACTACGACAAGGACTCACGTGGTGGTGGACGCGGTGGTGCCAAGGGTGCGGCCAAGGGCAAGGACGACAAGGCCGGTCGGCGTGGCGGGTTGTTCCGCCGGCGCCGGGTCTGCAAGTTCTGCGTCGAGAAAATTGACTACGTCTCCTACAAGGACGTGAAGGTTCTGACGCCGTTCATTCCTGAACGCGGCAAGATTCAGCCGCGTCGTATTTCCGGCACCTGCGCCAAGCATCAGCGGGCGCTGCAGGTGGCCATCAAGCGCGCGCGGACGCTCGCGCTGATTCCGTACGTCACGGACTAGGAGCAAGGAGAGAGCCATGGCAACGGAAGTCATTCTGAGACAGTACGTGGAACACCTCGGTAATCGGGGCGAGGTGGTCAAGGTCGCCGACGGCTACGCGCGCAATTTCCTGCTGCCGCGCAAGCTGGCGCTGCGGGTGACCGAGGAAAACAAGAAGCAGATCGAGCGTGAGCGCGCGAAGGCCGAGGCGCAGGAGAACGACGAGCGCGCGGCGGCCCAGGCGCTGGCGGCGGCACTGGCCGCGGCCGACATCTCGATCGCGCGTCGCGTGGGCGAACACAACACGCTCTACGGGTCGGTGACGACCGGTGATATTACCGAAGCACTCAGCGCGCGGCAGATCACGGTCGATCGACGGAAGATCGTGCTGGCCGAGCCGCTCAAGACCATCGGCGAACACGTGGTGACCATCAAGCTGCACCGCGACGTCCCCGCGACGTTGACTGTCAAAATCGTTCCGGCGCAGGCCGCGGGCTAGTTTGTAGCTCGGCTGGGGTCTCAAGGCCGAGGCATTTGGGCCCCTGGGGGCGTTTCGCGCGACTGGCGCGCGGGCGCTTTCAGGGGCCAGTTTTTGTTTGCGCTGCTGTATTCTTGTCCTCCTCCATGGCTGAACGCACGCTTCCCCACAACCTTGAGGCCGAGAAGAGCGTCCTTGGCGCCATTCTGATCAACAACGACGCGTTTAACCAGGCCGCCGGGGTGATCGATTCACAGGACTTCTTCCGCGATGCGCATCGTCGCATCTTCGAGAAGATGGTCACGCTCACCGATCGCAACGAACCGGTGGATCTGGTCACGCTCAGAGACGAGCTGACGCGCAGCGGCGAACTTGAGGAAGTGGGGGGGCCGGCATACGTGAGTGCGTTGACGGACGGCGTGCCGCGGTCGGCCAACGTCGAGTACTACGCGAAGATCGTCAAGGAAAAATCCACGCTGCGCCGGCTCATCCAGTCATCGAATGAAGTGTTGGCGCGCGCGTACGACGCCGAGGAAGACGCCGATACCTTGCTCGACGAGGCGGAGCGGTCGATCTTTTCCATCGCCGAAGGCCGGATGCGGTCGGGGTTTGTGAAGCTGAGCGAGCTGGTCGAGGGTGGCTACGACATGCTCGAGGCGCTGCACGAGAATCGCGGGCTTGTCACCGGAGTGCCCAGCGGGTTTGTTGACCTCGACGAGATGACGTCGGGGTTTCAGAAGTCCGACCTTGTCATCATCGCCGCGCGGCCCTCGATGGGCAAGACAAGCTTCGTCCTCAATATTGCGCTCAACTGCGCGATGGAGGCGGGCAAGACCGTCGGCATCTTCAGCCTGGAAATGTCGAAGGAGCAGTTGTTCATGCGCATGCTGACGTCGGAAGCCCGCGTGGACGCGCATCGCTTCCGGGGTGGCTTTCTCGGTGAACAGGACTACGACAAGCTCAACGTCGCGTTCGCGCGTCTGCACGAGGCGAAGGTGTTTGTGGACGACACAGCGTCGGCCGGCATTCTCGAGATGCGCGCGAAATCGCGCCGGCTGAAGCTCGAGCATGGCCTCGACATGCTGGTGATTGACTACCTGCAGTTGATGCAGGGCCGCGGCAAGTTCGACAATCGCCAGCAGGAACTGGCGTCCATTTCCCGGTCGTTGAAGATCCTGGCTAAGGAACTCGAGATTCCCATCCTTGCCCTGTCGCAGTTGAGCCGCGCCACCGAAACCCGTGCCGACCATCGCCCGCAGCTGTCGGACCTGCGTGAATCGGGCGCCCTCGAGCAGGACGCCGACGTCGTCATGTTCATCTACCGCGAGGAGATGTATCAGCAGGGCGAAGAAGAGCGGCGGCCCGAGGTGGATGGCGTGGCCGAAATCATCATCGGCAAACAGCGTAACGGCCCCGTTGGTTCCGTGAACCTCGCGTTCCTCAAGCAGTACACCCGGTTCGAAAATCTGCAGTCCGGGTCCCGGGGATAACACGCCGTGTTGGGTCTGCCGGGAATGACGAGGCCCACTGTGGCCACCGTGCACCTCGAAGCCCTGCAGTACAATCTCCGTCAGATTGGTGCCATGGTCCGGCAAGACGGCCGAGCACCCGCCGTTATCGCTGTCGTCAAGGCGAATGCGTATGGTCACGGTGCGGCGCAGGTGGCGATGGCACTCGAGGCTGCCGGCGCCAGCATGTTCGCGTGCGCGGACCTCGAGGAAGGTGTGGCGCTGCGCGAGGCGGGTGTGACGCGCCCGATTCTGGTGTTCGGCGCGCTCAGCGTGAGCGAGTTGTCTCACGTGTTCACCCACGCGCTCACGCCCACGGTGTCTACGCCTTCCGCGGCGCGCGCGCTCGAAGCGGACGCGGCCGCGCGCGGCGTGACCATCGGATGCCACCTCAAGATCGATACAGGCATGAATCGCCTCGGGTTCAGGCACGACAACCTCGGTCGGACCATTCCCGCCGTGCTGGCGATGCTGCATCTGCGGATTGAGGCCGCGTACACGCACTTCGCCACTGCGGACCAGCCTGAGTCGCCGTGGATGGAAGAGCAACGCCACCGATTCGATCGATCGCTTGCGGCGTTGGGCGCCATGGGCTTGCGCGGTGTGGTGCGCCATGCGGCGAACTCGGCCGCGCTGCTACGCGACGCGAGGACGTGGTATGACGCCGTGCGCCCGGGCCTGTTGCTCTACGGTATGGTGCCGCCACCGCTCGCGGCCGCGAATCTGGACCTGAGACCTGCCCTGTCACTGACCAGCCGTATCGTGGCGGTCAAGGGCCTACGGCCCGGGGAGGGCACGGGATACGGAATGTCATGGCAGGGGGATCGACCACGCAGCATCGCCATTGTGCCGGCCGGTTATGCCGACGGGCTCGATACGCGCCTCGCGGGCCGCGGCCACGTGTTGGTGCGGGGCCGGCGGCGCCAGGTGGTGGGCTCAATCTGCATGGACATGATGATGGTGGATGTGACGGGAGAAGACGTGTCGCCAGGTGACGAAGTGGTGTTGATTGGCCGCCAGGATGACCAGGAAATCACCGTCAGGGAAATCGCCGGCGCTATCGGCACTATTCCCTGGGAAATCGTGTGCCGACTCGGTAGTCGCATCCAGCGCGTGTCGTCATGAAGTCTGTGTTTGCCTGCCAGTCGTGTGGAGCACAGGCGCCCAAGTGGCTCGGGCGCTGCTCCGATTGCGGGGCCTGGAATTCGTTCGTCGAAGAAACCGTCGAAAAGCCGGGTAAGGCCACTGAGCGCAGAAGCGCCGCCGAGCCACTGGGCGGCGGCAAGGCTACGCGCTACGCCGATGTGGACGCGGTCGTCTCCACCAGGTTCTCAAGCGGTATCAGCGAGTTCGATCGAGTGCTGGGCGGCGGAATCGTACCCGGCTCGCTCGTGCTTCTGGGTGGTGAACCGGGCATCGGCAAGTCCACG
Organism: Acidobacteriota bacterium; assembly: GCA_005799825.1. Lineage (GTDB taxonomy): Bacteria > Acidobacteriota > Vicinamibacteria > Vicinamibacterales > SCN-69-37 > SYFT01. The sequence goes on along the minus strand of SYFT01000089.1, from coordinate 7,045 downwards.
CTCCTGTTGCAGGCCGCGGCGGCGTTTGCGCGTGACACCGGTCCGGTCTTGTACGCCTCGGGCGAAGAATCAGAACACCAGGTGAAGATGCGTGGCGAGCGGCTGGGCGTTGGTGATGCACCGCTGTTTCTTCTCGCCGAGACGTGTATCGAGCGAATCCTCGAGGAAGTGGATCGCGTGCGCCCGGCCCTGGTGATCGTGGACTCCATTCAGACCGTGTTCTCGCTGAAGATGGCCTCGGCGCCCGGTAGTGTCGGGCAGGTGCGGCAGGCGGCCACTGACCTGCTCTTCACGGCCAAGGGCCGCAATCTTCCTGTGTTCGTCGTCGGACATGTCACCAAGGACGGGTCGTTGGCCGGGCCGAAGGTGCTTGAGCACGTGGTGGACACCGTCCTGTATTTCGAGGGCGACCGTCACCATGCGCATCGCGTGGTGCGAGCGGTCAAGAACCGATTCGGCGCCATCAGTGAGCTTGGCGTGTTCGAGATGACGGGGCAGGGCCTGCAGGCCGTCCTAAATCCATCAGCCATGTTTCTCGCTGAGCGGCCGGAAAACGTCCCAGGCTCAGCGGTGCTGTGTTGCCTCGAAGGATCGAGGCCTATTCTTGTGGAGGTGCAGGCACTGGTCGGTACCTCCACGCTCGGCAATGCGCGTCGAACCGTGAGCGGCCTGGATCCGACGCGGCTCTCACTCCTGCTGGCTGTGCTCGACAAGCGGGCCGGGCTGAATCTGGCGACCGACGACGTGTATGTGAACGTCGCAGGGGGGATGACGGTAGACGAGCCCGCCGCCGACTTGGCGATCCTCGCGGCCGTCGCCTCGAGCCTGCGCAACCGGCCGCTGCATCCCAATACGGTGGTGTTTGGTGAGGTCGGGCTGGCAGGTGAGGTGCGAGCCACATCCCAGGCACCGCTCCGTCTCAGGGAGGCGGCGCAGTTGGGTTTTACACGGTGTGTCGTGCCGGACGGCAATGCTACGGCAGGCGACGGTCCGAAAGGCATGGAGGTGGTGGGCGTCCGCACGATTGGCGAGGCGCTCGACGCCTTGATGTAATCTGTGGCCATGCGCGGTTTCGTGCTCGTGCGGGCCCTCTTCGTTGGCGTGGTCGTCTACGCGGCGGTCCAGATTCAGGTCGTGGCCGGACATGCCGTGCTCAACGGTGGCCTGGGGCTGGCGTTCGCGCTCGCGATCGCCGCGGCCGAGACCCGGATGCGGGACGCCGCCGTCACGCAGGTGCTGGGGGGGCTGCTGGGCTTTGGCGTGATGCTGATGGTGGCCACCACGCTGAGCGGTGCCCTGTTCTGGGTCAACACCAGCGACACCAAGGTGCGCTTCCTGCACAGCCTGATCATCATCGTGTTGCCGTATCTGGGCTTGATGTTCGGCGCACGGAAAGGCGAGTGGTTGCAGCCCTCGAAGCTGGTCAGCCTGTTTCGCGACGCCCGGCCAGAGAAGCGCTACAAGATTCTCGACACCAGCGTCATCATCGACGGCCGGCTAGCCGATGTGGCCGAAAGTGGTTTCCTCGATGGCACATTGGTGGTGCCGCAGTTTGTCCTGAGGGCACTGCAGGTTGTGGCCGACTCGTCCGACCCACTCAAGCGCAATCGCGGCAGGCGCGGACTTGATGTCCTGAATCGCATCCAGAAGATGGCGGGCGTGGAAGTGCTGATCTCCGACATCGACTTTCCCGCGATCAAGGAAGTCGACATGAAGCTCATTGAGTTGGCGCGGACGATGCTGGGCAAGATCGTGACTCAGGACTTCAATCTCAATAAGGTGGCGCAGTTGCGCGGCGTCGAGGTCCTGAACATCAACGATTTGATGCACGCGCTCAAGCCCATGGTCCTTCCCGGCGAGATGATGTCGGTGTTCATCATCAAGGAAGGCAAGGAATTTAATCAGGGCGTGGCCTACCTCGACGATGGAACCATGGTGGTGGTGGACAATGCCCGGAGCCGCATCGGCCGCAACCTCGACATCGTGGTGACCAGCGTCCTGCAGACCACCGCCGGCCGCATGATTTTTGGCCGGCACCTGGATGGGGCGACTGCCGCCGCAGTGGACCGCGACGACAGCGTGAAACGCCCCCGACCGGCTGAGGCGTAGTTTCCCGCCGTCCACCATGCCCCACGCGGTTGCCGTTGACCCGTCAGTCGCTGCACTCGTCCGGCCCGTGAGTGCCGATTTTCTTTCAGTGCGCGTGGTGGCGCTCGACACCGGGATGGATGCTCCGCTGGCACTTGCCGCCGAACGCATGCGGGTCTCGAGCGAGATGGCCGACGTGACCGCCGCCGTTCGCACGATGTACAAGCGTGTGGGCCTCGACCCCACCAAGAACCGCCCGGCGTCTGAAGCGTTGTGGCGGCGCGTAAAGAAGGGCGATCCGCTCCCGCGCGTCAATAGCCTCGTGGATGTCATCAACTGGTGTTCGCTCGAATCGCAGCTGCCGTTTGGGTTGTATGACGCCGGTCGAATCGAAGGTCCGGTGGTCCTGAGGCTGGGACACCCGGACGAGTCGTACGCAGGGATTCGGAAAGACCAGGTGCACGTGGCAGGCCGCCTGGTGTTGGCCGACGCGCTGGGGCCGTTCGGCAATCCGACGTCGGATTCCGCGCGGACGATGGTGACGGTGGAGACGACGCAGGCGATCGTCGTGATTTTCGCCCCTGCGGGGCTCGAGGCTTCCATGGCCGAAGCGGCGCTTGCGATGACGCGCGAGCGCGTGCACACGTTCTGCGGAAGCGCGTAGCCGGGTCTGTACGTAGCCCGGCCTGTTCCTCAAGGCCGAGAATCCCTCGGGCCTGAGGAACCGCCCTAGCGACGTACTAATTGGCGCGGCTGACGCCACGCCCTACATTAAGATCATCCGGGTGTCTGTTTCGGTGATTCTCGTGGCGGCCGGCCGGGGCGTACGCGCCGGTGGTGTAGTGCCGAAGCAATTGGTTGATCTCGGAGGCCGCACGATGCTGCAGCGCAGTGTGGCGGCGTGTGATGCCCATCCGGCCGTCAGTGAACTCGTTGTTGTCCTGCCGGCCGACTGGGTGGCGGAAGGTCCGTCGCTGGTCGGCACCACGCGCGCCGCATGTCGCGTGGTGGCTGGCGGCGAACGGAGGCAGGACTCGGTGCGCGCGGGCGTGGCCGCCGTGTCGGATGCGGCAACGATTGTGCTCGTCCACGACGCGGCGCGTCCGTTTGTCTCGCGTGAGGTGATCGATCGCGTGGTGATCGCCGCCGGCGAGAGTGGTGCGGCCGTGCCGGCCATTCCGGTGGCCGACACCGTCAAGCGCGTGGCAGTGGCCGACACTTATCGCCATGTCGTGCGGACCGAGCCGCGTGCTGAGGTATGGCTCGCGCAGACGCCGCAGGGATTTCGTCGCGAGGTGCTTGTTGCGGCAATGGCCGCGGGTGAGGGGCACACGGAGGCGACAGATGAGGCGCAGTTGGTGGAGTGGATGGGAAGCGAGGTCCGGGTGGTGGAAGGCGACGTGAGCAACGTCAAGGTCACAACGTCGCGCGACGTGGAGCAGGCGCAGGCCCTGTGGACGGCACAGTCGCGCGTAGGCACCGGCTACGACCTCCATCGTCTCGTGGAGGGCCGTCCACTAGTGCTGGCCGGTCTGACCATACCATTTGAACGCGGCCCCCTGGCGCACTCGGATGGAGATGTGGTGTGCCACGCGTTGACGGATGCCATCCTCGGCGCGGCAGGTGTGGGCGACATTGGCCAGTTGTTTCCAAACACCGACGCGCGGTGGAAAGATGCAGCGGGCCTGGACCTGCTGGGTCGGGCGGTGGCGGCCGTGCGCGAACATGGCTGGCGGGTGGTCAACGTGGACGTGACGGTGGTGCTGGAGCGGCCGCAGCTGGCGCCGCACGTACCGGCAATTCGCGCCAGCCTGGCAACGGTGCTTGGGGTGCCAGTCGAGGCGGTGAGTGTGAAAGGGAAGACAAACGAAGGCGTGGATGCCGTCGGCACCGGTGATGCGATTGCGTCCCACGCCGTAGCGCTTCTGAAGAGAGGCCGGCCCTGACGCCCTCACCGATGCGCCTGCGATTTGCGCCGAGTCCGACCGGTCTCTTGCACGTCGGGAATGCCCGTACGGCGCTGTTCAACTGGCTGCTCGCCCGAGGGCGGGGTGGCACGTTTGTGCTGCGTGTGGAAGACACCGACGTGGAGCGATCCACCCGCGCGTCCGAGGACAGCATCAAGGACGACCTGCGTTGGCTCGGCTTGACCTGGGATGAGGGCCCGGATGTGGGCGGGCCGTATCCGCCTTACCGCCAGTCGGAACGAATGGTTCGGTACAGTCTTGCGGCCGATCGCCTCATCGCCGCAGGACGCGCGTACTACTGCTTCTGCAGCTCCGAGCAGTTGGAGCAGGAGCGAGCCGCCGCTCTCGCTGTCGGCTTGCCGCCCAAGTACTCAGGCCGCTGCCGGACGCTCGATCCTCAGGACGCCGCGCGCCGCCGGGCAGGCGGCGAGGCAGCCGCGCTGCGCTTCGCGGTGCCCACCGATCGCGACGTGACGTTTCCAGATGTCGTGCGAGGCAACGTCACGTTTCACACGAGCGTCATCGGCGATCCCGTCATCGTGAGGTCTGACGGCGGCCCGGCGTACAATTTCGCCGTCGTCGTAGACGATGCGGAGATGGCGATTACCCATGTCATTCGTGGTGAAGACCACATTTCGAATACGCCGCGGCAGGTGTTGATTTATGAGGCGCTCGGGCGGACGCCTCCGACGTTTGCTCATCTTTCGCTGGTGCTGGGACCAGACCATGCGCCGCTTTCGAAGCGTCACGGGGCAACCAGTGTGGCCGAGTTTCGGGCGCGCGGGTACTTGCCCGAGGCTCTGATCAATTATCTGGCGCTGCTCGGCTGGTCGCCAGGCGACGGCGAAGAGTTGATGGCGGCCGACGAGATGGCGCGCCGGTTCGCTCTTGCGCGGGTGAGCCACAGCGCGGCGGTGTTCGACACCGAAAAACTGGCGTGGATCAATCGGCACTACATGAAGCAGTCGCCTCCCGCGCACCTCGCGTCGCTCGTGGCGCCGTGGTTTGTTGCGGCTGGGTTCGTGGCCGGCAGCAACTCGGAGGCGCTTGAGTCGATCGAAGCCGTGTTGCCGATGGCTGTGGGTGTCGTTGATCGGCTGGAGGAAGTGCCGGCGCGTGTGTCGTTTGTGTTCGCGTGGGACGCGGCAGCAGCCGCACAGCTGGTGGCCGCTGAACCCGACGGCGCGAAGGTCATGCACGCGTTCGCGGAAGCCATCGCAGACGCCGGGCCACTGACGAAGGAGTCGTTCAGGGCCGCAGCCGCCCGGACCCGGGAAGTCACCGGCGTCAAGGGCCGCGCCCTGTTTCATCCCATTCGCGTCGCGATGACCGGCTGGGAGTCGGGCCCGGAACTCGACCTCGCGCTGCCGGCCATTGACCGCGTCGCAGGACTGTTTCCGGCAGTGCCGGCCTGCGCGGCGCGAGCTAGACAATTGGGAAATTAGGAGCTGAGGACCTTAGGAACTGCGGACACTCCAGTTCCTCAGGTCCCCAACTCCCCATTTCCTAAGTTCCCAATCTCCCTAGTTCCTAAGTTCTCCAGTACTGATAGTCTCTTTTGATGCCCCTGATCTATGGAATCCACGCCGTGGGGGAAGCGCTGAAGGCCCGGCGCGTGTCTCGACTGGTCCATGTCCGGGGAGCGGGGGTTCGGGTTGATACACTGATTGCCCGGGCGCACGAATTGCGGATCCCGGTTGAGACGGTGGACCGCCAGGCGCTCGAGAAGATGGCCCGCGGTGGCGTCCACCAAGGCGTGGCGGCAGACCTTGAAGCGTTGGCCGCGTACACCATTGAGGAATTGGTACAGCAGGCCGAGGGGCCGCCTCTGCTGGTGGTGCTCGACAGCATTGAGGATCCCCAGAACGTGGGAGCGATTTTGCGGTCGGTGGATGGTGCCGGTTGCCATGGTGTCATCCGGCAGGCGCGGCATGCCGCGCCCCTGGACGGCGCCACGGCCAGGGCGTCTGCGGGTGCCGTGAACCACGTGAAAATTGCGACCGTGGTGAACATTGCCAGGTCGCTTGAGACGCTGAAAACGCTGGGGGTCTGGACGGTGGGCCTGGACGGCGAGGCGGGTGACGCCTATGACGCGCTCGACTACATGTTGCCGACCGCGTTTGTCGTCGGGGCCGAGGGTGAGGGTTTGCGCCGGTTGGTGCGGGAAACGTGTGACCGGCTGGTCAAGATCCCGATGGGCGGGCTGGTTGACAGCTTGAACGTGTCGGTGGCCACCGGGGTGGCCCTGTTTGAGGCGGCCCGGCAGCGTCGGAGCCGTACTTAGGCGGTTGCCGCATTGGCATGGACCGTGCTACCATCGCCGTTTCGTCTGGCTGGCGTAGCTCAGTCCGGTAGAGCAGCTGATTTGTAATCAGCTGGTCGGGGGTTCAAATCCCTTCGCCAGCTCCAATTTTGGGGGTCGCGCAAGGGCAGTCAATTTATGGCGAGGTAGCGAAGCGGTCAAACGCAACAGACTGTAAATCTGTCGGCCCAGCGCCTTCGCAGGTTCGAATCCTTCCCTCGCCACCAGCCTTCGCGGAAGCGCCCGCTTCGCTCGTAGCTACGGCTGGAGAGCCAGCGCCGCTCGGTTGGGAGTTGGCTTTTGTTGACGTTGGATTGGGTGCTGATAGGGCAGGAACAGCGGGCGTACCCGCCGAAGTTGCGAACGGAGTGAGCGGTTAACGAAGGCGGGAGTAACTCAGTGGTAGAGTCACAGCCTTCCAAGCTGTTGGTCGCGGGTTCGATCCCCGTCTCCCGCTCCAGACTCCGCCAGCCTTCGCAAACGCTCGCTTCGGCTGGCAGGCCAGGCGACGCGGGTTCGGAAGGTGGGTTATTCGGCTCCGGAGTGAGGTGTGAGCAGATCGGCGCCGAAGGCCGCCGAAGCCGCGCGCAAAGCAAGCGTTTGGCGCATGTGGAAGTCGGCCGTAGCTGCGAGCGAAGCGAGCGTTTAGCGAAGGCCGATGTAGCTCAGTTGGCAGAGCACGTCCTTG
>SYFT01000088.1 GCA_005799825.1 Acidobacteriota bacterium | reverse complement strand
GTGGTCGGCGTGCAGGATGAACAACACGTCGAGGGCGCGTTCAAGCACCGGGTGCGGACGGTACTTCAGTTCGGTCATCTTGAACAGCATGTTCAGGAAGTTGCCGGTGAAGCTCAGGTCGTTGTCCGGGTAGACGTAGGGCCGCCCGATGGAGTGCCGGAAAGCGTAGGTCGCGATGCTCGGGACCTTCGCGATCAGCCGGAGGATCTGCAGCCGCCGTCCTTCCGCGTCGCCCACTTCCTTGGCGTCGGGATAAATGGTGGACAACGCGCCGACCGTGGACAGGAAGATGCCCATCGGGTGGGCGTCGTGCTGGAACCCGTCCATGAACTTCTTGATGTTTTCGTGCAGCATCGTGTGGAGCGTGATTTCACGGCTCCACGCATCAAGCTGCGGTGTGGTCGGCAGTTCGCCAAATAGGATGAGATAGGCCGTTTCCAGGTAGGAGCTGTGCTCGGCGAGCTGGTCGATGGGGTAGCCGCGATACTCGAGGATGCCCTTGTCGCCGTCGATGAACGTGATGCTGCTGCGGCAGGACGCGGTGTTCTGGAACGCCGGGTCATATGTCATCAGCCCGAAGTCCTCGGGTGATGCCTTGATCTTCCTCAGATCCATCGCGCGGATGGTGCCTTCAGCGATGGGAACTTCGTACTGCTTGCCAGTGCGGTTGTCGGTGATGGTGAGCGTGTCGGCCATAAAACAATTCACGTGGAAGGATCAGTGTCGGGCGCGTCGGGGATGGAATCGATGGCCGGCCCGGGAACCCGATAGTCGCCCTGCAACCAACGGCCCAAGTCCGCCAGCTGACAACGTTCACTGCAAAAGGGCCGCCACCTGGGATCCGCAGGCTGCAGGCGGCATGACACGCACACAGACCGGACGGACATCCTCCGTATTGTACGCGAAATGCCGCCTACTGGTGCCTGACGTCCTTGGCCGACACCATGAAAATGACGTCTTCGGCCACGTTGGTGGCGTGGTCGCCAATCCGCTCGAGGTGCCGGGAAATGAGGATAAGGTCCAGGCTCGGTTCGATCGTGGCGGCGTCGCGCAGCATGCAGGCCAGCAGGTCCCGGAACACACGCGTCTTCAGCTCATCCAGCTCATCGTCCTGTGCCAGCACCTTCCGGGCCAGGCCGAGGTCATGGCGGACGTACGCGTCGAGCGAGTCACGCAGCATCGCCTGCGCCAGTTCGGCCGTGAATATCGCGCCGGTTTCGGAGGTGTAAATTCTGTGTTACATGCGGACCGGGGGGCGCGCGGCTCGTCGGCGCCCCCGCCCAGCCGCGACTTCGAAACGTATCGGCCGGTCCAGCAAGGCCGCCAGCGGCTCAGCGTGCCGCTGGGCCGCCCACAGCTCCAGCTCGGACGCTTCACCGGTGCGAAGCCGCACCAGAAGGCCCTCGGGTGTTTCGCTGACGTCGATGCCGCCGATCGACTGGGCGTGGCCGCGATCCAGGCCTTCAGAGAGCCGGAGCATGGCGGCCAGCAGACGGACGACCCGGCGTCGGGGCGCGGACAGGGCGCTGAAGTCTTCGTGGCTTTTGCGGGGGGTCGACTGGCGGTGATACCGCGCGACCAGGGCCATCAGCACGATCTCGTCGGGCTCAAAGCCCCGGAGGTCGCCGTGCAGGATGAGGTACTGCGAATGTTTGTGGTGCCGCTCGTAGCTGATGAGGCCGCCGATGTCGTGCAGGAGCGCGGCGTACTCCAGCCACTCGCGCTCGCGTGGCCCCAGTTCATGGTGGGCCAGTGTGGCGTCAAACAGCGCCAGGGCCAAACGGGCCACATGTGTCGCATGCCGCGGGATGTAGTGGCAGCGCTCGGCGAGTTCGATGACACTGCGTCGCCTGACGTCTGGATAGCGCTCGACCGTACGAATGTGCGCGCCGTTTTTCTTGATGTAGTCGAGAACCAGTCCTTCGCGCAGCGCGAAGTCGCAGAGCGTCAGTTCGGTCGCGCCCAGGGCGCTGAGGAGGGTGTCGAGCAACACGGCTCCCGCCACCGCGAGATCGGCGCGTCGTGGATCCAGGCCGGGGAGCGCCAGACGCTCCTCGAGCGTCGCATCAGTGAGTGTCCGCCTCACGCGCCGAAACGCCTTCGCGGTCACGCGGCGGTTGCGCAGGTCACCGCCATCGCGCACGGCCAACGCCCCCAGTGCAGCGATGGTGCCCGACGTACCGATGACACGGTGAAAACCTCGTGCCTTGAGCGCGCGGATGTGCGTAGCGGTCTGGCGGCGCACGAATCGCTCCACCCGCTTTTCCTCGTCGGCGCCAATCGGGTCGCTGGTGACGAACCGCTCGGTCAGCCGGATGACGCCAATTTTAAAGCTGCCGCCCAGCTGCATGCGGGCTGCGGTGCCCAGCGTCAGTTCCACGCTCCCGCCGCCGATGTCGATCACGACGGCGGTGTGTCCGCCCACGCCGGCGGCGTAGGCCGCCGCGAGATGGATGAGGCGGGCCTCTTCAGTTCCGGAAATCGTGCGGACGCGGATGCCGACTTCGCGGCGAATCCTCGTGACGAAGTCGGCGCCGTTTTCCGCTTCGCGCACGGCGCTGGTCGCCGAGGCGATGACCTCGTCCACGGCGTGAGACTCCGCAAGGCGCTTGAACTTCGTTAATGTTTGTAACGCGTTTGTTACGGCCGTGTCGGACAGACGCCGACCGTCAAGCCCTCCGGCGCCGAGCCGGACCATGTCCTTTTCGCGGTCCACGACTTCAAACGAGAGATCGGGACGCACGCGCACGACGATCATATGCACCGAGTTCGTGCCGATATCGATCGCCGCGATCCGCATGCACTAAGCTTACACGGTGGGTGGGGCGTGACTGTGAGCACCGCGACATTGACGCACGCGCTTGATGAACAGGTGCGCCGCTTTTCACGCGCCCTCGTGCGGGCGCGCAGGGGTGATCCCACAGGCGTACACAAGGGGCGTGTGGCGTCCAGGCATATTCGCGAGATACTGCCGCTGATTGCGGCCGCCGATGAAACGCAGTCGCGGCGCGCGCGGCAGGATCGCCAGAAAGACGTGGTGGAGGTTCTGCGTCGCACAGGCACGACCGCCCTGATGCGTCGCGCCAAGAAGCTTCGCTACAGCCTCGAGACCGAGCGCGCCGTGCACCGGGCTGCCGTCGCCCGAGACATCAAGACCCTCACCCGCATGCAGGAAGAACTCGGCGCCCTCCACGACGTGCAGATGGTGGCCGACGCGTCCGCGTGGTCGAAACTGGCCCACCGATTGGAGCGTCGCTGAAATGCCGACGCTGTTCCTGATTCGGCATGCGATTGCGGAAGCCCGAAGTGAGGACTGGCCGGACGATGCCCTTCGTCCCCTGACGGCAAAGGGCGCGGCCAGGATGAAGAAGATCGCCGAGCGGCTCTCGGCGCTCGATGAAACGGCGGAGGTCGTACTGACGAGTCCGTTGACCCGCGCCGCTGAAACAGCGCAGATCCTCAAAGCCGTGTGGACGCCTTCGCCGTCTGTGTCGATCGTGGGCGAACTGGCACCCGACCATACCGCCGCAGCAACAGTCGCCGCCCTCGGAAAATTCAAGGCCTCGGCGCGGGTGGCTGTGGTGGGCCATGAACCCGACCTCGGGGCGTTTGCGGCGTGGCTGATTGGGGCGCGGACGCCGCTGGTTTTCAAGAAGGGTGGAGTCGCGAGGATCGATCTCCCGGCCTGGCCCCCGACCCGTGCCGGGCAACTCGTGTGGCTGGCCACACCGAAAATCCTGGTCTGACTACACCACGGTCCCGGGTTTCACGACCGCGCCCTTGGGCACAATGATGATGCCGTTGCGGATGTAGTAGCCGTCGCCGTCCACGTCCCGGAGGCCGCGGTCGTTGACCAATCGCGCTCCTTCACCGATGCGGGCATTCTTGTCCACGATCACGCGGTCGAGGACCGCGCCACGCCCGATACCCAGCGGCAGGTCGGTTTGCCGGTCGTCGTAATAATCCGCGCCCAGCAGGACCGATCGCGTCACCGTCGCGCTGTGGTGGATCGACGTCCGGATGCCCACCACGGATTCGCGCACCTCACAGTTGTCGAGGTAACACCCCTCGGCCACGATCGCCTCGTCAATCGAGCACTGATGCAGGCGGGAGGCAGGCAGGAACCGTGGGCGCGTATAGATCGGCCGCGTGGGGTGAAAAAAATTAAAGGGCGCGCCGCGACGCGTGAGCATGAGGTTCACGTCGTAGAACGCATCCACGGTGCCGACATCCGCCCAGAAGCCGCGCGAAAAGTGCGCCTGCACCTTGTGCGTGGTCAGCGCGTGCGGGATGATCTCCTTGCCGAAGTCCACCGCGTGGTCGCGAGCCAGCACCTCATGAAGGACATCTCGCGAAAATACGTAGATGCCCATCGAGGCGACAAAAGGTTTGTCGGGGCCGAGCCCGGCCATCGCCAGGCCCGTCGGGGAGAGGGTGCGCAACTCGTCGAGCCGCGCCGGTGACGGTTTTTCGTCGAATCCGACAATCTGGTTGCCGATGTCGCATCGCAGGATGCCCATCTGCGTCGCCTCATCGCGCGTCACCGGCTGCGCAGCGATCGTGATGTCGGCGCCGCGGTCGATGTGCGACTCGACCAGCTCGGTGAAGTCCATGCGGTACACATGGTCGCCCGCGAGGATGAGATAGTACTCCGCATCAATGTTCTGGAAGTGCCGGGCGGCCTGGCGCACCGCGTCGGCCGTGCCCTGGAACCAGCGCTCGCCCTCCGGCGTCTGCTCGGCGGCGATGACCTCAACGAACCCTTCGGAAAAGAGATCAAGGCGATAGGTCTGCGAGATGTGGCGGTTGAGGGAGGCCGAGTTGAACTGCGTCAGCACGTAGATGCGCTTGAGCCCGGCGTGCAGACAGTTACTGATCGGAATATCGATGAGCCGGTACTTGCCGCCAATCGGGACAGCGGGCTTTGACCGGTGGTGCGTGAGCGGGAACAGCCGGGTGCCACGGCCACCACCAAGGACGATCGTGAGGACGTCGAGCATGGCTGCACATTCTACCGCGTGTCGATTCAGTCCACGACGAAGCCGTAGATCTTCCACCGCCCGCCTGATTCCACGAGTGAGCCAAACAGTCTCAGCGTGACGGGGCCCGCCGGGCCGGTGACCTTGCCCGTCCGGGCCTGCGCGCCAGCGCTTGCCGTTCCCAGGGCGAGGCAGGCCAGCGTCAGGCCCACCCGGTACAACATCTTCATCATGTGATTCCCTCCAAAACACCGCCGCGAGTGCGGCGGTGTGAATACAGGAGGCAGCGTACGCATGCGCTGTGATGGCTGGGCGACAGCTTCGTTACAGCGCCGTTAATGTGCAGGGGTCTCTTCAACGAACCGATAGCCGAAACCGACGACGGTCTCGATCTGGCGGCCCACGCTGCGCAACTTCGAGCGGAGCCGGCCGGCGTGCACGTCGACCGATCGTGTCTCCACATAGTGGTCGTAACCCCAGACACGTTCAAGGAGTCGGTCGCGGGACAGCACGCGGTTGCGATTCTCCACCAGGCACTTCAGCAATTTGAACTCGCGCCGGGTCAGGCGCACGGGATCGCCCTCAACACTCACCATCACCGCGTCAAAGTCAGCAAACAATTTTCCCATTTGGTATACCTGTGGCGGCGCCTCGGGGTCGCCCTGTTTGCGCCGAAGCACGGCGCGCACCCGCGCGGCGAGCTCGCGAACGCTGAACGGTTTGGTCATGTAGTCGTCGGCTCCCAGGTCAAGACCCGACGCGCGGTCGGACTCGCCCGTACGGGCCGTGAGCATGATGATCGGCAGCTGGGCCGTGGCCGGTTTGGCCCGAAGCAGCCGGCAGACCTCCGACCCGCTCAGCACCGGCAGATTGAGGTCAAGAATCACCAGGTCCGGCGGATGGTCGAACACCGATTTCAGGGCCGCGTCTCCGCTGCCGACGATGCTGACTTCGACGTCGCCTGACCGCTCCAGGGTGTGCTTGATCAGGCCGGCAATATCACTTTCGTCGTCCACCACGAGAATCCGGGTTGGCGCTGGGGCTGGCATCAGCATGTCTGTGGATGAGCATAGGGAGGCGCGATTTCCCTGACATGTCGAGTGTGGTTAATTCGGCGTTAACTTCTTGTGCCCACCGGCAGGACATTACATCGCTGTTACAATGCTGTTGCCTGAATGTCGCCCAGTCGGCGGATTCGGCAGTTCGGGGGGCGTTGTGGGCTTTCGTTTCAGTCTGATTCCCAGGGAAGAGCAGTTTTTCACCCTGTATATGGCCACGACGGCCGAAATCAAGGCCGCGGCCGGCCACCTCAAGCAGATGCTGGAGTCGGACCCGCCCGATGACGCCAAGGTCGATGTCATCAGGGACGCGGAACATCGGTGCGACACGCTGACCCACGACACCATCCAGCGCCTGCACCGCACCTTCATCACGCCGTTCGATCGCGAAGACCTGTATGCAATGGCTACGTCGCTCGACAACGTGATGGATGCCATCGATCACGCCGCGTCACTGGTGCGCAACTACCACATCACCTTGACCCCCAAAGGGGCCCGCGAACTGGCCCACATCGTCACCCAGTCGTCCGAGCGGCTGCACGCGGCGATGGAAGCGCTGTCCACCAAGGCGCCGATTCAGCCCCACACAGTGGAAATCAACCGATTGGAGAACGACGCGGACCGCGCCTATCAGGTGGCGATCCAGAAGTTGTTCGAGACGGAAACGGATCCCATCGGTCTCATCAAGTCCAAAGACCTGCTGGATGTGCTTGAGCAGATCACCGATTGCTGCGAAGACGTGGCCAACGTCATCGAGAGCATTGTCGTGAAACACGGGTAACGCCACTCATGGATGCGGCACTCGTAACGATCGTCGTGGTGGTGGTCGTTGCGCTGATTTTCGACTACATCAACGGGTTTCACGACGCGGCGAACTCCATCGCCACCGTGGTCTCTACCCGTGTGCTGTCGCCAGGCCAGGCGGTGGTGTGGGCGGCATTTTTTAATTTCATTGCCGCCTTCTTTTTCGGCACGGCCGTGGCGAAAACGGTCGGCCAGGGCATGGTAGACCTCAACATCGTCACCTACGGGGTCATCCTGGCGGGACTGACCGGCGCGATCGTGTGGAACCTGATCACCTGGTATTTCGGGTTGCCGACAAGTTCTTCGCATGCGTTGTTCGGGGGATACGCTGGAGCCGCGGTCGCCAAGGCCGGGTTCTCGGCCATCATCGTTGCGGGCTGGACCAAGACGCTGATCTTCATTGTGGTGGCGCCCTTGATTGGGTTGTCGGTCGGCCTGCTGCTGATGACAACCATTTTCTGGATGTGCCGCAACACGACACCAAAACGCGTGGACAAGTGGTTTCGTCGTATGCAAGTGACGTCGGCGGCCGGATTCAGCCTGATGCACGGCGCTCACGACGCGCAGAAGACGATGGGCATCATTACCGGCGCGCTGGTGACGGGCAAGTACCTCGATTCCTTTGTTGTGCCGTTCTGGGTGGTAATTGCGGCCCACGCCGCCATTGGCCTCGGCACGCTCACCGGAGGCTGGCGCATCATCAAGACGATGGGCGCCAAGATCACCAAGTTGCAGCCCGTTGGCGGATTTGCGGCAGAGACGGGTGCTGCGGTGGCGATCTATACGGCGACGGCGCTCGGCGTGGGCATCAGCACAACACACACGATCACGGGCGCCATCATTGGCGTTGGTGCGACGCGGCGCCTTTCGGCAGTGCGGTGGGGCGTGGCTCGGCAGATTGTCTGGGCGTGGATACTTACCATCCCAGCGTCGGCGTTCATCGGGGCCATCAGTTTTTACATCCTTCACTACTTCGGGCCGGCACTGTAGAGTCCAGAGTCCAGAGACCTACCAGTTCGCTGAGGCGAGCACGCGCGCCGAGAGTAAGAGCAGCGTGGTGGCGGTGAGGGCTTCGAGGGCCAGGCGCGCGGCGGGTCGTTCGAGCAGGTGGCGGAGCCGGTCCATGCCAAATGCCCATAGGCTGTGGCAGGCGAACGCCAGGCCCACATGCGCCGCGGCGAGTTGCACGTAGTAGCCGGGTTGCGCGTCGGCGGGCAGAAACGACGGAACTACGGTCAGATAAAACGTCGCGATGGCCGGGTTGAGCAGATTGACCGTGACGCCCTCGCGCGCGGCGTGATGTTGCTCAATCGGGGCGTCGGCCTCGAGAATCAACCCTGAGATTGGCAGGGCCTTACCGCGGATGAGGCGCCTCGCACTGCCGAATCCGAGCCACGCCAGGTAAAGCCCGCCGACCAGTTCAATGACCAGCAACAGCGTCGGGTTCCGAGCGATGACGACCGCCAGTCCGAAGCCCGCGGCCGTGGCGTGCGCCGCGTTGCCGGCAGCGGCTCCCAGTGCGGCAGCCAGTCCACCACGCCACCCCGAGGCCAAGGTGTTGCGGACGACGACGGCAGTTGTGGCGCCCGGCGTAATGACCAGCGCTGCCGTCAGCGAGAGGTAGGCGAACAATAGAGGATCCACCCCCGCCTCAGCCAGGCGGCGTGGACGACGGCGGCCGGTCAGGCAGACGCACGTGCACGACCGCACCGCCGCCCTCGCGGTTGAGCGCCCAGACGCGGCCGCCGTGCAGTTCCACCAGATGCTTGACGATCGACAGACCCAACCCGGTGCCGCCAGGATCGCGCGTGCGGGAGCGGTCCACTCGATAGAAGCGTTCAAAGATGCGATTCAGCTCACCTTCGGGAATACCCGGGCCGCTATCGCTCACAGAGATGTCCACGACATTTCCCTGGTGTGTGGCTGCCATCTCGATCGCGCCGCCCTGGGGGCTGTAGTTGATGGCGTTCTCGAGGAGGTTGCGAAAGACGTCGTGCAGCTTGGCCGAGTCACCAAACACGGCCTCGGCATCCGCATCAATCCGCGTGGTGACCCGCAGATCGCGCGTTTCGATCGCGCTGTCCATCTCGCCGGCAATCGCGGCGAGGAGGGTCCGCGTGTGGCACAGCGTCTGGCCAAGTGTCTCCTGCCGTGCATCGAGTCGGGCAAGCCGGAGCAGATCTGTGACCAGCCGCTCCATGCGTGCGGCGTGACGGGCGATGATGGCGAGAAACTTCTGGGTCTGATCGCGGTCCAGTGCAGAGTCGAGCAACGCCTCGGCGTAGCCGCGGATGGCGGTGAGAGGCGTGCGGAGTTCATGGGATACATTGGCCACGAAGTCGCGCCGTACCTGGTCGGCCTGGCGCAGTTCCGTGACATCGTGCAACACGAGTACCGCTCCACCCCCGCGGTCGGACTCCACCGGCACGGCGCGCGCCACAATCACGCGCCTCGATCCGTGGTCAAGCTGAACCTCAGCAGGCGCTGGTCGTACGCCGGGAAGTGCCGCTGTCAGTTGGGCTGCCACTTCGGGGTGGCGCACGACCTCGATGAAGTGTCGGCCCTCGGGGTCGTCAGCGAGCCGGAGCATCGCGCGAATCGCCGTGTTGCTGAGGACAAGCCGCCCACCCCGATCTACAAGCAGCGCGCCTTCGGCCATGCCCTGCAGGACGGCGTCCATGTGAGCCCTCTCGCGGGCGACATCGGACAGCCGTGCGCCCAGGTCACGCGCGGTTTCGTCGAGGACGCGGGCGACCGTTCCGAGTTCATCACGTCCCAGGTCGGTGGCCTGTCGCGTGAAATCGCCCTGCCGGTACCGAGCGGCGAGTTCCGCAATGGCCTTGACCCTGCGACTCAGCCAGGCTGAGGTGGCCCAAGTGAGAAGGAGCGCCGCCAGCAGGCCCGCGCCCAGGCCGGTCCAGGCGTGCCTGCGGGTTTCCGCGAGCTGCTCGCGCACCGTCGTCAACGGCAGGCCGACCCGTACGAATGCCACAGCGCCCTGCCGGACGACGGCGGCGGCGTACATGGTCGCTTCGCCGGTGGTGCGGCTCTGTCGTACTGCAGCGCCGACGCCATCCACGATGGCCTCCTGCACTTCTTCGCGCGCCAGATGATTGTCTACCTGGTCCAGATCGCCGGCCGCGACGTCCGAATCCCCAATCACCACGCCGTCGGCGCGGATAAACGTCAGGCGCGAGCCGATGAGTCTCCCGATCACAGCGGCTTCGTCATCAGGATTGGCTAGGCTGCCGCGGTCAGACAGCAATTCGGCCGCAAGCCTGACCTGCTTTACGAGCGATGCCTCGATGTCGGCTAGCATCGCGCGGCGCAGTGAGGTGGTCACGAGCGCGGTCGAGGCCGCGAGTGCCAGAGAGCTGGCGAGAAGGATGGCGGCAAACGTCCGTGTGCGAAATGTCACGATGCGGGCGCGGGGTCTTCGAGTTTGTACCCGAACTGTTTGATGGTGCTGATGGCGTTGCCGAGGAACGGCACCTTTTCGCGGAGCCGCCGGATGTGCACGTCCACCGTGCGCGTACCGCCCGTGTATTGGTAACTCCACACGTCGGTCAGGAGCAGGTCGCGCGACAGGACGCGGCCACGGTGTTCGATGAGATAGCGCAGGAGCATGAACTCTTTTGCCGTCAGGCGCAGTTCCTCGCCCTGCACACGGACCACATGTTTGTCGATGTCGATCGTCAAGGGGCCGTAGATCAACACCTTGCCGGCAGCCACCGGCCGTTGGATGCGGCGGAGCAGCGCCCCCACCCGCGCCACCAGCTCCTTGGGACTGAACGGCTTGGTGACGTAATCGTCGGCACCGAACTCCAAACCACGGATGCGATCGGACTCTTCGCCTCGCGCCGTCAGCATGATGATGGGGATGGCGGCGGTGGCTGGTTCGCCTCGGAGCGCCTGGCAGATGTGGAGCCCGTCCATGCCTGGCAACATCAGGTCCAGAACGATCGCGTCCGGCGGAGCGGCGCGAGCTAGCTTCAACCCCTCGCTCCCGTTGGCCGCCATCGCCGTGCTGTAGCCCGCGCCCTGCAGGTAGTGCGCGATGAGGTCCGCAATGTCCTGGCTATCTTCGACGACAAGGATCCGGGCCACGGGCGTCATTGTAGCGTCCTAAATCGTTTTCAGGCTCGAGGCCTTGCCGGAGAGCACCACACCCAGCGTGATCAGCGAGAGGAGCGCGCCGTTGACGATCATGACCGTGGGGGCGGAGTAGATATCGGCGAAATAACCAGACACCAGCGCCCCGAGGGGACCACCGCCGCGAAGAGCGACCATGTAGATGCTGACCACGCGGCCGCGCAGCTCATCGGGGACGACGAGCTGGACAATGGAGAAGCTCATCGAGAACAAGGCCATGAACGCGATGCCACCCAGGAAGACCAGGGCGTAGCTGACGATGGGCGTGGTGGAGAAGCCGAAGGCCACGATGATCAGGCCCATCAGGAACTGCACGATGAGCAGCATGCGGCCCCTATGCTGAAATCGACCGCCCGCCGTGCCAATCAACAACGCTCCGGTGACGGCGCCGAATCCCTGGCAGGCCATGAGCAGAAACAGCTGCGTTTCGGCTGTGCCCGCAGTGGGCGCGAGCACCGTGCGCGCCACCGTGGGCAGGAACGTCACGATGGGCATGGCCAGGAACATACTGACGACCACGAGCGCGATGAGCGTCATGATCAGCCGCTGGCTGCGGACGTAGGACAGTCCATGGCGGAGGTCGGTCATGATGCGGCGCCGCGGTCCTTCGTGCGGCACGGGCAGGGGGACCTTAATCAGCATCAACGCGACCACAACCAGGAAGAACGACAGGCCGTTCAAGAAGAAACACGCAGCCGTGCCCAGTGAGAGCAGGACCGCTGTGCCGCCCATGGGCCCGAGGATGCGCGACAGGTTGAACTGGGTGGAATTGAGCGCGATGGCGTTCGGCAGGTCGCGGCGCGGCACGAGCGAAGGCAGCAACGATTGGTAGGCCGGTCCACCGAACGCCTGACCGAGCCCGGAAATAAACGAGAGCGCCAGCACATGCCAGATGGTGATCTGATCCCAGAAGACCAAGGCGGCCAGTGCGAACGCCGAAAAAGCCTGTATCAGTTGTGACCCGGTCAGCAGCCGGCGTCGGTCATACCGATCGGCGACGACGCCGCCAATCAGGATGAAGAGCAGGATCGGGAGCTGCGACAGGAAGTCATCAAGGCCGAGGTAGAAGTTCGATCCCGTCAGGTCCAGCACCAACAGGCTCTGGGCGAACTTCTGCATCCAGGTGCCAATCGTGGACCCCAGCGCCGCGAACCAGACAAGTCGGAAGTCTCGGTGGGCGAGTGCACCCGCGACGCGTCCAGCCCAACTGCGAGGTGGTTCCGGTGCCCCGTTGCCGGGCGTGGCGACTGGGTTGGACAAGACGTCCCAATTCTAACAGCGCGCGGTCGTTACCGCTGGGCCAGGATCGCTTCATACTCCTCGTGCGGTCCCTTGAAGTCCTCGATGTTGCCGTGCGCGAAGCTCCAGACCCGTGTGCCCACTTCCTCGAGCAGGTCCTGGTCGTGGGTAACCAGCAGCACCGTGCCCTCGAACTTCTGCAAGCCGACGTTCAGGGCGTTGATCGATTCCAGGTCCAGGTGGTTGGTGGGTTCGTCGAAGACCAGAACGTTGGGCTTCTGCAGCATGATCCGGCAGAACAGCAACCGAGCGGTTTCGCCGCCAGAGAGCGCCTCGGTGGGCTTGAGCCCTTCCTCGCCGCGGAAGAGCATCTGGCCGAGCAAGCCATGGATGTCCTGCCGCGACAGGTCGGGATCGAACTGATGGAGCCACTCGACCGCCGTCATCCCCTTCTGGATGGCGCCGGTGTGGTCCTGCGAGAAGTAGCCGATGGACGCCTCGTGCCCCCAACGAACCATGCCACTGTCGGTGTCGTCCGGTGACTCCGGCTGTCCGGGCGCGCCGGCCAAAAGGGCTTTGAGCATGGTGGTTTTGCCCACGCCGTTGCGGCCGACCAGCACAATCTTCTCGCCTCGTGTCACAACCGCGCTGAAATTCTTGATGACCTTCAGCGCTCCGTGAGCCTTGCGCACCTGCTCGCACTCCAGTGCCACGCGGCCCGACGGCCGGTTCATCGTGAACTTAATGTACGGGCGCTGGATGTTCGATCGCGCCAGATCCGTAGTCTGCAGCCGCTCCACTTCCTTGCGGCGCGAGGCAACCTGCGACGCGCGGGTGCCAGCCGAAAAGCGTGCGATGAAGTCGTTGAGCTGATCGATTTTTTTTTCGCGCTGCGCGTTCTCACTTTCTATGCGCGACCGAATCTGCATCTTCGCCAGCACCATGTCGTCATAGCCGCCGGTGTAGGTGATGATCGTCTGGTAGTCGATGTCAGCCGTGTGCGTGCACACCGCGTTCAGGAAGTGGCGGTCGTGCGAGATCACGATCAGCGTGCCGTCGTAGCGCTCGAGGAAGGTTTCGAGCCAATGGATCGAGTCGAGGTCCAGATGGTTCGTCGGTTCGTCGAGCAGCAGCGCCTGCGGGTTGCCGAACAGCGCCTGCGCTAGCAGCACGCGCACCTTCTGGCCGCCCTGCAACTCCGCCATGGTGCGCTCGTGCACCTTATTAGGAATGTCGAGGCCCTGCAGCAGCACGGCTGCGTCGCTTTCGGCTGAATACCCGTCTTCTTCGCCAACGATGCCCTCGAGTTCGCCGAGGCGCATGCCCTGGGCGTCGGTCATAGACGGCAGGTTGTAGAGGCGCTCGCGCTCCTGGAGGGTGTCCCAGAGGCGCTTGTTACCCATGATGACCGTGTCCACTACTCGGAAGGCGTCGTAGGCGAACTGGTCCTGGGACAAGACGCCGAGCTTGGTCGGACGCGAGACCGAACCTTTCTGGGGTGTCAGTTCACCAGTCAGGAGCTTCATGAAGGTGGACTTGCCAGACCCGTTGGGTCCGGTCAGGCCGTATCGGCGGCCCGGCGAGAACGTGGTGGTCACGTCATCGAAGAGCACCTTCGACCCATAACGCATGGAAACATTGGCGACAGAGATCATGAACCGTGCATTGTACTCAGAGCGGGATGTAATACTGTAGCAGCTTATGAAAGTTTCACATGTGCTCCTACTCTCCGGCCTACTGCTCGCATCGGGCTGTGGCAACGACAACCCGCTGGCGCCGAGCCTGGGGATTCCGTTTTCTTCAACCGACATCACGGTCGGAACCGGCTCGACGGCGGCCACCGGCAAGACCGTGCGTGTCTACTACACGGGGTGGCTGTATTCGACCACTGCCACCGGCAACAAAGGCACCCAGTTCGACGCCAACATCAGCGGCCTCGGCTTCCAGTTCCTGCTCGGTTCTGGCGGGGTCATCAAGGGGTGGGATCAAGGTGTGGAGGGAATGAAAGTGGGCGGCAAGCGTCGCCTGATCATTCCGCCCGAACTTGGATACGGCACATCCGGCTCGGGCAATGTGATCCCGGGAAATGCCACGCTGATTTTCGAAATTGAGCTGTTGGCAGTTGCTGGGTAGCCGTAGGCGATGCTTCGCCAAGGCCTGTCGATTCCGGTGCTGTTTGCTGCGGCGCTGGGACTGCTTGTTCCTATGGAAGCGCAGCAGCCGACGCAGCAACTTCCTGTCTTCCGGTCAGATGCGCATTTTGTGACCGTTGACGCGTATCCGCTGCGCGACGGCAAGGTGGTGGAAGGCCTGACGGCCGTGGACTTCACCGTGGAAGAAGACGGGCAGCCGCAGGCCATCGAGAACTTCGAGTTCATCACGGGCACCGAGGTGCCGGGCGAAAACGCCAGACGCGATCCGAATACGGTGCGCGAGTCGCTGCGGATCGCTGCCGACGCCCGCACACGTGCCTTTGTCGTGTATCTCGATGTGCCCCATGTGTCGGTCGAAGGTGCGCGCGCCACGCGCGGACCGCTCGTGACGATGCTGAATGCGCTGGTCGGTGGGAACGACCTCTTTGCGGTCACCACGCTGAACCAGCCGCCACATACCATGACCTTTGCCCGCAAGCTGGTGTCGGCTGAAGACATGCTGACGCGCCACTGGGCATGGGGGACCAGGAACTCGATTGTCCGCACGCCGGCAGAGCAGGAAATCGAGCAGTGTTTCCCTGCCGATAACCAGGGACGCGAGGGCTGGATTCGCGACGGCTCGACGATGCGTCCCGCGGCAGACGTGATCATCGACAGAGCGCGCGAAGAGCAAACGCTCCAGCATCTCGAAGACGTCGTCATTTACCTCGGTCAGATTCGCGAAGGCCGCACGTCCGTCATCCTGTTTACCGAGGGGTGGCGGTTGTTTAACGATGATGGCGGATTGATGGGGCTGACAGGCCGGCAGCGGCCGCCGGTGTGCGATCAGTATCTGGTGCGGTACGCCAATATCAACCTCCAGTCGCGCTTCCGCGAGATCATGGCGAGGGCCAACCGATCGAACGTGACGTTTTACCCTGTAAACCCCGCGGGACTCGCAACGTTTGATGTGCCCATCTCGCAGCGTCTCCTGGGCACGGGAAACATCGGCGACTCGATGCTCCGGCAGAACAGCGAGAACATCAGCAACAGAAGTTCGTCGATGCAGACGCTGGCGGAGAACACCGACGGGCTGGCGGTGGTGAACACCAACGACCTCAAGTCGGGACTGCTGCGCATCAGCAATCAGCTCAAGTCGTATTACCTGTTGGGTTACTACTCCTCGAACCGCAAGTTTGATGGCAAGGCACGCCGTATTGTAGTGAAGGTCAAGCAGCCGGGTATCGACGTGAAGGCCCGTCGCGGCTACACAGCGCCTGCCGAAGCCGAGCGCTCGGCCCGCTCCGCGGCGGCGTCCTTGCCTGCGGGGCCCACAGACCCGTCTCCTGTTGAGACGGCGCTTGATGCGCTCTCGCGCATCCGCCCATCGGCGGAACTCTTTGTACATGCTACGCTGAGCGCCGGACCGACGGGGAAGCTGACGGTGGTGGCTGAGGTGAGTGGTCCTCAACTGGAGCGTGGGGCGTTGCAGCGTGGAGGGACGCTTGATGTGACGGTGACTGGCGCCGGTGGAGCGGAGTTGGCCAAGGGGCAGGTCGGAGTATTGGCCACGTCACGCGGCGGGGTCGTCGTCATGGACGTGCCGCCGGGGACCACCCAGGCCAATGTGTCCGTGATGCTCCGCGCGGTGCCGCTGACGTTTCTGGCGCGCACAGATGTGGTGCGCGATACGGGCAGCGTGATCGGCGGCCCGCTCATCTACCGGGCCACCCCATCGTCGCGCTCACCGCTTCTGCCGGTGGCTGGCTTTGATTTCCGCCGTACTGAACGTGTGCATGTGGACTGGCCGATCACGGGGCCATTAGACAAGCGGGACGCCCGGCTTCTTGGCCGCAACGGCCAGCCGATCGCGGTCAACATCACGCTGACCGAGCGCGAGGTGGACGGGCGTCTGATGCTGGGCCTCGACGCGCTGCTTGCACCGCTCGGGCCAGGTGACTACGCGATCGAGGTCACGGTCACGATGGGGAACACGACCGAGACGCGTCTGGTGGGCATTCGCGTCGGCAGTTAGGCCCGCCATCGCCGAACGCTCGCTGCGCTCCTGGCTATGGCGGCCAACCTTCGCGTGCATTCATGATCGAAAATTGGAGCGGGCTACGGGAATCGAACCCGTCTGACTGGCTTGGGAAGCCAGGACATTACCACTATGCTAAGCCCGCGGGCAGAATCGGTAATTTACAATCAGCAGTCTGGCCTCAGGAGCGTATCACGCGCGAATAATCCGCAGCACTTCATCGCGCCGTTGCTCCATGATCGCCTGCGTCAGCCCTTCGAGATTTAGGCGCAGCAGAGGTTCAGTGTTTGACGCGCGCACGTTGAAGTGCCAGTCCGGGAACTCCGCGGAAAAGCCATCGACCGTGTAGGTGTGACCGTCGGCGTAGGCCTCGGCCAGTGCCTTGAGGCGGCCGTCGATCAGGTCCATGCTCGCGACCTTGGTGTTGATTTCCCCCGAGATGAAGTACTTCGCGCGCAGGGGCGCCAGAAGTTCTGCCAGCGTCTGGCCCTTTCGTGACATCAGTTCCAGGATGAGCAGCGCCGGGATGAACCCGTTGTCGGCGAAGAAGTAGTCGCGGAAGTAGTAGTGGCCCGTGACTTCGCCACCGAACACAGCGTTTTCGGCGCGCATGCGTCCCTTGATGAACGCATGGCCGACGCGATTCATCAGCGCCGTGCCGCCGTACTTCGCCACGGTATCTTTGACCGCGTAGCTCGCGCGCACGTCGTAGACGATGGGCTCGCCCATCGTCTTCATCAAGAAGCTTTCGGCCAAAAGCGCAGTCACAAAATCGCCCGCGATGAACTCGCCGGTACCGTCGATGAAAAAACACCGATCGGCGTCGCCGTCCCACGCGATGCCGATGTCCGCCTTGTCCGCGATCACGCGTTCGACAATGTCGCGGCGGTTTTCCTCGATGAGGGGATTGGCTTCGTGATCCGGAAAAGTACCGTCTACCGTGAAACAGAGGCGGGTCGTGTGGCAGGGGAGGCGGTCAAAGAGTCTGGGGGCGACAAGGCCCGCCATGCCGCTGCCGGCATCGAGCACCACGTTGAAGGGCCGGATGACCGCGGGGTTGATGAACCCCATGACGCACTCCACGTAGGCGTCGAGCATCTCGTCCGTTTTATATCCGCCCTTCGGGCGTGCGGCCGTGGGAATAGTTCCGCCAACGACCATCTCCCTGATCTCGCCGATGCCGGCGTCGCCTGACAGCGGCACGGCGTTCCGCCTGACCATCTTCATGCCGTTGTATTGCTTGGGGTTGTGCGACGCGGTGACCTGCACCCCGCCGTCGAAGCCTTTGCTGGCGACGGCGAAGTACATCATGTCGGTGGCGGCCAGGCCGAAGTCGGTAATGTCGGCGCCCTGGTCGCGCGCGCCGTCGATGAACGACTGCGTGAGCGACGGCGACGCGAGCCGCATGTCCCGGCAGACGGCAATCTGTAACGCCGCAGCCGAGGCGCCGGCCTGCGACTCGAGGTAGGCCACATACGCGCGGCCAATGAGATACGCCGCCGGCTCGTTCAGTTCTGACGGATAGAGCGCACGCACGTCGTACGCCTTGAAGATGGAAGGGTCAATAGTCATAGGCGTGAGAAATCCGTCACCACTGAATTGTCGCCGAGCAGGGCGGACCCGCCGACGTCCACGTTGCGGCCAAACTGGCAGTGCCGGCCGGCCACAAGCGGGCCCAGCGTGGCATGCCGGTCCACCCACGTATGCGGCCACAGGATGCTGCCGGAAATCCGGGCGCCTTCGCCGATGTGACAGTTGGCACCGATGACACTGAGCGGGCCGACATGAGCGCCCTCCTTGATCACCGTACCGGCATCAATGAAACACGGGCCTTCAATGACGACGCCCGGTTCGATACGTACGTCCGGCGAGATCACAGCCGTCCCAGGCGCCTTGTCAAACGGCGACGCCACGAAAGTGCCGGTCATGATGTCCGTATGCACCTGCTGGTACTTTTCACGCGTGCCGATGTCGATCCAGTAGCCGCGATAGGTGTATGCCACAAACGTCTCGTGACGCTCGATGAGTGAGGGGAAGTAGCCGCGCTCGATGGAGTAGTTCGTGTCGTCGGGAATCCTGTCGAGCGTTTCACCTTCGATCACGTAGATGCCGGCATTGATGGTGTCGCACGTGATCTGGTCGGCAGACGGCTTCTCGAGGAACGCCTTGATGTTGGCCTCGGTGTCTGTCTCGACCAGCCCGTAGGCCGACGGGTTGGTCACCGGCGTCAAGACAATCGTGGCGCGCGCATTCCGTTCCCGGTGCAGCGCGAGCACCGCCTGCAGGTCTACCGAGGTCAGCACGTCGCCGTTAAACACCACCACGGGGCCACTGGGCTTCGAGCCAGCCGCAAACTTGATGGCGCCGCCTGTGCCCAGGGGCTGGGGTTCCACCACATAACGAATCTGCACCCCTAGGCTGCTGCCATCGCCAAACACTTCCTCGATCCGCTTCGGCTGGTAGTTGAGGCTCAGCACGATTTCATCGATCTCGGGCACCTGCTTGAGCAACTCAATCTGATACCTGAGAAACGGTCGGTCGAAGATGGGGACGATGGGTTTGGGGGTATTGAGGGTGAGGGGCCGCAGGCGTGACCCCTGGCCGCCCGCAAGGAGGATTGCCTTCATATCAACCACCCACTGTATAGGATTCGCGCAATGGCAAAATGGCCGAAATGTGACAAAGGGCGAAATGTCCTAAAATAAGGTCGCCTGTGAACTTACCCAACGCCCTCACGATTGGCCGGATTTTTCTTGTGCCGATTCTTGTCGTGGTTCTGCTCGCGGACCAGTCGCCCAACCGATCGACCTCGTGGGATGCGTGGCAGTTCTTTGGCGTCAGCAAGGAAATTCTTGGCGCTGTGATCTTCGGTATCGCCTCGTTGACCGACTGGCTCGACGGCTTTATCGCCAGGCGTCGCGGCCAGGTTACCGAATTCGGTCAGTGGATGGACCCGCTCGCCGACAAGCTCCTGGTGTCCGCCGCGCTGGTCTCGCTGGTACAGATGGGGCTGGCGCCGGCGTGGATGGTGGCCGTCATCCTCGGACGCGAATTCACTGTCACGATTCTTCGGACAATTGTGCACGCGCGCGGCCAGTCGCTGCCAGCCTCATGGGTGGGAAAAATCAAACTGGTCGCCCAGGTGGTGGCCATCCTGGTGCTGATTCTCGGCCAGGGGCACATGCGCGAGTTTTACGTGTTGGGCCAGATCGCCCTGTGGGTGGCCACGATCGCGGCGCTCGTATCTGGCGTTGACTACTATCGCCGGTTCCCACCGGCCCGCGCGCCCCGCAGCCCTTAGCTGCCCTTGATCGCGGCCACGCGCTTCTTTGCGCGCTCGATGAAGAGGCTTTTCTCGAACTCCACCATCAGCCGCTCGTACCAGGGGAGGGCTTCAGCCGGCGTGCCCATCTTGAGTAGGCATTCGCCCATATGAAAGTAGACGCCATCGCGCCCTGAGAACGCGGGGTCAGCTACGAGTACGGCGCGGAAGCGATCCACAGCGCCGGCGCAGAGGTTGTAGCGGGCGTAGAAGTAGCCAATCTCGTACTCCGACTGCGACAGTCGGTCGCGCGCGACGCGTTCCAGGGTTTCCACCTCAGGCGTGTACTTGCTGCCCGGATACCGCTGAAGGAAGACTTCGAGCTCGCGAAGGGCTTCTTTGGTGGCCGTCTGGTCGCGCTGCGGCGACAACATCTGTCGAGAGTACGCCAGCCCGATACGGTATTGCGCGTAGTCGGCTCTCGGCGAAACCGGAAAAAACGTCAGGAATTCGCGGAATTCATTGATCGCGAGGATGTTCGATTCGATCGAGTTTTCCCCGACGTACGTATCGCCCACGCCGAGTTTGGCGGCTTCGCGATGCTGGCTCTGGGGATACCCGTCCACGAGGCGCCGGAAATACTCGCGCGAGGCAAACCACTTCCGGTCGGTGAGGGCCTCGGTGGCCCGCTCAAACAACCACTCGTCGGCCGACATCAGGCCGGCCGGGGGCAATGCCTGCGACGTGCCGCAGGCCAGGGACGACACCGCCCCTGCCAGAAGCAGGACGACGGACGGGAAAACAAGACGGGCAACAGCGGCGCGGATGAACATGCAGGCGCTTAATCTTACCTGAGCGGCGTGCCCAGCAGGGCCGAGAGCCACTCGGCCTCAGCCTTGAGGCCCCGCTCCAGAGTGGTAGACGGCACAAAACCCAATTCAGCCTTGGCTCTGGACGTATCGGCGAACGTGTCGCGCATGTCGCCCTTCTGGCTGGCCTCGCGCCGGATATCGAGCGTGCGCCCGGTGATGGTCTGGATCAGTGACAGCACCTGATTGATAGACATCCGGCTGCCGCCGCCGATGTTGTAGACACTACCCGGCAGGCCGCGCGCTCCGGCAGCAATTAGGGCCGTCACAATATCGTCCACAAACGTGAAATCGCGCGTCTGCTCACCGTCGCCGTACAGCGTGATGGGCTGGCCGGTGAGCGCGGCACGAATGAAGCGGTGAAATCCCATGTCGGGGCGCTGCTTCGGCCCGTACACGGTAAAGAACCGAAGTGATGACGTCGGAACCCCATAGTTGGCGGTGTAGAGCAGGCACAGGTGCTCGGCCGCGAGCTTGGTGACGCCGTACGGCGACACGGGCTGCACCATGGCGTCCTCGCGCATGGGAATCGTGGTCTTGTCGCCGTAGACCGATGAACTCGACGCGTACACAAACTTGTCGAGACGCCGGTCTTTCACGGCCTCCAGCAGGCGTTGTGTGGCGTCCACATTGTTGGTGGTATAGGTCAGAAAATCGCGGCCCCAGCTCTTACGCACACCGGCCTGCGCTGAGAGATGGAACACATGGGTCACGCCGTCGAGGAGCGGATCGAGCGGAACAGTCTGCAGCGTATCCTCGACGAACCGGAAGTTCGGCCGCGCGCGTAGCGGCGCGAGATTCCGCTCCTTGATGTCGCGGGCGTAGTAGTCGGTGAAACAGTCCAGACCCAGCACGTCCACCCCGCGCGTGGTCAGCGCGTCGGCGAGTGTTGATCCGATAAACCCGGCGGCGCCGGTCACAAGTGCCTTCATAAAAACGCCTCTCGAATACCATCGGGCAGGCGACACGGCCGGCTATCCACATTTAACGCCGCATGCCGGGTCACGCCCACGGCCGAGGAAATGCCTCCCGGCATCACCACCGCTTCGTACGTGAACTCCACGCGCACACCGGATAACAGCCGTCCCGTGGTGCGCACCTGAATCTCATCATCGTAACGCGCCGGACTGCGGTACGTGCACTGCATCTCGATCACGGGCAGCCGTACGCCCGACTGTTCCATCTCCCGATAGGTCCATCCCAGGTGTCGCAGCAGGTCTGTCCGCGCGACCTCGAACCACACCAGATAATTCGCGTGATACACCACGCCCATTTGATCGGTTTCAGCGTATCGGACGCGCAGCGTGGTCGTGGACGTGCGCATCAGGCGGACGCAGCTCCGGCCTGCGCGGCTTTCAGCAGCGTCTGGGTCGCGATGGCCGGGTCGGGCGTGCCGAAGACCGAAACCCCCGCCACGAGAATGGAGGCGCCCGCCTGGGCGACGACCGCGGCATTCGTCAGGTCCACCCCTCCGTCCACCTCAATATCCACGCCGTGTCCAGCGCCGGCGACAAGGTCGCGCACCGCGCGTATTTTGTCCAGACTGCCCGGGATGAAGGCCTGTCCGCCGAACCCTGGATGCACGGACATCACGATCACGTGATCGAGTACGTCCACCACCCCGCTGAGCGTGTGGACCGGCGTGTCGGGATTGATAGCCGCACCGGCCCGTATGCCGAGTTCCCGTATGCGGGTCAGCGTCTTCCGCAGATCGGGCGCGGCTTCCACATGCACCGTGATGGTCGTGGCGCCGGCCCGCGCGAACGCGTCGAGATACCGATCGGGGTCGGTGATCATTAGGTGAACGTCGAGCGGGAGGGCAGTGACCCGCTTCACCGCCGCGACCACGAGCGGGCCCATGGTGATGTTCGGGACGAAGTGGCCGTCCATGACGTCGATGTGAATCAGGCCCGCGCCGCCACTGATCGCCGACAGCACCTGTTCACCCAGGCGCGCAAAATCGGCCGCCAGAATTGAGGGGGCGATTCGGACGCTCATCGGCTGATCTCAAGCGTGATGGGGTCGCCCGGCGCGAGTTGAAATCCCGCCTGCGGTGACTGGCGTACGACCGTGCCCGACGGCAGGTCCGGATCCGGCACCTCGCCCACGATGGTCACGCGAAAGAGGCGGCGCCTGAGGATCTCAGCCACGCGGGCGCCGGACGTGCCAATCAGATCCGGCATGACGTATGTGAGGCCATCTTCGCCGCGGTTCACCAGCAGTGCCACGCCGGGGGCCCGGCTCTTGGCCGGCGGGTCTTGCGCCACGACCACGCCCGGAGCGTAGTCAGCGCTGTTAAAGTCTGATGTCTGCGTCAGCGTAATGCGATCCTGCGCAAGGAGGATCTGCGCCGACCGCTCGGATTCACCGATCACCGCCGGCACGGCCGCAGCTTGCATGCCGTCGCTGACACGAATACGCACCGGGCGTTGGCGCCGGATGACGGTACCAGCCACCGGGTCCTGTGCCCAGATGTGGTCGGCGGGCACCGAGGAGTCAGGGCGGCGCAGTGGGTCGAGCACCACGGTCAGGCCCAAAGCCTCCAGCGTTTGTGACGCCGCGTCCACGGCCCGCCCGCGCACATCGGGCACCGTGACCTCGCGGGCCTTCATGGCAATCCGCATCGAGGTGAGCAGGAACACGCCATAGGTGGCTGCCAGCCCGGCCAGCAGCAACGACCACCGTCCCGCGGTCCACACGCGCGAGCGCAGGGAACCGTGAGGCGATGGCAAGGGTCGCGGAGAAGTGCGCACGAGAAAAAAGTGTACTACGCGCGTTCGTGCCGCACCAACCGCGCTGAGAAAAAGGCGTCGAGGCCATGGCGGGTCGGCGTGGTGCGCAGGCGGCCGCGGTCGTCTGCCAGTTCCCCGCTGAGCGCCTGTTCGTGGAAAGTCGGGGTCGACGCAAGAAACTCGTCCACCACGTCGTCGTTTTCGTCGGGTTCGCTCGAGCACGTGGCGTACACGAGAGTGCCGCCAGGACGAACCACGGCGGCCGCATGTGCCAGGATCCGCCGCTGGGTGACTGCCAGGCCAGGTAGCGACTCGAGCGTCATCGCCCATTTCACGTCCGGGTCCCGACGCAACGTGCCGAGCCCCGAGCACGGCACGTCCACAAACACACGGTCGAACACCTCTGCAAACGGCAGCGGACGCGTGGCATCCACCACGGCAATCCGTTCCGGCACCGCGGCCTCCTGCAGCACTTGCCGCAGCACCTGCACGCGCGCCGCCCGCGCGTCAGTGGCGACGAGGCAGCCCTGATGCGCCATGTCGTTCCACAGAGTCACCGTTTTGCCGCCGGGCGCCGCACACACGTCGAGCACCCGTTCACCAGGCCGCGCCCCAACCGCGTGGGCCATCGCGATCGACCCCTCATCCTGCACCACGAGCTCCTTGCGCAGGTCAGGTGCGAGCGAGCCGAGCAGCCCGGGTGCGAGGCGCGCTACTTCAGAGGCATAGGGTCCTCTCGTGGCCGGGATGCCCGCATCCTGCACCAATGTCAGGGCATCCACGTCGAACAGGCGCGCGCGCACGGTCACGTCCGGGGCGGCATTGTTGAACTGGCACCAGCGTTCGGTGTCATCGAAGCCGTAGCGGTCGAGCCAGCGTGCCATTAGCCACCTGGGATGCGAAAGCGTGGTGCTCAAATACGCCAGGTGTTGCCGCCGCGTAGACTCGGCCTTCGGGCGCGGGGGTAACCCGACGGTGTCGGCCGCGCGCAGGTAGGCGCGGAGGATGCTGTTCACGAACCCCGCCGCACGCGGATTGCCGAGGGTGCGGGCCGCTTCGACGGATTCATGGACCACCGCGTGCGCGGGCACGCGATCGAGGTGCCGAAGTTGATACATCGCCACCCGCAG
This sequence comes from Acidobacteriota bacterium, assembly GCA_005799825.1. Classification (GTDB taxonomy): domain Bacteria; phylum Acidobacteriota; class Vicinamibacteria; order Vicinamibacterales; family SCN-69-37; genus SYFT01. The sequence continues at coordinate 48,211 of SYFT01000088.1, read as the reverse complement.
TGTGGCCAGGAGCGGCGGGTCGATCTCATCGATGGGGCGCTGGCTGAACGGCTCCAGGCATGCGTCCAGTTCCGCGCGCCAACGACACACGCCGGCCGTCAGTTCCAGGAGCAGACCGCGGTCGCGGTCATCCGTCAGGCTGCGCCTGGCCCGATCGACCTCGGCCGCCAACGTGGATCGGCCGTGGTGCACGCCAAGCAACACGCGTGCGGCGAGCACGCGGACGTTGGTCACGGGGTATCGTCCTGCAGGGGCCGCACCGGCAGGGCCGCGACCATCGTCCCTATCTTCCCCGGTGCGCCGCGGAGGAACGCCGATGCCGGCATCGCGCGACGGCCTTCTGGGAGGACTTCGGTGATGCGAATCGCGCCGCTACCGCAGGCGATCACAAGTCCGTTACCACCGGCCTCCAGAATCTCGCCGGGCGTGGCGCCGAGTGGCGCGGCATCCACCACCGAGGATTTCAGAAACGCGATTCGCCGACCTTCCAAGATGGCCGCTGCCAGCGGCCACGGCTGCAACCCACGTACCTGCCGGTCGATCTCCACGGCGAACCGGTTCCAGTCGATCTGGCTCTCGCACCGCTCGAGTTTGGCGGCGTAGGTCACGCCCGACTCATTCTGCGGTGTTTCAGAGATCGCACCGCTTGCCATGCGGGCGATGGTCGCCACCAGCAACTCGGCGCCCATTGAGGCCAGCCGGGTTTCCAGCACCTCGCTGGTATCGGCTGCAGCGATCGGTGCTGCCGCCGAGGCGAAGGTGGGGCCGGCATCCAGAGCGAGAACCACCCGCATGATGGTGACGCCGGTTTGGGCATCACCTGCAAGCACGGCTCGGTGAATGGGCGCGGCTCCTCGCCATCGCGGCAGCAGTGATGCGTGCACGTTGATAAATCCCAGTCGCGGTATATCGAGCAAACGCTGGGGCAGCAAACGACCGTAGGCCGCCACTACCGCGAGGTCTGCACCGAATGCGTCGATTTGCGCCAGCCACTCCGGGTCGTCGAGCCGAGTCGGCTGCAAGACGGGAACGCCGCGCGCGGTCGCCAGCGCCTTGACGGGATTGGCACTGACCTTCTGTCCACGTCCGTGAGGGCGATCGGGTCGAGTTATGACTGCCACCACGTCATGTACATCGAGCAGGGCAGCCAGTGTCGGGACCGCGAACTGGGGTGTGCCGAAGAGGATTATGCGCATCGGTCTCACCACTTGCCGACGCGCCGCAACTTGCGGATTTTCTTCACGATGAGGTCGCGCTGGAGGGCGCGAAGGCGATCGAGAAAGAGCCGGCCGTCGAGATGATCGAGTTCGTGCTGAAGCGCGCGCGCTAACAGTCCCGTCCCTTCCACCACGACCTCGTGCCCGTGGACGTCCTGCCCCTTGACGACTACGCGGGAAGGCCGCGGCACCGTGGCCTGAAATCCGGGCACACTCAGGCAGCCTTCTTCTTCCAACTGCATGCCGTCGCGCTCGACGAAGACCGGATTGACCAGTGTGATGACCTCGCCGCCGCGTTTACCTACGGTGAGATCGATCACGCACACCCGTAGGGGTATGTCGAGCTGGGGCGCGGCCAGGCCGATACCGGGTGCGGCGTACATAGTCTGCAACATGTCGTCCACGAGGGTGTGCAGCGATTCGTCAAACTGCGTCACCGGCAGCGCAGGCGTCTGGAGCACACGCTCGCCGTGTTTCACGATCGGGCGCAACATCAGCGCGGCGCCTTCGACAGACGCGCCGCGATCACCTTTTTCCAGTCGCGCGCCGCGCGGAGGATCTCCTCCATAGTGTCGCCGCCGAACTTCTCGACCACGGCATTGGCGAGCACCAGGCAGACCATGGCTTCGCCCACCACGGCGGCGGCCGGCACTGCACAGACGTCGCTGCGTTCAATGGTCGCCGGCTCTTCCAGCATCAAGTCGAGGTCCACCGAACGCAGTGGCTCCATCAAGGTGGAGATGGGTTTCATCCAGGCCGAGAGCCGCAAGTCTTCCCCGTTTGTGATGCCGCCCTCGAGGCCCCCGGCCCGGTTGGTCGGCCGGCGCAAGGTTGGCAGCGTACCGGATGGCGCGCCGTGCGCCAGGAGGATTTCGTCGTGAACCTGGGAGCCGGGCAGGTGCGCGGAATCAGGGCCTCGACCAATGCCTACGCCCTTGATGGCCTGGATGGACATGAGCGACTGCGCCAGCAGACCGTCGAGTTTACGATCCCACTGCGCGTGGCTGCCCAGGCCGGCTGGGACGCCGTGCGCGATCACTTCGAATGCGCCGCCAACCGTGTCGCCGTTGGCCCGCGCCACATCCACGCGGGCGCGCATCTCAACACCCACCACCGCGTCGGCACATCGTACTCCGTCGTCTGTGAGCGCCGCGATGGTGGCGAAGTCGTAGGCGAGCGGATCGGCGACAGCCGCACCACCAATGGCGATGACGTGACTGGCCACCCGGATTCCCGTAGCGGCCAGAAGGGCGCGGGCCACGGCGCCGGCGGCCACACGCGCGGCGGTTTCACGCGCGCTAGCGCGTTCAAGAATGTCGCGCAGGTCCGCGCGCTGATACTTCAACCCCCCGGCAAGGTCGGCGTGGCCGGGACGGGGCCGCGTGACCGCCGCGCGCCGCGCACCGGGTAATGCGGGATCGGGTTCGAGGGCCGGGCTCATCGTGAACTGCCAGTTGACCCAGTCCCGATTGCGAATCTGCAGGGCGATGGGGCTGCCGATGGTGCATCCGCCCCGTACGCCAGACAGGATCTCGACCTGATCCTGTTCGATGACCATGCGGCGGCCCCGCCCGTAGCCGAGTTGCCGGCGCGCCAGGTCGAGGTTGATCGTGGTGGCCGACAGCGTGAGGCCGGCGGGCACACCGTCGATTACCACGACCAAGGCCGGGCCGTGTGACTCACCTGCTGTCAAAAAACGAAACATCGCCGCGTCATTCTATCGAAATTTCTGCAATGTCCCGTTCGGGATGCCTCAGAGACGGCCGAGTTTCGACTGGGCCTGTTTCTTGCGGATCCAAATGCCGCATGGCCCTTTCGCTGGTTGACTCCTTTGATTGGTGCACTGCGATTGAGCAGCAAAGCGGTGCCGGGATCCGGATCGTGGCGCGGGTGCCGGCCGAAGTGGCCGATCACCTGATGGAGGACGTCACCGCTTGCATCGTCCGTTTTGGGTACATCGTCGTCGACGCCAATGCGGACCTTCCCATCGAGCAGCGGCGAGCGTTGTGGCATCGGCATGTGGTGTTGATTCACCGGGGTGAGGCCACGCCGGTCAGCGCGCGATGGATTCGCGAACTTGCGCAGGCAAGCCCGCGCGCGCACGCCGTGGTGGCGGTGGTTGGCCAGCCGGATCGTGCGCGTGAAGCTGCGGGAGTCGACCTGAGATCCTTCGAGTCATTGGCGCATGTCGCTACCGGCGTTCTGGCTCAACGCGCGCTCCGCTTCAAGAGCCGTGGCCGCCACCTGGCAGCGCGGCGATGGACGTGTGCCGCGGTGGAGCGCGCCCGCCGGTCGGAGGACGAGTTAGGGGCCGCTGTGGCGTTTGTACAACTCGCGAAGTTGTCAGCAGCGGGTCCGGTCGAGGCGTTGATAGCACGTGGACGCCGGCTGTTGGCAGACCTGCGCGTGCTGGAGGCAAGGAGTCACGTGGTCGCCGTGCTTGCCGACGCATGGCTGACGCTGGGCGAGTTCGAAGCCGCGGCGGCCCATCTCTCTGCTGTGGATGTGGAATGCACCCTGGCGGGAATTGAGGTGCCGCCATGGATTCGCACCGTCCAGAGCGAGCTGGCGTGTTGGCAGGGGAGGTGGGGGGATGCGGACCTGTGGGCGCGGGCCGCAGGGCATCCGGGGTGGCGTGCGGTCGCGGCTTACGGGCGGGGCGATTGGCTCACGGTCCATTTGGCCGCATCAACGGTTGACGCGCTGCACGCTGAGTGGCGTGCCCTTCTTACCTTGTTGTCGCGCGGCATCGCCGGCGACCGCGCCGGAACGATTGACGCTTTCAGGGCCGTCAGCGCGGGCCCGGGTCCCAGGCGTTGGCGCGACACGCTTGTGCTCGAGGGCCTGCGGATGGCGGGCGCAGACGAAGACGCGAAGCAGTGGGTGGAAACAGTACAGGCCCGTCCGCGCGGACCAACCGAGGAGCTTCTGTGGCGATGGGTGAGTGGCGAGAGGGGCGCGGCCCGGCGTCAGCACGTGCTCGCGAAGATTCGCAGGTGTGGTGCTGAGGGCATTCGGCGGTGGGGGATGGGGAGGCAGGACATGCAGGCATGGGCGGGGGTGTCATTGCTGTTGGAGCAAGTGCAGGAGGCCGACAACCCGGCGGCAGCACTGCGGCGGGGTTGTCGATGGGCGCGCGAGTACACCGGGCTTGACCTGGTCGCCATCGTGAGTCATGACAACGCGACAGTGCTCGCGTGTGAGCCCGACGATCGGCGCAGCACGATGCGGCTGGGAGACGCCACGAAGGTGACGGCCGTTCGATACGGCGGCGTCCGTATCGGCAGTGTCGTGCTGCGGGGAGAGGCGAAAGATGAGGGCGAGGTTCAGGCCATGGCGAGCGCGCTGGCCACGGCGTGCGCGCCTGCGCTTCGAGCGCGGCTCGACGATCTCCTGCTCTCGAGCGCGGGTCAGGCTCTGGCTTCCGACCTGCTTGGTGTGAGTCCGGTCATGCGCGCGTTGCGGGATGCGGTGGCCCGCGCTGCGAGCTCGACCTTCCCCGTGTTGATTGAAGGCGAGAGCGGCACCGGCAAGGAACTGGTGGCTCGAGCCGTCCATCGGCTGAGCCCACGGCGCGACCGGCGTTGGGCGGCCGTCAATTGTGCGGCGCTCACCGATGAACTGCTCGAGACCGAGTTGTTCGGTCACGTGCGGGGCGCGTTCACCGGCGCGATGGGACCGCGCGTGGGCCTGCTCGAGGACGCGCACGAGGGCACGTTGTTCCTTGATGAAGTGGCGGAGCTGTCTCCCCGGGCCCAGGCCAAGCTGCTTCGAGTGCTACAGGAAGGTGAGATCCGGCGCGTGGGCGAGAACGCATCGAGACGGGTGGACGTGAGGCTGGTGACCGCCACCAATCGTCCACTCGCAGAAGCCGCTCGGCAGGGGACCTACCGCGAAGACCTGATCTTTCGCCTGGCCGTCATCCGCTTGAAAGTGCCGCCCCTGCGCGCACGTATTGAGGACATTCCTCTGTTGGCTCATTCCTTCTGGCGCGCCGCTGCCGCCAGGGTGTCCACGGGCGCGTTGCTTGCGCCCGATGCCATTGCCGCACTCTGCCGCTATGGCTGGCCTGGCAATGTGCGGGAACTGCAGAACGTTATTGCCATGCTCGCAGTCGGCGGGCCGACCCTCGGACGCATCGGCGCGCGGCAGGTGGCGGCAGTGCTGGCGGACCGTGCTGTAGATGGGCCGTTGGACCCGCCGCTGTCGCTCGCCGCTGCGCGTGGACTCAGCGATCGACGCGTGATCGCGTCCTCGCTCGCACGCCACGCGGGCCGTTGTGCGGCTGCGGCACGAGAGCTGGGCGTCTCGCGCCAGGGACTCGCCAAATTGATCGCCCGGCTCGAAGTGTCCAAGGGGGCTTAATGCACTTCGCTGCCGCCGACGTAATGGGGCATTTGTGACATTTCGCCATTACGCCGATATCATCGCTTCGACGTGCTCCGCTTCACCCTTCGTCGAGTGTTGCTCACCGTGCCGGTGCTTTTGGGTGTCGCCACCTTGGTGTTCTCCTTGTTGCACCTCGTGCCGGGCGACCCGGCGCTTGCGATGCTCGGCGAGTCAGCGTCGGCGAGCGATGTGGGTGAACTACGCGAGCGTCTGGGCCTAGACCGGCCGCTGCCGGCCCAGTACGCGGCGTTTGTGGCCGGCCTCGCGCGGGGCGACCTGGGCATCTCATTTCGCTACGGCACGCCGGTGGCGCGCGAGATTGGGCAGCGCCTGCCGCGCACCATGGAACTCGCGGCCGCGGCCATCGTTGTGGCCGTGTGCCTCGCCATGCCGCTCGGCGTGGTCGGCGCGTTGTTCCGGGGTACCGCGATCGATCAGGCAGCGATGACTGTTTCGTTGATGGGCATCTCCATGCCCAACTTCTGGCTCGGCCCGGTCCTGGCCATCGTGTTTGCGGTCTCGCTGGGATGGTTACCGGTGTCGGGCACTGGTACATGGAGGCATCTGGTGCTGCCCGCTGTCACGCTGGGTGCAGCGCTGGCGGCGGTGCTGGCTCGCATGACGCGGGCGAGCCTGATTGAAGAACTGCGCGAGCTCTACGTGCTTGCGGCGCGCGCGCGTGGCATGTCGAAGGCGCGGGCAGTCATCGCACACGCTCTGCGCAACAGCCTGATTCCGGTCGTGACCATCCTTGGACTGCAGTGTGGCGCCGTGCTCACGGGGACGATCATCACCGAAACTATTTTTGCGTGGCCGGGCGTTGGCCGCCTGCTGATCCAGGCGATCAACTTCCGCGACTACCCCCTGGTGCAGGGGTGCATTCTCTTTATTGCGTTGACGTATGTGGTCGTCAATCTGCTGGTGGATCTCGCTTATGGCTGGCTTGATCCGAGGATTCGGTACGAATGACCCGCCGCCTCGGGCTCTGGATCATTGGCCTGACGGCGATCGGCGCCGTGGCCGGCCCGTGGCTCGTGCCGCACGATCCAAACGTGCAGCTGCTGGCAGAGCGGCTGGCCGGCCCCTCGTGGAGCCATCCGCTCGGGCTCGACGAATTGGGCCGCGATGTGTTTGCCCGTCTCCTGATGGGTGCGCGCATCTCGCTGTTTGTCGGCCTGACGGTGGTCACGGTGTCTGCCGCCCTCGGCATCGCGATCGGCGCAACGGCCGGGTATGCCGGCGGACGTGTGGACAATATCGTTGGCCGCGTGATGGACGTTCTCATGGCATTCCCAGGCATCCTGCTCGCGATTGCGCTGGTGGCGGTGCTGGGTCCGAGCCTGACCAATGTGGTCCTCGCGCTCACCGTCATAGGCTGGGTGGGATATGCGCGGCTCGTGCGCGGACAAGTACTAAAAATTCGCGAGTTGGAGTACGTGCAGGCTGCCCGTGCGCTCGGCGCACCGGTGTGGCGCGTGTTGTGGCGCCACGTCATTCCCGCCACGCTGCCGGCCGTGACTGTTCAGGCCACCATCGGCATGGCCGGGTCGATCATCGCAGAAGCCTCATTGAGTTTCCTCGGACTCGGTGTGCAGCCGCCGGCCCCCAGTTGGGGGACGATGCTGGATGCGGGGAGGGCGCATTTGTACGATGCGCCACACTTGACGCTGTTCCCCGGTATTGCGATCGCGTTGCTCGTGTTGGGCTTCAACTTCGTCGGCGACGGCCTGCGCGATCGCATCGACCAGCGGGCTACCTGATCAACTGCCGGAGTCGCCGCAGCGCGGCGTCGTTGGGTGCCAGCGCCAGAGCCTGAGACAGCGCGTCCTTTGCTCCCGCCGTATTGCCGGTCTTCCATCGCGCATCCGCGAGCCACCCGAGCATGATCGCATCACGCAGTCCGCGCTTGTGGGCATCTTCCAGCGCGACGACCGCGCCGAGCGCATCGCCCCCGGCGAGCGCGAGTCCGCCCAGCCTTCGCAGGCGCGCCGTCCGGACCGCGGCCGTGGCCGTGTCGCCCTCGAGCGCATCGAAGCGCATCAGCCAGTCACGGGCGTCCGCGTAGTGTCCCAGCTGTTCGGCGACGTCGGCGAGGTACGCAAACGCGGCGCGATCAAACGGAGTGGTGGCCACGGCTTCCTTGAGCAGGCGCTCCGCCTCACCTGCGCTGCCGATGAGGTAGACCGCGCGGCCGTATAGCGTCAGGCCCTCGCTGCGGCGGGCACTGCCGCCCAGGGCGAGTTCAAGCGACGGCAGAGCCAGTCGTGCCGAGGCGATTCGCCGCGCAGGATCTGAGGCGGCTTCTGCTTGCATCAGATACACGCGGCCGCGCGCCAGCGCCACGGTCGAATCGGCAGGATCGAGCGCCTGCGCTTTGGTCAGCGTGGTTAGCGCACTCTCGAAGTTCCCCTGACGGGCTTCGGCGAGCGCGATGGCGACGGTACGGACGCCGCGGTTGTCGGCGGCCGCGATCGCCGTGAGCTGGCCCATCTCATCGGCGAATCGATGCCGAGCACGAAAGACCTCGGCCAGTTCCTCGCGCGCGGCGGTGAAGGCGGGGTTCCCTGCAATGGCGCGCTCAAGGGACGCCGTCGCGCCGTCAAGGTCGCGGGCATCGTGCAGGAGCACACCAAGCAGGTAGTGGGCCTCGTCGAAACCGGGGTCAAGCGCAAGGGCGCGGCGCACGGGATCGATCGCCGTGGCTCCCTGGCCGCCTCGATAGCGGGCCAGAGCGAGTTGGTAGAGCAGCGAGGAGTTTTGAGAATCCACCACCGCGGCCCGACCGTACCACTCGGCGGCGTGGGCCATGTCGCCCTGAGCGGCGTAGAGGCCAGCCAGGGCCAGGAGCGGGTCGGCGGCTCCGGGCTGCAGGCGGGCGGCTTCGAGGTAGTCGCGGATGGCTTCTTCCTGTCGTCGCTGGGCTTCATACGCCTTGCCACGACGGAGGTGCGACACCATGGAACCGGAACGCAGCGCCATGGCTCCGCTGTAGGCGGCCACCGCCGCATAGCTGTTGCCGGCCGCGAGCGCATCGTCTCCCGAGACCATCAGGACTTGGAATTGCTCACCACGGTTCAGCTGCTGAACCGCGTAGGCCGACATCAGCGCCAGGACGACGAGGCCGGTCACGGCCAGTACCAGCTTCATCGCGTCAATATAGCAACTACCGACGGAACATTCGCGGCGCGGCGGGGTCTAAGTCGGTACATGCCGGCGCTACGATACCCGGGAGGCGTTTGTGAAACCCATCCGAGGCGTCGCATGGTCACAGCCATCGCCGGCTGCCGCGGAGCAGGCCGAGGGGGCCTCGGACTGGGCCCGCGTGCAGGAGGGTGTGGCCGGTGATGACGCCGCGTGCACAGGCTTGTGACCGACCACCAGCGCATGGTCTACCAGCTTTCGCTGCACCTACTTGGCGACCAGCAGGAGGCGCTTGATCTCTCCCAGGAATTCTTTCTGAGGGTGTTCCGCACACTCGGCCAGTTCCGCGGCCAGTCGGCCCTTCGCACCTGGATCTACCGCGTCGTGGCGACTCAGGCGTCCAACCGGCGCCGGTGGTGGCGCCGCCGCCATCAGTCACAGCAGGTCGCGCTTGACCAGCACGTACGAACGTCGGTCACCGCGTCCGGTATCTGACGTCAGCGGCCGGCCACGGCCGACGTTACGTTCTGCATCACATCGCTGGCGCGCAACACCAGCCGTGCAGCGTCGGCTGCTGTCGGCAGGGTCACTTCGAACTGCTCCTGGCGCGAATCCTCCAGGCCGTCAAGCGGACGCAGCAGTTGCCACGTCTGACCACCAAGCGAGTAGTCCACGCGGTGTACGCCGCTGTGCGCGTCCGTGACGCGGATCGCCACGCGGGTGCCGGTGACCGCCATCGTGATGACTGGCGGTGTATTGTCGATGTCAATCGCAGTGCTCTCCCGATCACCGGCCAGCACACGCTCAGGTGTATTCGACAACGTGTCTGAGGCGGTGACGCGCATGAGATACCGGCCATCGGGCACCGACGTGGTATCCCACACAAAGAGCGGGTCAGCCAGTCCCTCTCGTAGCACCGACCACGCCGCCTCGCCCTCGAGTCGATAGCGCAGCGCGAACAGTAGCCGGTCGGCATCCGGGTCCTCAGCCTTCCACCCGAGTGTCTGCAGGCCCCGGCTGAACATGCGCCGGCCCGCGACCGACGTGCCCGGCGCCGTCGGGTCGCCACCGGGCGGGCGCCGCGCGACAGCCACGGATTCGTCGAGGCCGGCGATAGCGCCTTCATCGCTTGAAAACGGTCGCTGAAACACCACTCCAGGGGGATGCACCGTGATTTCGCTGACGACCGGACGCAGATTGCGAGGGAGGTAGGCCACCGTCACTGACGTCACGACCGGCGCGACCGTGCCTGGTGTCAACGTCGCGCGCCACTGCAGAAAGCGGGCAGAAGGGTTGGTGATCGCGAAGCCGCTCGCCTGAGGAGTGGGTGCCGCCCACGGGCTCCAGGAATCGTCCGGGAGGTGCGTGTTGCCCGAACGGGTCTGGAGGGCGACCGAGCCAACGCCCTCCCAGCGGATGGAACCCCATTGCGCGGTGGTCTTCGCATCCCGCACAGGTGAGGCGTATGACGAGACCTGAGCGGGGGCCGTGGCCACGGCGACCACACGGCCGGGATTGGCGGTGAGGGCCAGCGTCCGCGTCCCGTCAGTGGCCAGCCGAGTGATCTGTTTGGCATCGACGGTGTTGACGAGCGTGGCCGCACCCCACGTAGCCGGGGCTGTTGACACCTGGTACAGCCGGCCCGCTGGACCGGTGGCCACAAGCAGCGAGTTGGTGTCACGCACCGCGAGGTCGTACACCGCGTCCGCGGTTTCCCACAACGCGTCCCATGTGCCATCCGGCGTCACGCGAAAGATGGTCGAACGGCGGTCGGGTGTCGCCGGAGTAGTGGTGGACGCCGTGCCGGTATTGGTGCCTGCCACGATGATCGTCACGCTGCCCGTCATCCCGGTGTCGGGCGCGGCGTCACCGCCCGAGGAGAGAGCCGCGACATACAACGTGCCATTTGAGGACGGCACGATCGCGCGCAGTTCCGTCAGCCCCGGCTCAAAGACGACGAACGGCCGGTCGGCATCGCCGAATCGATACAGCCGTGCCGGTGTATCGGTGCCGGCGTACATGCGCCCCGTGGTGTCCATCGCCAGGCTCACCACGTGACGCGCGGACGGCCGGTAGACCACTTGCGAGGTGCCAGCCGCATCCACGCGATAGATCACCGCCGGATGTCCGGCGCCGACCCAGAGCCGGCCCTGCTGGTCTGCGGCCAGGGCCCAGATGTACGACTCGGCCGGGTCGAAAAACACTCGGGACGACCCATCGGGCTCGATGATATGCACGCGGCCGTCAGGGGAACTGGCGGCGAAGACCCGTCCGTTCACCACGGCCAGCGCATGGATCGCCGACGGCTCTACGTTGAGAATGGTGTCCACCTGCGCACCCCGGCCCCGCAGCACACGGCCCGTGCCACCGGTACCGGCGAACCAGGTGCCATCGGCCGTGCGCGCCAGACTCCATGACTGCGGCGCTGTGAGATCGGCGACCACACTCACGAGAGGCGCAACCACTAGACGGCCCGCATCGTCAATGGAGACGCCTGTGGGAGTGCCTTGGAGAAACCCCGCCTGTGAGGCAACGGTCCAGAACGACGGGCCGGCCGCTCCGATGTGGGCGCGTCCGCCGGCAAACAGGACAACAGCGGCCAAGAGAGACAGGGCTGACGTCCGGAATCGAGTGGTCATGGGTGTGAAGATGGCTGTAAAGGGCGCAAGGTCAGCGTCAGTTCGCGGGAGCCGCGAATGACGCGCGGGAGCCGGCGGTCCCACGCGCCAACGACGGCTCGCGCGAGTTCGGTGGAGCCGACGGACGTGTCGGTGTCGAGAGCGGCGAGCACCGACGCAGGGAGTGCAGGTAGCGCTTCGCCGGCGACCGCGGTGCCGGTCGATGCCGTCAGTAGACGCACATAGAGACGGTTGCCCGTGGGGGCCTCCTGCAATCGTGCGAACAGAGCTTCGAGCGTTCGAGGTGGTGTGGGGCGGATGTCCTTCTGCTCGAGCGCCGACAGTGTGGCACCGTCCGCCACTATGAGGGTCACCGGACCAGTCGCCTGCGCGGGCATCGTCACGGGTAGTGACACCACTTCCGAGCCGCTGCGGTAGTGCCGCAGCATCACGTGCAGCGTGTGTGTGCCGCCAAGTGTCGGTCGCGTGGTGTCGAGCCAGATCCGTTCAATCGTGGAGTAGGTCTCGGTCTCGGACACGCGCACGGTCAGGTTTAGTGCGCTGGGCAGAGTGGGGCGGAAGGTGTTGCCGGCGATGGCGCCGATGGGGGTCATCGCGGCTGCGCCAGCCTGCGCGATCGCCTGTTCGCCCGAGAAGGCATCGTCAATCTGCAACGTGCCGAGTCCGCCGAACGTGACTGAACCCTGGGCAGTCACGGCGGTGGCGCCGGCCTGGCGCACAGAGGTCGTCAGGGAATTGAGGATGGCCACGTACGCAAAGAGGGGAGTGAGACTCTGGTCATGGAGCACGTTGAACTTGAGCCGACGCGCCGGAGCGCGTCCCGCTTCGATGTTCAGCGTCACGGCGAGTTCGTCCGGCCCTGGGCCGAGCAGGCCACCGACAGCGGTCGTCCTGTCCTGAGTCATGCGGCCAATGACTGGTCCCATAGCCGAAATCTTCATCGACGAGTCGAGGCTGGGCAGCACCGTGAGGACTTGCGCGCGCGTCATGGCCATCGACGTTGGGCCGAGGTTCAGGAAGGAGTGGCCGAACGCATACACGCGTGAGCCGTCGATGTGGGTGACGGTTCCGGTGGCGCCCATCTCCATGTCGCCGCGCAGCATGCTCATGCCGACCGGGTCTCCAGGCCTGAGCGGGGAAGCGTCCGGTCTTGGTGCCTGCGACAGGTCCAGGCTGGCGAGAGACGAACCGCCCGATGCGAGCGCATCCCGCAACCGGGATTCCACGCCAGGCGCCAGGCCCGACGCCACCATCGCCGCGCCGATGGGACGCAGGCGCGGCGCCCAGTCGGCGACGGACGGCGCGCCGACGATGTCGGAAGCGAGGAGGGATGAACGAAGAGGAGCCGACGCGCGTTGTGCGACGCGGGTGAGCGACGCGAATACTCGCTCGGGGGTGGCGGGCCAGGTCATATCGAACTCGCCGAGCGCCGGGCGAGCTTCGCCCCCGTCGACCGCCGCCAGCATCTCGGCAATCGGCGTGATGCCGGCGATAGGCTCACGTGGGAAGGTCCCAAGGGAATACGAGACGGCGCCGATGAGCCGGCCGTCCACGTAGACCGGGCTGCCGCTCATACCCTGCATCACACCCGTGGCGGCCAGGGGACCTCCTTCGAGTTTGGTCAGGATGAGATCCCGCCCCGGCGCCACCACGTTCTTGAGTACACCGATGATGTGCGCGCGGAATTCGTCGAGTTGGGTCCCCGCATACACCGTCCGGCCGATACCAACCATGCCGGGCTGGATTTCGGACACTGGCATGAACGTGGTCTGCGCACCAGGGGCAGCCAGGGAAAGTATTGCCAGGGCCGGGACCACAAGGGCGCGAATGAGGCGGTGTGAGGGGGCTTGATGCACGGGTGTCAGGATTGGTTATAACACGCGTCAAGTTGACGCATTGGACGGTCGTTTGGTACGCTCTCGTCGTCACGAGTCATGTTGCACCTATCAGTTTCCTTCTTCAGTTCCTCGCCCGCGACCGTCCGGTCGTATTGGTGGTGGCATGGCTCTGGAGCTGTGGAGGGCGACGCGCGCCGATAGTTGTAAGACTCGACGCGATTCCGGAAGGCCTCTTCAGTCAAGTGTGCTGAGGGGGTTTTTTTTTGCCTGTGAGGCTGAGTTGATGAAGATCCAGATCGTCCAGACCGTGACCGCCCGCACCATGCGGGCGCTGCGCCAGGGTCGCGATGCGGCCACCGAGGCCGATCTGGTCGAACTGCGTCTGGACGGGGTTGTCGACCTGGATGTAGCCGGGGCCCTTCGCGACCGGGTGCACAAAGTCATCGTCACGTGCCGGCCGGTGTGGGAGGGTGGGGCGTTTGACGGGGACGAGTCGACCAGGCAGCGGATCCTCAACGAGGCAGTGGCGCTCGGTGCGGAGTTCGTAGATGTGGAGCGGCGGGCGCAGTGGCGGCCGGATCGGCGTGGCACGGCGACCCACCTGGTGGTGTCGGACCATGACTTCACGGCGGTTCCGACTGATGCCGCGTCGCGCGTCGCCGCGATGCGACAGGAGGGCGCTGACGTCGTCAAGATTGCGGGCACTCCGCAGTCGGCCGCCGAGTGCCTGACGTTGCGTGACGTTGCGGGCGGCGACCCTGCAACCGTCGTGATCGGCATGGGCGGGTTCGGCCGCATCACGCGCGTGTTGCCGGCGCATTTCGGTTCGTGCTGGACTTATGGCGGGACTGCGGCCCAGGGCCAGTACTCGGTCTCGGATCTCGTCCGGCAGTTTCGAGTGCGGCAGGTGACCAGCGCTACTGAAATCTATGCGGTGACGGGCCGGCCCCTCGAACACTCTGCATCACCGGCAATACATAACGCCGCGTTTCAGACCTTGGGACGAGATGCGGTCTACGTGCCGTTGCAGGCTGCAAGCATCGAGGACGCGGCTGCGGTGGCAATCGCACTTGGCATCCGAGGTCTGAGCGTGACGGCGCCGTTCAAGCGCGGGTGGGACGTGACACTTGATGACGAGGCGTCTCGCGCACTCGGAGCCGTGAATACACTCAAAGCCCATGCAGGGTACTGGTTGGGCCGCAACGTGGATGGCGAGGGCTTTCTTGATGGGTGTGATCGTCGCAGTATCGAGCTGAACGGCGCGCGCGTGTTGGTGATCGGCGCCGGTGGGGCGGCGCGCGCCGTAGGGCGCGCCCTGATCGGACGCGGCAGCGTGGTGGCCATCTGCGCCCGCCGGGCTGGCGAAGCGGCGGCGTTGGCGTCCGCGATCGGCGCAGCCTCCGTCCCGTGGCCGTCCGGAGGAGACTGGGATTTGATCGTCAACGCCACCCCCGTGGGCACGTGGCCGGATCTGTTTGCGAATCCGCTCGCGGGCGCGACCGCGCGGGCCGCTATGGTGTACGACCTGGTCTACAACCCGGAAGACACGGCGCTCCTGCAGGCATCGCGCGCGGCTGGCGCCCAGGTGATCGGCGGACTCGAAATGCTGGCCGGTCAGGCAGCCCGTCAGTGCGCGTGGTGGACGGGGCAGGCTCCGCCTGTGGCACTGATGGTCGACGCGGCCCGGGCGTGGATTGCGGCGGACAACCATTCAAGGTGAGTGATGAGACAGACATCGTTTGAAGCATTTGTTGCGTTGGCGCAGCGGGGCACCTTTGTGCCCGTGTGGCGCGAGATCATGGCCGACCTGCTCACGCCGGTCTCGGCCTTCCTGAAGATTGCCGAGCACTCGGACTACGCGTTCCTGCTCGAAAGCGTGGAGGGCGGTGAGCACGTCGGGCGGTATTCGTTCCTCGGCAAAGACCCGTTTCTCGTGGTGCGGGGCCGAGCCGGGCAGACCACGATCGAACAGGCGGGCGCCACCACCGCGCGCGAAGAGCCGCTTGTCGTCACGCTGCGCGAACTGATGGCGGAGTTTTCGTCGCCGAAAGTGGCAGACCTGCCGCGTTTCACGGGCGGCGCGGTGGGTTACTTTGACTACGACACGGCGGAGTGGTTCGAGCCGAGCGTGGCCCGGCCTGCACAGGCGGAAGACCCAGACCGCGATGCGGCAGGGTTCATGGTGTTCGACACGGTGCTGGCCTTCGACCACGTGAAACACCGCATCCTGGCGATCTCAAATGCGCGGGTGCGCCCGGGTGAAGACCTGCGGTCCCTCTACGACTTCGCCGTCGCGAAAATCAATTTTCTCGAACGCGAACTCGATCGCAACCTTTCGCGAGGCGCGCGCCGCGACGGGGCCCCTCTCGTGCTCGACGCCAACCTGACCCAGGCTGCGTTTGAGGCGTCCGTGCGAACAATCCAGGAGCACATCGCCGCCGGCGACGTGTACCAGGCGGTCATTTCGCAGCGCTTTGACGCGCGCACGAGTGCGTCACCGTTTGATGTCTATCGCGCGCTCCGGCATGTCAATCCATCGCCCTACATGTTCTTCATCCGCATAGGCGGTCAGTCGATCATCGGGGCCTCACCAGAGATGTTGGTGCGCGTGGAAGGCACACACGTCGAGACCCACCCTATCGCGGGTACTCGGCGCCGCGGGGCGACGCCGGAAGAAGACCAGTTGCTCGCCGAGGAACTGCGACGCAGTGAGAAAGAGCGTGCCGAGCATGTGATGCTTGTGGACCTGGGTCGCAACGATCTCGGGCGTGTCTGTCAGGTTGGCAGTGTCCGTGTGCCGCAGTACATGGCGCTTGAGCGTTACTCCCACGTGATGCATCTGGTGTCGCGCGTGGATGGCCAGCTGGATGCTGACTGCGATCGGCTCGATGCGTTGGTGGCCACGTTCCCGGCCGGCACGGTGACCGGCGCACCCAAGATTCGCGCGATGCAGATTCTGGGCGGCCTCGAGCCAACACGGCGCGGATTGTACGGTGGAGCTGTGGGATACCTGGATTTTGCCGGTAACCTCGATTTCTGCATCGCCATTCGCACTATCGCGATGAGTGATGGCGTGGCGCATGTCCAGGCCGGTGCCGGCATCGTCGCCGATTCGGATCCGGCCGCCGAATTCCAGGAGACGCGCGACAAGGCCCGTGCGCTCATTCAGGCCCTGGAAATGGCCGATACGGGACTGTAGGTCGCCCACATGGTGTTACTGCTCGACAACTACGACTCATTCACCTGGAACCTTGCTCACCGCCTGGGAGAGCTCGGCGCCGAGGTGGAGGTGGTGCGCAATGACGCGATTACCGTCGATGAGATCGCCGCGCGCAGACCCACGCACCTCGTTATTTCACCAGGGCCAGGACGGCCCGAGACCGCGGGCATCTCGGTGGACGCGTTGCGGCGCTTCGCGGGCCGAATGCCGGTGCTGGGCGTGTGCCTGGGGCACCAGGCGCTCTCAATCGCGTTCGGCGGAGGAGTGCAACGCGCCGGTACGCCGATGCACGGCAAGACGTCGATGGTGCAACACGACGGCCTCGGTATGTTTGCCGGTGTGGCATCGCCGTTCGAAGCGGGCCGGTATCACTCGCTCGTCGTGCCAGGAGATGGTGTGCCTGCAGGGTTTGTGGTGTCGGCGTGGGTTGAGGACGAGGACACCGTGATGGGGCTGCGGCACGCGTCGTGGCCGGTGCATGGTGTGCAGTTTCACCCTGAGTCGGTGCTCACGCCGGCCGGGCATCAGCTGCTTCGGAATTTTCTGGAGGATCGGTAATGTTTGTCGACCTGCTCGAAAAGTTGCGTCGGCATGAGGACCTCACGCCTGATGAAGCCGCGCGCGCGATGGACGTGATCATGTGCGGGCAGGCCCAGCCGGCACACATCGCGGGCCTTTTGATGGCGCTGGCGCTCAAAGGCGAACGGCCTGCGGAGATGGTCGGGTTCGCGCGCGTCATGCGCGACCGCGCGGTTGCGTTGCCGGCACCAGTGGGGGCCGTCTTTGACACCTGCGGTACCGGTGGAGACGGCGCTCATACATTCAACGTCTCGACGGCTGCGGCCGTGGTCCTGGCGTCGTGCGGCGTGCGCGTGGCGAAACACGGAAACCGCGCGGTGTCGAGCCGCTGCGGCAGCGCCGACGTCTTCGAAGCGCTCGGTGTTGCTCTTGAAGCCTCACCCGAGTGTGTAGTTGAGACGCTCGTGAATGTGGGCCTCGCATTCTTCTTCGCGCCAGCCTGGCACCCGTCAATGAAACATGCCGGGCCCACTCGTCGGGAGTTGGGCGTGCGAACGGCATTCAACCTGTTGGGGCCGCTGACGAATCCAGCCGGCGCCCAGCGGCAGTTGGTAGGGGTCTCGCGTCCCGAGCACACGGAGCTGATGGCTCGAACGCTCGGACGCCTGGGCGCAGAGCGCGCTTGGGTGGTGCACGGAGCCGACGGATTGGACGAACTGTCCACCACCGGCTTCACGAAAGTCTCGGAGTATCGTCGCGGCATGGTGCATACGTTTTACCTGCACCCGGCTGACGTCGGGCTGCCTGTGGCGGACAAGGCGTCGCTCGCCGGGGGAACCGCGGCAGAAAACGCCACGATGATAGCGGACCTGTGCGCTGGTGCGACAGGTCCGCGCCGCGACATTGTGTGCCTGAATGCCGGGGCCGGACTGCTGATTGCGGGCATCGCCTCGTCAATACAGGAAGGTATTGTCATGGCAGGAGAGGCGCTCAACTCAGGGCAGTCGGCTCGCACACTTGCCGCCTTGCGGGAAGCGTACGCCCGATGACCCCCGCAGTGAGCATGGGTGCCACTGGCGTGCTTGGCGCGATCACGGCCGCGGCAAAGCGCTCGGCCGACATTCGGGAGCGCATCGGCGGCCAGGCCGTTCACGGCGTTGCGGCCACGCGCCACCCGCGCGGCGCCCAGTTTCGTGCGCGCCTTCAGGCGCCGAGGGTCTGTGTGATCGCCGAATGCAAGCGCCGGTCGCCCTCACGCGGCGTCCTTCGAGAACCTTATGACCCGGTGTCGATTGCTCAGGGTTACGCCGCCGCCGGCGCCGCAGCAATCTCGGTGATCACCGAGAACACCTTCTTTGACGGATCGCTCCTACACCTCGCGCAGGTGCGGCAGCACGTGGAAATTCCCATGCTCCGCAAAGACTTCATTTCGACCCCGTTTCAAATCCTTGAGGCGCGTGCCACCGGCGCCGACGCCGTCCTCCTCATCGCCGCTGCGCTCGATCGAGCCAGCCTAGACGCGCTCTTGGCAGAGTCGGCGCGGCAGGGTCTGGCTGCACTGGTGGAAGTCCATTCGATACCGGAGTTAGAAGCCGCGTTGGTGGCGGGCGCGACTCTCGTCGGTGTCAACAGTCGCAATCTCAAGACACTCGATGTGGATGTGCGAGTCTTCGACGAACTGCGCCGCAGGATTCCTGATGGCATCGTGACGGTGGCCGAAAGTGGACTGCGATCGGCTGACGACATCCGGCGTCTCAGGGGCACGGGGTATGACGCCTTCCTCATCGGTGAGCACTTCATGACTGCGCCAGACCCAGGCCTGGCCCTTGCCGCGCTCGTCGCCGCGGCTGAAGGAGACGCCTGATGGCCGGTAGTACGCGCGTGAAAATCTGTGGCCTCACGCGAAAAGATGATGTGGCCGCTGCAGTGGCAGCGGGCGCGTGGGCGGTGGGCTTCGTGTGCTGGCCGGGGAGTCCGCGCGCGATCACACCGGCCCACCTTCGGGAACTGGTAGCCGACGTTCCGTCCAACGTCAGACGCGTAGCCGTGGTGGTCAATACGCCGGTGGATGAGGTCGCGCGGTTGCGCGATGTGGCCGGTCTGAGCGCCGTGCAGCTGCACGGTGATGAAGACCCACTCCAATTTCTATCGCTGGGCATTGACGTGATTAAGGCGGTGTCACTTGACAGCGGCGCGGCTGTCGACCGCGCTGGGGCTTTGCCGGAAGAGGTGATCATCCTCGTGGACGCCTACCATCCTGCGCGTCGCGGTGGCACCGGCGAACGCGCCGACTGGGAGCGAGCTACTGACCTCGCCGCGCGCCGCCCCGTCATTCTGGCAGGTGGCCTTCGGCCCGACAACATCAGGCAGGCGATCGCCCAAGTGGGGCCGTGGGCCGTCGATGTGTCGTCAGGTGTGGAATCCTCGCCTGGTATCAAAGACGCGGCGCTTATCCGGGCATTGGTTGCCAGTGCCGACTGAAAGAATCTTCATGCCTTCAAGCCTTCACGTGAATCCATCGCCATTGTTCGGTAAACGCGATCCCGATAGCCGGGGGTACTTCGGCGAGTTCGGCGGCCGTTTCATTCCTGAGACCCTGGTCGCGCCGGTTGAGGCCTTGACCGCAGCCTACTTCGAGGCGCGCCGTGATCCGGAGTTCGTCGCGGAACTCGAGCATCTGCTGGCGACCTTCGTCGGCAGGCCCACGCCCCTTTACGAGGCACGAAACGCGACCGCCGGCACCGGGGTGCGCCTGTTCCTGAAGCGTGAAGACCTGGCGCATACGGGCGCGCACAAGATCAATAACGCCATCGGACAGGCCTTGTTGGCCAGGCGGATGGGCAAGACGCGTGTGGTCGCCGAGACCGGCGCGGGCCAACACGGTGTGGCAACGGCCACCGCCTGCGCGCTCCTCGGTCTGGAGTGTATCGTCTACATGGGCGCACAGGATATGGCGCGACAGGCGCTCAACGTGTTCCGGATGCAGATGCTGGGTGCCACGGTGACGTCGGTGGACGCGGGGAGCCAGACGCTCAAGGACGCGATCAACGAAGCCATGCGCGATTGGGTGGCCAACGTGGCCACCACCTCGTACGTGTTGGGCTCCGTGCTGGGACCGCACCCGTATCCACTGATGGTCCGGGAGTTTCAGTCCGTGATTGGCGCCGAAGCGCGGGCACAAATGCTCGACGCCGCCGGGCGGTTGCCAGACCTGGTGGTGGCGTGCGTCGGCGGTGGCAGCAACGCCATGGGTATCTTTGATGCGTTCATTGGTGACCCGAGCGTGCAGTTGCTGGGGGTGGAAGCCGGAGGACGCGCGATTGCCGATGGCGAACATGCGGCGCGATTTGCCGGTGGGGCACCCGGCGTACTGCACGGCACCCGCAGCCTGCTCCTACAGGATACACACGGCAACGTGCTGCCGACACACTCGGTTTCTGCCGGACTCGACTACCCCTCAGTGGGGCCCGAGCACGCATGGCTCGCGTCGATTGGGCGCACGCGCTACGACTGGATAGACGATGACGCGGCGCTTGACGGGTTTGGGTGGATTGCGCGTCTCGAAGGCATCCTGCCGGCGCTGGAGTCCTCACATGCCATTGCCTGGGTGCAGCGGCACGTGCAGACGTTCAAGGCTGGTGATGTTGTGCTCGTGAATGTGTCCGGCCGGGGAGACAAGGATGTGGACTCCATACGGGCGCGCCTTGGACTGGCCGTGACCGGGACGCCGGTATGAGCCGTCTTGCAGCAGCCTTTGCCCGCCTTCGTGATCCACTCGCGAACAACGGAGATCCGGGACTTGTGGCGTACATCACGGCCGGCGACCCGAACTTCGACACCTCGTGCGAGATCGTGCGCGCGATCGCGCGCGGCGGCGCGGACGTCATCGAAATTGGTGTGCCGTTCTCCGATCCCATCGCCGACGGGCCGGTGATTCAGCGGGCGTCAGAGCGCGCACTCGCCGCGGGCGGGTCGCTCACGTCGGCCCTCGAACTGGTGCGGCGCGTCAGGGCCGATATCGACACGCCCATCGTCCTGTTCACCTACGTCAATCCGGTGCTGCGGATGGGCACCGGCGCGTTTGTGGCCGCAGCCGCCGACGCCGGCGTGGACGGTGCGTTGATGCTGGACCTGCCGATCGAGGAATCCGATGAGATGCACGCCGCGCTCGATCGCGCCGGGCTCGACCAAATTTTCCTCATCAGTCCGACGACTGCCGAGCCGCGGTTGCGCCGGGCGGCAGAGCTCGGGCGCGGCTTCCTGTATGCCATCTCAAGGCTGGGAGTCACCGGCACCCGCGACGCGGTCTCGCACACGGCGCGGCCGGTCGTGGACGCGATTCGAGCGATCACGGGCCTGCCGGTGGCGCTGGGATTTGGAATCGGGAGGCCGGAGCACGTGCGCGAGGCGTATCAGTACGCCGATGCCGCCGTGGTTGGCAGCGCACTGGTGCAGGTCATTGCTGACTCGAGCCCCGGACAGGAGGCCACCGACGCCGAACGGTTCGTGGGCTGGCTCAAGGGTAGAATGCCATGAAGGTTGTGGTGGCGAACGCAGAGGTGCAGGACATGGTTGTCGTCATGAAGGAAGGGGCCACCCAAGCGCAGGTGGACGCCGTCGTGGCGCAGTTACATGAAATGGGCTTTGACGTCCATCGCGCGGCCGGTGCCAATCGCACCGTGATCGGCGCTGTGGGCGCGGGACATGGGGATCCGGCGCTCATCGGCGTGCGCGACGGTGTGCATGAAGTGTTACGCATCAGCGAGCCCTACAAGCTGGCCAGTCGGTCGTTCCAACGCGAGAACACGGTGATCACGATCGGTGATGTCCGCATCGGCGGCGACGAAGTCGTGGTGATGGCGGGCCCCTGTTCGGCTGAATCCCCGGAACAGGTCGAAGCGACGGCCGTGGCTGTCAAGCGCGCGGGCGCCAAAGTGTTCCGCGGCGGCGCGTTCAAGCCTCGGAGTTCACCGTACAGTTTCCAGGGCCTTGGTGAAACGGGGCTGCGCATGCTAAGCGAAGCCGCCGATCGTCACGACCTCAAGCTCATCACTGAAGTGATGGAGATTGCCCAAATCCCTGTGGTCGAGCAGTTCGCGCACATCCTGCAGGTCGGCGCGCGCAACATGCAGAACTACTCCCTGCTGCGCGAGTTGGGCCGCGTGCGCACACCGGTGCTGCTCAAGCGCGGCATGTCGGCCACGATCGAAGAGTGGCTGATGTCGGCCGAGTACATCCTCTCGGGCGGCAATATGAACGTGATGCTGTGCGAGCGGGGCATTCGTACGTTCGAAAGTTACACGCGAAATACGCTGGATATCTCCGCGATTCCCGTGGTGCAGCAGTTGAGCCACCTGCCGGTGATTTCAGACCCGAGCCACGGCACAGGCCGGCGCGACAAAGTGGCGGCGATGGCGCGCGCGTCCGTGGCGGCCGGCGCTGATGGGCTCCTCGTGGAGGTCCATTGCGATCCCGATCACGCCGTCTCCGACGGCGCACAGTCACTGTTTCCCAAACAGTTCGAGCAACTGATGGGCGAGCTGCGAATCATCGCTCCAGCGATCGGCCGTAGCATCTGCGTGGAACCCGTGGCACGCAGGGGCTGGGGGCGTTAGCACCGCGTGGAACGTTCTCCCTTCGAGCGGGTTGGCGTCATCGGCCTTGGCGCGATTGGCGGTTCGATAGCGCTGGCGGCAAAGCGGCGATGGCCATCGGTGAGAATCACCGCGTGTGACCCCGCGCCGATTACCCACGAGGCGGTCACGCAGGGGCTGGTGGCCGCACTGGTCTCGACTCCGGCGGAACTTTCTACGTGCGACCTCATCATCATTGCGACCCCCATCCCGGCCGTCTCCGGAGTGATGGGGCAGGTGTCCCGCGCCTCTCGTGGCGCGCTGGTCATGGACGTCGCCAGCACCAAGCGCGCCGTAATGGACGCGGCTGCGGCAGCGCGCCTTGCGTTTGTCGGCGGCCACCCCGTGGTCGCGGCCGGCGGCTCGGGTCTAGGCGCTGCGCGTGCCGACGTGTTTGACGGTCGTCCCTGGTTGCTCGTGACGTCAGGTCGCGCTGACGAGGCCCGCGAAGCCATGCTCGCCACGTTCGTTGTTGGGCTCGGTGCCCGGGCCGAATGGACCGATGCGGTAACGCACGATCGTGTGATGGCCCATGTGAGCCACGCGCCGCATGTGGTGTCGGTGTCCCTGAAAGCCGCCACAGGCGTGTTCTCGCCCGAGTCAAGCCCCAGGTCAACCAATGACTGGGACGGGATTGTCGAAACCAACGCCGACTGTATTGCGGATGCGCTCACGGCCCTTGCGGCGAAACTCCCGGAGTCTGCAGCCGCGCTGATGGGCACTCCGATGGTCCGCGACATCTTCGACCGTGCTGCCACGCTCAAGGCACGGACGTGACGATGGGCCCTTCATGGACCCCGTCGGCAGAACGGATCGCTGGGTCGAACGTCACGGCGTTTGTGAAGTGGCTTGAACCGCGTGAAGGGCGCGAGTTTCGCGACTACGGCTCGTTGCATGCGTGGTCGGTGACCGAGCGCGGTGCATTCTGGTCGGCGGTCTGGGATTACTGCAGAGTGGTTGGCGAGAAGGGCGAGACCGCTGTCGCCGACGCCGGCAGGATGCCAGGCGCGCGGTTCTTTCCGGACGCGCGCCTCAACTTTGCCGAAAATCTGCTACGTCGGCGTGATGACCGCCTCGCTCTTGTGGCGGTGACCGAACCCGGCACCGAGCGGCGCATCACCACTCGTCAGTTGTACGACGACGTGTCGCGCTGTGCGCAGGCGTTGAGGCAGGCCGGTGTGACGAAGGGCGACCGCGTAGCGGCCGTGGTGGCGAATGTACCTGAGGCCGTGGTGGCGGCGCTCGCTGCGGCATCGATCGGCGCGGTCTGGTCATCGTGTTCACCGGACTTCGGCGTGCAGGGTGTGATCGATCGATTCGGCCAGATCGAACCACGCGTGCTGTTTGCCGTATCCGGGTATCACTACGGTGGCAAACATCACGAGATTCGAGCGCGCCTACATGAGATCGTCTCCAAGCTGCCGAGCGTGACCACCGTGGTGCACATTCTCGAAGAGTGGGACGCGTTTCTTGCGCCCTTTCAGGCGTCCGACATTGAGTTCGAGCAGGTGCCATTTAACCACCCTCTGTATGTGTTGTATTCATCTGGAACCACCGGCGTGCCCAAGTGCATCGTGCATGGGCACGGCGGCACGTTGCTCCAGCACTTGAAGGAACATCAGCTGCAGACGGACATCAAGCCGGGCGACCGCGTCTTCTATTTTACGACCTGCGGTTGGATGATGTGGAACTGGCTGATCACGGCGCTCGCCTCGGATGCCACGCTCGTGCTGTACGACGGATCGCCTTTCTTTCCAGACAGCCGACGGTTGTTCGATCTGGCCGATGTCACAGGCATGACGCTGTTCGGGACGTCGGCGAAGTTCATCGATGCCGTTCGCAAGAGCGGGCTGCGTCCGGTCGAGACGCACGCACTCGCGACGGTGCGGACGATCACATCAACCGGATCGCCGCTGGCGGCCGAGAGCTTCGATTTCGTCTACTCGGCGATCAAGCGCGATGTGCACCTGGCCTCGATCTCCGGCGGCACGGACATTGTCAGCTGCTTCGTGGGTGGGGAGCCCAACGCGCCGGTGTGGCGCGGAGAGATTCAGGTCGCGGCACTTGGCATGGCGGTCGATGTCTGGAGTGCAGTCGGGCAGTCGGTGCGGAGTGAGCCGGGTGAACTCGTGTGCGTGGCGAGCTTTCCGTCGATGCCAGTTGGCTTCTGGGATGACGCCGACGGGGCGAAGTATCACGCCGCCTATTTCGAACGCTTCCCTGGAGTGTGGTGTCATGGCGACTGGGCCGAGCGTACGGTTCACGACGGATTCATCATCCACGGCCGGTCAGACGCCACATTAAACCCCGGCGGCGTGCGTATCGGCACGGCAGAGATTTACCGGCAGGTGGAAGGGATGTCTGAGGTGGTCGAAAGCCTGGCGGTGGGCCAGCAGTGGGACGGCGACGAGCGCATTGTCTTCTTCGTGCGCCTGCGGGAAGGGGCGGTGCTTGATGAGGCGCTGCAGAAGCGGATCGCCTTGCAGATTCGCGCGAACACATCGCCGCGCCACGTGCCCGCAAAGATCGTGCAGGTCACGGACCTTCCGCGTACTAAAAGCGGAAAACTGGTGGAACTTGCCGTCAGACACGTCATTCACGGCCGTGAGGTCACGAACTGCGAGGCCCTCGCCAACCCCGAAGCGCTGGAACTGTTTAGAAACCTGCCGGAACTCAGTTCCTAAGTTCCCCAGTTCCCCAGTTCCTAAGTACCTTGGACTTTAATCGTCTGCCGCAGGCTGAGGACGATCTTTGTGCCCTGTTTCATTCGGAAGATGACCTCGTAGCTGCCGGCACCGCCTGACATGGGGTCGCTGGAGAAATTATGGTCGGCCGTATAGCGCCGGCGGATTTCGCTCTTGCCGACCTCGTAGGGATCGCAGTCTTCACCCGACTCGGACTGCGTGCCGTCGCCCCAGATCCACTCGATTTTCGGACAGTAGTAGTCCTGATAGTCGTTGGCCCCCCCAGTCAATTCAGCCGTGGCCACAATGCGGGCCGGCGGGAACACAAGGGCAGGGTTTACCCGGAGGGCCGCCTTGGGGCGGCCCTTGTCCTGGTCCGCCCACAGGCCGGGCTGAATCAGGAGGATCGTGGTGCAAAGCAGCGCTAGGGCGCCCGTCCGGCGGGATATCATACGTCCTCTTCCTCTCACAGTATGAAACCAGTCTAGAGCAGTTTTCAGTTGTACGGATAGCAGAGAGGCACGGGGAGGCACGTGAACGGAACGCCAGAGTTTGTCGGTGCAGTGACCACGCCGGATGCGGTGGACGTCGACATGTTGTTTGTCCCTGTGTTCGACGGCGAAGACAGTCTTGATGACTTGCCAGGCCTGAACGAGGCGACGCTGGGCGACATCGGCCGGGCCCGCGCTGGCGGTGAGTTCCGCGGGGGGGCGTTCGAGTGCTTCATGACCCGCGTGGCGGCGGGCGCGTCGTATCGCGCCACCCGTGTGGTCCTGGTCGGCGCCGGTCGGCGCAGTGACGCGGATCCGGAACGATTGCGCCGGGTGGCGGCGGTGTGCAGTTACACTGCGCGATTGCGCTCGGTGCAAAGCGCGGGCCTGGTGGTGCGGGCGGGACTCGATGTGCGTCCGGCGGCACAGTTCAGCGCCGACGGGTTTTCTGCCGCTGAGTTCGATGGCGGCACGAGAAAGACGGCGGATCGATCGGCCGGAGCGTTTCCGGAACGTGTGGTGATCCTGGCGCCCGGGGCGGACCCGGTTGCGCTATCGGACGCCGTGTTTAAGGGCCGCACCATCGGACACGCGGCGAACCTTGCGCGCGCATTGGGGAATGAGCCGGCCAATGTGCTGACGCCGATCGAGTTTGCGAAGCGCGTGGCCGAGATGTCAAGTGGCGTTGGTCTGTCAGTGGAAGTGCTCGATGAGCATCGCATCCGTGAACTCAAAATGGGCCTGCTGCTGGGCGTGGCGCAGGGGAGCGCCGAACCACCGCGGTTGGTCGTCATTCGTCACGACCCGCCTGGCGCGCCCGAGACACCCGTACTCGGGTTTGTCGGCAAGGGCATTACGTTTGACACCGGAGGCGTCTCGATAAAACCCGCCGACGGCATGGACCGGATGAAGCTCGATATGTCAGGTGGTGCGGCGGTGGCAGCCGCCATGTGTGCGTTGGCGGTGCTGAAGGCACCGCGGCGTGTCGTGGCCGTAATCCCGATGGCTGAAAATGCGGTGGGTGGACGCGCCATTCGGCCCGGAGACGTGCTGGTGGCGGCAAGCGGCACGACCGTAGAGATTATCAACACAGATGCTGAAGGCCGACTGATCCTCGGTGACGCGTTGTGGTACGCCCAGCAACTGGGGGCCACTCACCTCGTGGATGCCGCGACATTGACCGGGGCCTGCGTGGTGGCGCTGGGCCGGGTCGCGTCTGGCCTGTTCGGAACGCCCGAGGTATGGACCGATCACGTCAGGAGCGCCGGTCAACGCGCCGGCGATCGCCTGTGGCCGATGCCACTGCACGATGACTACCGCGACATGCTTCGCAGCGACATTGCTGACATCGCGAATTCGGCCGGACGATGGGCCGGTGCAAACACGGCCGCGATGTTTCTGCGCGAGTTCGTCAAAGATGTGCCGTGGGCGCACCTCGACATTGCCGGCACCGCGTGGCTGGACGAGCGGCGTCCCTATCAGCCCACAGGGGCCACGGGCGCGGCCGTCCGCACGTTTATCGAGTTGGGCCTGACCCCGGTGGAGTAGGGTCGTGACTCTGCTGGGGGCTCTGGAGCGATGGGCTGATGTGGGGCATGTGGTGTGATTCCGGCCGCCGCCGGCGGTTCCACTGAATCAAGATGTAGCCTGCGGCAATCCCCAGCGGCACGGCTGCGACGGCGAATGCCCCTGCCAGACTTAACGCACCGACCAGGACGTCCACCACCGTCAGTTCCTCGGTCGAAGGACGGATAATTTCAACAATGAACGGTTTGGCTTCCTGGGGAAGGAACACCTCTCCAGTTTAGATCAACGGCCGGTCGCGGCCGCCGTGGTGGTGACCTTCTTCAGCGACGCCTGATATTTTATGACCGCGTCGGCCAGGGCTTGCGCGATACGCTGCTTGTACGCCTCGCTCTTGAGCAACGACGCCTCCGGCTTGTTCGTGAGGAAGGAAATTTCCGCCAGCACGCTGGGCATCTGCGCGCCAATCAGCACTACAAACGGCGCCTGCTTGACGCCCAAATCCACGACGGTCTTGTTCTGGGCGCGCATCGCCCGGACCATGTTGGTCTGAACGATTTGCGCGAATTCTCGCGACTCCTTCATCTTGTTGTGGAGTGTGATCTGCTGCACCAATTGGGGCAGCCGGCCCATCGACGTGCTGCTGCCGGCGTTCTCGCGCGCGGCCACCTCTTCGGCGTCGGCATTGGTCGCGAAGTTGAGGAAGTAGGTTTCCACACCCTTCGCCGCGACGCGCCGGGCGGCGTTCGCGTGTATCGAGAGAAACAGGTCCGCGCCCTCGCGATTGGCAATGGCTGTCCGTTCCTCAAGTGGAATGAAGTGATTCGTGCGCCGGGTCAGGACCACATCGATGCCCGGCTGCTTCTGTAACAATTTCTCCACTCGCAGCGCGATGTCGAGCACCAGGGCTGATTCCACGAGCCCGTTGGCCTGTGCCCCCGGGTCGTGCCCACCATGGCCCGGGTCGATGACAATCCGGGAAATGCCAAGCCCGAGCTGGCGCGCCAGCGAATAGTCGCCGCCCGACGTGGCTGACGGTGGTGAGGGCGGCAGAATGGGCACCGAGACAGGCGCGGGTTTCACCGGGGTCGGTGGCGGCGGTGTAGGCGCTACGGGTGCAGTCCTGGTCACCGGCGTGCCGGCTTCTCCCTCCAAATCGATGACGATGCGGTAGGGGTGGTAGACCCAGAACACGCTGTGGCGCGGCGCGCCGGCCAGTGCCATGACGACGCGAACAGTGCGGGCGTCCTGGCGTCCCACGCGGGCCGAAGTTAGAACCGAGCCGGCCAACGCTTCGAGCTGTGTCGCAATACCAGCGTCAAATTGGGTGTCTCGCAGGTCGAAGAACAAGCGCTCCGAGTCGGCGATGCGCTCGGGCGCCACCAGGACCTCCCGGTCGAATTCAAACGTCAGTCGAGAACCGCTCGGCAGAGGCGTGCGCGTTACACTTCGAAGTGTCGCGAGTGGTGAGGGAGGCGGCGTGATCACCGGAGGTGGCGTTGCCACACCAGGCATGGTAGCTCGGCCTGCGGACGATGGCGCCGGTTGTGAAAGCCCTCCCAATTGAGCCTGAACCTGCGCGCTCCACTTGCTGGTGGGGTACTCGCGCCGAAGCGTGTTGAAGAGTCGCGTGGCTGTGGCCTGGTCCGCCGGCTGGCGAAACCGTTCCCAGGTAAATCGGGCCGTCAGCGCGCCGTTCCACAACGCGTCGTCGCTGAAACCGCTTCGCGGGTAACGCAGCACCACCTGCTCGTACGTGCTCGTGGCAGCGCGCAGGCCAGAGACCGTTGGCGACTTGCGAGCGGTGGCTTCACGGGCCTGTGCGCGCTCGTACAGCGCGCCCGCCGTCTGGGCGCTGGCAGCCTGAGGCGCACCAAGGCTCGCCCACGCAGCCAGCAGCAATCCCATGACGCGCGGCGCGTGGGCTGGCACGATGCGGCGTCGAGGCAGTGTGGTCATACTTCTCTCAGCTGCGCGTCCACTTCCTCAAAGTAGTTGGACTCTACGAGGACTTCACGCTTGCCGTTGACGGCCGGCGACACCATGCCGTCCATCTCCATCATGTCCACCAGGCGCGCGGCACGGCTGAATCCGATACGCAACCGTCGCTGCAAATACGAAATCGACGCCTGTCTACTTGAGACGATGATGCGGGCCGCCTCATCGTACAGATCGTCTTTTTCAAACTCCAGGTGCTGGCTCGCTTTTTCCTCGGCCGTAATCGAGGTGTCGTACACGGGTTTACCCTGTTTGCGCAGGAAGCTGCATACGCGCGCAGTTTCCTGCTCGGAGATGTAGGGGCCATGCACGCGGACAAACCGAGAAGATGCGGGCGCGAGGTACAACATGTCGCCCTTGCCCAGCAGTTGCTCGGCGCCGTTGCCGTCCAGGATGGTGCGTGAGTCGATCTTCGACGCCACACGGAACGCGATACGCGCCGGGAGGTTGGCTTTGATGAGGCCCGTGATGACATCCACCGATGGCCGCTGCGTGGCGAGAATCAGGTGGATGCCGACGGCGCGCGCCATCTGCGCCAATCGTGCGATCGATTCTTCCACTTCCTTGCTGGCCACCATCATCAGGTCTGCCAATTCGTCGATGATGACGACGATGAAGGGGAGAATCTTGAGCGGTTCGCCCGCTTCCTGTTCAGCCTGTGCCTTCTGTGAGTCCTTCAACTCGGCCAGCATGGCCTTGATGTTTCGGTTGTATTGCTCGATGTTGCGCACACCCGACTTGGCGAGCGTCTTGTATCGCTCCTCCATTTCGCGGACGGCCCAGCGCAAGGCGTTGGCCGCCTGCTTGGGGTCCACCACTACCGGCGTCATCAGGTGGGGAATGTCTTCATACATGCCCAGCTCAAGTCGCTTAGGGTCGATCATGATGAGGCGCACTTCGTCTGGCGTCGCGCGATACAGGATGCTGGTGAGCATCGCGTTGACGCTCACCGACTTGCCCGCGCCGGTGGAGCCGGCAATCAGCAAATGCGGCATCGACGCTAGGTCGGTCATCATCGGCTCACCATGAATGGTCTTCCCCATCGCCATCGTCAGGCGCGAGGCGGAGCGGGTGTAGCCGTCTGATTCGAGCAACTCACGCAGGGAGATCGGTTCGCGCGTGGCATTCGGAATCTGTATGCCAACGGTAGACTTGCCGGGGATGCGATCGATGAGAATCGACTCGGCGCGCATGGCGAGGCAGAGGTCTTCGGCAAGGCCGGTGA
This sequence comes from Acidobacteriota bacterium, assembly GCA_005799825.1. GTDB lineage: Bacteria > Acidobacteriota > Vicinamibacteria > Vicinamibacterales > SCN-69-37 > SYFT01. Next base: position 17,693 of record SYFT01000088.1, on the reverse strand, counting down.
TGCGGTTGTATTTGACGCCCGCGTCTGGCTTGAATTCAAACGTGGTGACGACTGGGCCGGGGTGAATCTGCACGACTGTGCCTTCAACAGAAAACTCGCGGCACTTGTCTTCGAGCTGTCGCGCCAAATCCATCAGTTCCCGCTCGTCGACTTTCTGCGAGGCCTTTGCGCTATCGAGCAGCGTCAGCGGCGGCATCACGTATTCGCCCTTGCGCCGCTCGGGCAGCGGCCGCACTTCGCGGTTTTCAAGCGGCAGGCTGGGTGTGGTGGGCTGGGTCCGCTTGATCGCGGGAGGCTTCGCGGCTGGACGGCCGCCGGGGCCCGGTGCGACGAGGACGTCGGGTTCACTTTCGGCCTCGACGCGCGATGTCTGGCGCGCGGCTTTGAGCACCGCCGCTGCGTCGGCTGCCTTGATGGCAATTTCGGGTGCCTTGTCGCGCCCGGCCTGCTTCACGTGTTTGTCCACAATCTGCTGGCGTTCTTTCACGCGCCGACGTTCGGCTTGACGAGCCTGGAAGCCGGCCCAGAGTCCCGTGGAGTGTACGCGCACGGCACCGGCGGCCGCTTCAGAGGCCCGGCCAAACGAAAACTGCGTGGCGAGAATCACCGAGAGCGCCATGAGCGCCATGAGCAACACGACGGCTCCGGTTCGCGCGAGATACGCCACCATGGCTGACGACAGCAACTCTCCGACCACACCGCCGGCCGCGAAGGGACGCGCGCTGGGCGCGAATACGCCGAACGCGAGTGACAGGAGCGCCGCGGTGCACAGAAAGAAGAGGCCGCCGCCGACGAGCTTGGTGTACGCCGCATCGATCGTGTGGCACCAGAACGCGCGCCAGCCCACGATGCACAGCGCGGCAGGAATCAGGTAGGCCGCGTAGCCAAGGAGCTGGAATGAGAGTTCCGCGACGAACGCGCCGATGCGACCAGCAAAGTTGACCGCGTCCGTGCCGGTGCCGTTGTTGAAAAACCACGTCGGGTCGGTGGGTGTGTAACTCATCAGGGCGATGAACCAGATGATCATCACCGCGAAGAGGACTACCCCTGTGATTTCGCTTACGCGTCGAGAACCTGCAGTATCAGCCACCGGTTGCGCTCCTTAGATCTCCATCACGACCGGCAGCACCATGGGGCGCCGGCCGGCTCGCCTGCGGAACATCCGCTGCACTTCGAGCCGAATGCGTTCTTTCACCAACCCCGGGTCGGTGCGCTCTTCCCGTGGCGCTTCCGCCAACGCCGACGTGAGCAGCGCCGGAGCGTCCCGCAGCAGGTCGTCCAGGCGGGGATCGGTGGCCATGCCTCGTGCAATGACCTCGGGGGTGCGTTCGAGCTCCCCGGTCTGGCTGTTGATGGCCACCACTGCCACGATCAATCCGTCGCCGGCGAGGTGGCGCCGGTCGCGCAGCACCTCATCACCCACTTCGCCCATCCGGGTGCCGTCCACAAGAACCCGGCCGGTCTGAATCCGCCCCACGACTTTCGCCCCTGTCGCATCAAATCGCAGGACATCTCCGTCCTCCAGCATCTGCACCGATGTCGCAGGGCACACCGCCCTGGCCAGCCGGGCGTGTTGGGCGAGTTGCCGATACTCCCCATGTATCGGCACGAACACCCGGGGCTGTACTAGGGAAAGGACCAGTTTCAGCTCTTCGGCGGACCCGTGGCCCGAAACGTGCACGTGTTTCATGCCGTCGGTAATGATTTCGGCGCCCCGTTTCGCCAGATGGTTGATCACCCGGCCGATGGCCTTTTCGTTGCCCGGAATGGCCCTGGCCGAAAACACCACTACGTCATCGTCTTCAATCTTGACGTGACGGTGGTCGTCGATGGCGATGCGGGGGAGAGCGGCCATGGGCTCGCCTTGTGACCCCGTGCAGAGGCAGAGAATATCCTGCGGATCGTAGTCGCGGATGTCGCTGTCGGTGATTTGAAGCCCGCCGGGCATGCGGAGGGCGCCCAGGCGCAGCGCCGTCTCAGAGTTGCGGACCATCCCACGGCCGACAAACGCCACCTTGCGCTCAAACTGATCGGCCATGTCCACCAGGACCTGCATCCTGAAGATGGACGTGGAGAAGGATGCCACGATGATCTTGCCGGGCGCGCTACTGAAAATCTCCTCGAACCCAGGGATGACATCGCGATCGGAGCCCGTGACTCCCGGCGTGTCGGCGTTGGTACTGTCGCCAAAGAGGGCGAGCACGCCCTGGGCGCCAAGCTCGGCGAGCCGGTGAAGATCGAAGCGCTGTCCATCAAGCGGCGTGTGATCGATCTTGAAGTCGCCCGTGTGAAGAATAACTCCCTGAGGAGTGTGGATGGCGAGCGCCATCGCGTCGGGAATACTGTGGGTGACGCGCAGAAATTCGATTGTGAAAGGTCCGATCTCGATGCGCTGTCGTGGCGCGACTGAAATCAGGCGGCCGTCGTAGTCCACGCCATGTTCGTCGAGCTTAGGCATGACCATGGCGAGCGTGAACGGAGACCCGTAGACTGGGCCGTCGAAGTGGGGTACCACATACGGCACGGCGCCGATATGGTCCTCGTGACCGTGCGTGAGAATGAGGGCCGCGATGCGGCCTTTGTACATGTCGAGCGTTGCAACATCCGGGATCACCAGATCGACCCCGAAGAGTTCAGGCTCTGGAAACATGACGCCGGCGTCCACCAGCAGGGCCGTATCCCCGCAGGAGACAAGCATCATGTTCATGCCGAACTCACCGAGGCCCCCGATAGGGATGACCTCGACGGCAGGCGCGCCGACCGCAGTACTCTGAGCCGTCATCATCGACAGCGACCCTCAATCTCTCGCTCGGACACCAGCCCCCTGGCGAGCGGAAGCTCGCCTGCAAAGGGCAGGACTACGACGCGGGTGCGTCGTTCAGTCAGTCAATGTGCCCGACCTGTGGGTCGCTGGGAAGACCCGGAAAACAGGCAGGAAGACACGCGAACTATAACACAGGGGATCTGGTCGTACAAGGCCTGGTCAGAGCCTGATCAGAGCGAGTGTCTGATCAGAGCGAGGTGCGGACTGAGACAAACAGCTCGGTCAGCTTGGCGAACTCCGCCAGCGTCAACGTCTCGGGCCGGCGCGTGCCGTCAATGCCGGCGAGTGCCAGCACGGCCGGTGCGGTCGGGTCGAAGTGCTTGAGGGCATTCGACAGCATCTTTCGGCGTTGCATGAACGCCGTCTTGACCACCTGCTGGAACACGAGTTCGTCCCCGATGCGCACCTTGCTGCGCCGAAAGGTGAGCCGTACGACGCTGGAGCGGACCTTCGGCGGCGGTGAGAACGCTGTGGGCGGCAGGTCGAGTGTGCGCTCAATGTCTGCGTAAATTTGCGCGAAGACGCTGAGCACGCCGTAGGCCTTCGTGCTGGGCTTGGCGACCAACCGGTCCGCTACTTCGCGCTGCACCATGAGTGTGGCGTCCGTGAAGAGGGCGTGTGCCCGGGACAGTTCGATCAGCCGGAACAGCACCGGCGACGAGATATTGTACGGCAAATTGCCGACCACTCGAAAGCGGCGAGGCGCTGCAGGATCATCGCTGGTGGAGGGTGGGCGGCTGGGCTGAAGTGCGGTGAGGTACGACACAACGTCATAGCGCAGGAAGTCTGCGGTGATCAGGCTGACATTCGGAGGCACCCGTCTGGCGAGATCGCCGGCCAGGTCGCGGTCAATTTCCACGGCGAGGATTGGCGCTCCCGTGGCAGCCAGGGGAATGGTGATCGCGCCAGCACCGGGCCCAATTTCGAGGAGCACATCCTGTGGCTGGACGTCGATGGTCTTGACTACTTTCGCGGCCCACGCATCCGCCAGAAAGTGCTGGCCAAAACGTTTACGGGGACGATGGCCGGTGCGGGGACGAATGACCTGGCGGGTGTTCACTGACACAGCGTGGCTCAGGCGGCGTCGTCTTCGCCGCGCCAGTACTTTTCTTCGATCTCCATGATTTCATCTTCGGAGAGCCCAAAGTAGTGGCCGACCTCGTGAATCAGGGTCTCTCCGATGCCGACGACAATGTCGTCTTCGTCGGCGCTGTCTTCGAGGATCGGCAGGCGGAAGATCGAGATCTTGTCGGGCAGCACGTTGCCGTGGGCCCACTGGCGCTCGGTGAGCGGAGTGCCTTCGTACAGCCCATAAATAGTGTCGGGCGGTTCCACGTCCACTGCGCGGAGTTGGTCGACTGTGGGTTCGTCTTCCACGACGATCGCCATGTTGACCATCGCATCGCGGAAGCGCCGGGGCAGCGAGGCGATCGCTTCGTCTACGAGACGCTGGAACTGGGCGGGAGGGAAGTCATCGGAGGTCATTGCCTTCGATAGTACGCGCAAGACGTCCAGATAGAGCAGCGATCGCACAGCGGCTTCGGCTTGCAGATGCGGCGGCCGTGGAGGATGAGCGTGTCTGATGCGCGGGTCCATCGGTCTGGCGGCAGCAGGGCCATCAGCCGTGTTTCGGCTTTGACCGCGTCCTCGCCGGCCTTGGCAGAGACCAGTCCAATGCGGGTTGCGACGCGGAGTACGTGCCGGTCGACAGGAAATCCGGGAAGGTTGAATGCATGCCCGCGGACGACGTTGGCGGTCTTGCGTCCCACGCCAGACAGCGCAACGAGCGCATCCATGTCCGAGGGGACCTCGCCGCCATGTTCGTCCACCACGGCGTTAGCCATGCCGATGAGGCTTTTCGCTTTCACGCGAAAGAACCCTGTGGGGTGAATCATCGTCTCGAGTTGGGCCACGTCTGCCCTCGCCAGTTGCGCCGGCGCCGGGTATTTCTTGAACAGGGCAGGCGTGACCTGATTCACCCGGGCGTCGGTGCACTGCGCGGCGAGGATCGTGGCAGCCAGCAGCTCATAGGGATTGGTGAAATGCAGTTCCGTCCAGGCATTGGGGTGCTGAACGTCAAGCCTGTCGAAAACTGCAACCGCGTCTTTCATCAGTGAAGCGGACCTGACGGCCATCCCTGCGCCTGGGCATCCTGCATGGCCTTCATCTGTTCCTGCAGGGCGTTGATCAGGCCGGGGATGACGCCGAAGGGCAGGGCAATGCGTGAGACGACCGGCGCCTTGACGGTTTGAGTCTGCTCAGCCGATCGGATGTCGCTTTCTGAGAGCGGGCGGACGTCGCAGAAGGTCAGCGTCATGTCGAACGGCGTGTGGCCCACGGCGCAGAAGTTCGCGTAGGTCCGGGGCTGTTCGCCCTGATCGTCCGGCACGATGGTGAAGCTGAGCAGTTTGGTGGGCAATGTCATGTCAGTACTTTCTCATGACTCCGACGACCACACCCTGCAATTGGACCAGCGCCGCATCCACAATCATCGGCTGCATGGCGGGGTTGGCTGGCTGCAGGCGCACCCGGCCGTTCTCGCGGTAGAACTTCTTCAGGGTCACGTCGGCGCCACCAAGCAGGGCGATGACCATCTCGCCGTTTTCGGCGGTCTTGCGGTCCTCGACGATGACGTAGTCGCCGTCGCGAATCTGCTCATCGATCATCGAGTCGCCCTTGACCTTGAGCACATACGTATCCCGTCGTCCCACGAGGTCTTCGGGCACGGCAATCGTCTCGTTGCCTGTGACGGCTTCGATGGGCAGCCCCGCGGCTACGTAACCGAGCATGGGCAACTCCACGGCGCGCTGGCCCGTGCGGGCGGTCAGCAGTTCCACTGACCGACTGCGGTTCCAGAGGCGCCGAATACACCCCTTTTCCTCGAGGTTGGTGAGATGCTTGTGCACGGTCGCAAGCGAAGAGAGGCCGAACCTGCGGCCCACTTCCTCCAGGCTCGGTGCATAACCGTGCTGCTGGATGAATTCCTGAAGATAGTCGAGAATCTCGCGTTGGCGTTTGGTGAGAGGCTGCACAGGGTCGACTGTATGCAAAAGAAAGGCGAAAGTCAACGAATTCTCGCCCTGCCACCACTCGGACCAGGGCCGATTGAGGTCGTGGGATTCGGAGAAAACTCGGTCGATGTGCTGGCGACTCTGCCGCAGTGGCCCGCGCCCGATGACAAAGTCGAACTCATCGACTCTTCAACATTGCCAGGAGGCCAGATCGCCTCGGCTATGGTGGCGTGTGCCCGGCTGGGGTGCATCACGCGTTACCTGGGCGTGTTCGGGAACGACGAAAACGGACGTCGAATTGAACGCGCGCTTGGTAACGAGGGAATCGACACGAGCGGCTGCGTGCGGGCTGCGGCTCCCAATCGGTCAGCGCTCGTTTTGGTCGATGGCGCGGCTTATACCCGCACGGTGTTGTGGAGCCGGCACAAGGCGCTCGATTGGCCGTCATCCCGCCCGGCTCCAGAAAGCATCGCTCAAGCGCGTGTGCTCATGGTGGATGCCACCGACATTGACGGGGCGGTGCTGATGGTCAGGCACGCGAGGTCGGCGGGCGTCCCCGTGCTGGCCGATGTCGATACCGCAGCGCCAGGCCTCGAGCGCCTGCTGAGCCTGGTGGATGTTCTGGCGATTCCCGCTGGCTTCGCGCTGAAGTACACCGGCGAGTCGAGCGTGACCGCGGCCATGCAGTCGATTCACAAACGATTTCGCACGACTGCGGTGGTGGCGACCCTGGGCGCCCAGGGGGCGGTGGCATGGGCCGCAGGGGAACTGGTCGAATCACCGGGTTTTGTCGTGCCGGTCGCCGATTCGACCGGGGCCGGGGACGCGTTTCGCGGCGGCTTTATCGCAGCCTGGATCGCCGCCCCAGCCGGGGCGACGCTCGGGGACCTGCTGACCTTCGCCAACGCCACCGCAGCCCGCAGTTGCCGGGCCGTCGGAGCCCAGACTGGCCTGCCCACCCAGGCAGAAGTCATGTCTCTGGTAACCGAAACGGGTGTACGCCGGTCTAACGGGCATGGGAGCTCATGTAACGGTGGCTGCTAAACAGATGCCGACCTGGACGGCGGGCGGGGAGGCCGAACCGGTGACGCAAGCCGTGGCGCCGCCTGCCACCGCGCTGGACCTGGCCGCCGCCGAAGACCGGGTGCTTGTGGCCGCGTTTCTGGCCGGCAGTCAGGACGCGTTCCAGATCATCGTGACCCGCCATCAGCGAGCTGTCTATCAGGTCTGCTACCGCTTCGTGCGGAACCACGAGGATGCCTCCGACCTGGCGCAAGACGTGTTCGTCCGTGCGTTCAAGGGCCTGAAACACTTCAAGGGCGACTCGGCGCTCACTACCTGGCTCTACCGGGTGGGCGTGAACTGCTGCCTGAATCGGATTGCGGCCAGGCGCCCGGACATGGAACCGCTCGTCGAAGCGCGGCACGTAGACCCACGGTCAGACGATCCCTTCCGCGCGCTGGCGCAGAGCGAAAAAGCGACCGAGGTGAAGCGCGCAATCGCACAGTTACCGCCCAGACAACGCGCGACGCTGCTCTTGCGGGTATATCAGGAGCTGTCGCATAAAGAGATTGCGGGAGTCCTCGGTGGCACTGTGGGCGCCACCAAGGTAAATTTCTTCCACGCACTGAGAAATGTGAAACGGCTACTCCAATCATGACTACTCATCTGTCGCCTCAGGAATCAGTGAATGCGCTCGACGGTGTGTTGCCGCAGCAACGGCACTCCCATCTGGACTCGTGCGCATCCTGCCAGACCCACGTGGACGAACTACGCGCCATGATGATGGCGGTGGGCGAGGTGGCAGATGTGCCCGAGCCGTCGCCGCTGTTCTGGGACCACTTCCAGGCTAGAGTGCAGACGTTAGTGCAGGCCGAGATGGTGCGCCCGACCTCCGACCCATGGTGGGCCATGGTTGTGTCCGTGCGTGGTGCGATGGCCGCCGTCGCAACTGTCGTTATGGCGGGCGTTGCTGTGGCGCTGTATCCGGGTGATCGAGTCGCGCCGGTCGAGGACGCGCAGGGTGCGGTGGCCGATGATGCGATGGCGCTCGAGACGGCTGAATGGGCGTTTGTATCGGGCATGATGGACACGTTCGAACCGGACGATGTACGCCAGGTGCTGACCCCGGCAGCGCTTGCCGTAGACAGCGCGTTTGCATCCCTGACATCCGGCGAGCGTGATGTATTTGCGAAACTGTTGTCGGCCGAACTGGCCCGGGGAAAGGAGTAGTCGTCGTGGCACTTCTTCAGAGAGTTGTTCTTGTGGGCGTCGTGGGCTTCGTCGCATTGACGCCGGCGCGGCTGGCTGCCGCCCAGGAACCGCCGCCACAGCAGCAGGAGCAGGTGAATCGGCCCAACGCCCAGGGCCAGCGTGGGCGGGGGCAGGGATTGCCGGCGCCAGGGCCCAACATGACGCTCAGGGAAATGCAATCCATGTTTGATGCGTATGCCCTGGTGCAGGCGCAGCGGCTGCTTCAGCTCGACGACGAGCAATACCAGCGGTTCTTCATGCGCATGAATACCCTGCAGGACCTGCGGCGGCGGCACAACCAGCAGCGCGTGCGCATGCTCAACGAGTTGCGGCGCCTCTGGCGGGGCGAGGAGTCGGGCGAGGCAGCCTTGCTTCCGAAAATTCGCGCGATTGACGACCTTGATTTTCAGTTTGAGAGAGCCGTCAGGACGGCGCGCCAGGCCATTGATGAGGCCCTGACCGTCCAGCAACGTGCAGGCTTCCGGGTCTTCGAAGAAGACATGGAGCGCCAGAAAATCGACTTCCTCACGCGTGCGCGGGCCGGCCGGCAGGGACCGGGCTAAGGAGGCGCGGGACGCGCTACAATTAGCGCATGCCTTCACGATTGGTGATGCTCGTCGCGCTTTGCGCGTTGGCGGTGCCGCCGTTGTTTGCCTCGGGCGTTGTCCGGGGGGTCGCCTCGGGGCTTGCTCAGGACGCATCGCGGGCCGCGGCCGAACGCGCCGACAAAAAAATGCAGGCGATCATGACACGCGCGGTCGCTGCTCCTGCAAAGGCGCGGACGCTCAAGACCACCTTCACTGAAGAGGAACTGAACGCCTACATGCGCGTGCAGCCGGACCTGCCCACCGGGCTCACGCAGCCGACCATCCAGTTTCTCGACGGCGGCCGCGTGCAAAGCCAAGCGCTTGTGAACCTGGACACTGTGCGCCTCTCCGAAAAACGCGGCTGGCTTGACCCACTCGCGTACGTGACCGGCATCCTAGAAGTCCATTTGGTCGGTGTCTTCCGGGGCGCGAACGGCCAGGGGATTTACACCTACGAGTCCGCCAGAGTGGGCGGCGCGCCCGTGCCCAAGTCGGTGCTCCAGGAGCTTCTGGCGTTTTACACAAAAACGCCGGAGGCGCCCAAGGGCATCCTGCTGGATACTCTATTCGAATTGCCGGCGGGCATCCGCGAGGTGGAACTCCGCCGTGGAATGGCCACGGTGATCCAGTAGCGGGCCGCGCGCCGCTCGTGCCGCGAATGCCTGCCGACGTCTTGTCGCAACCCCTGCAATTCGTCAAAGGCGTGGGCCCGCGACGTGCGGCCGACCTCCAGCGTGCCGGCCTCATCACGGTCGAAGATCTGCTCCTCAGGTTCCCGCTCCGGTATGAAGACCGCGCGAGGTTGATGCCCATTGCCGGGTTGCGTCCGGGCATGACAGCCACCGTCGTGGGCGAAGTGTTGTCATCGGGCATCCGGCCCACCCGTCGCCCGGGATTCCGGTTGTTCGAAGTGGTGGTCCGCGACGTGAGCGGCGCCGTGCGGGCGGTATTTCCGAATCAGCCGTTTCTGAAAGACGTGTTCCATCCGCAACAGCAGGTGGTGCTGTTTGGTCCGCTTGAGTATCGGGGCAGCGGGCTGCAGTTCAGCAATCCCGAGTACGAAATCGTGCGGGGTGACACGGACGACCCCGAGGATGCCCAAGTGCACACCGGGCGCATTGTGCCGATCTACGAGAAGGTCGGCTCGATGACCACCCGCATGCAGCGATCGCTTATGCACCAGTTGATGGCCGGGTTGCCGCAGGATCTGGGTGACCCGGTGCCCTCCAGCGTGCGCCAGGCGTTGTTCTTGCCCTCTCGTCGCGACGCGATTCTGCAGACGCACTTTCCAGCGGCCGGCGTGTCGGTGGATGCACTCAACGCCTTTCGCACCGAGGCGCAGCGGCGGCTCATCTTTGAGGAGTTCTTCCTGTTTCAGGCGGGCATGGTGCTGCGCAAACGTCAGCAGGCCCAGTATCTGAAGGCGCGGCCGGTGGTGGTGGACGATCGACTTCGCGCGGCGGCACGAAAAGTTCTGCCGTTCAAATTGACTGACGGACAGAAGATGGCGTTGCGCGAGATTGTCACAGACATGCAACGCGCCGCACCCATGCACCGGCTGTTGCAGGGTGACGTTGGAGCCGGCAAAACCATCGTCGCTTTGCTGGCAGCGCTTGTGGCGATGGAAAACGGATTCCAGGTGGCGTTCATGGCGCCCACTGAAATTCTTGCGGACCAGCACTATATGACCATTCGCCGGTTGCTTGAGCCCTCGCGGTTTCGCGTCACGTCGCTCACAGGCAGTATGGGCGCTGCGAAGAAGCGCGCGGCGCTGGCCGAAATCGCGAGCGGTATCACCCACATGGTGGTGGGCACTCATGCGCTCGTGGAAGGGGCGGTTAAGTTTCGCGACCTCGGGTTGGTAGTGATTGACGAGCAGCACCGATTCGGCGTGGTGCAGCGCGCCACCTTGCGCGGCAAGGGACAACACCCCGATGTGCTTGTGATGACGGCTACACCCATTCCACGGACGCTTGCGCTTACGGCGTTTGGCGATCTAGATACGTCCGTGATTCGTGACCTGCCGCCGGGCCGCCAACCGATTTGCACTATCGCCAAGCCGGAATCGCGGCGCGACGATATCTATCGGATGCTGCGCACCGAACTCGAACAGGGTCGGCAGGCCTATGTGATTTACCCACTGGTGGAGGAGTCCGAGAAAGTGGACTTGCGGGCGGCCACCGAGATGGCGCAGACGCTGCAGAACGACGTGGTCCCGGAGTACCGCGTGGCCTTGCTGCACGGCAAGATGAAGTCTGACGAAAAGGACCAGGTGATGGGAGCGTTCGCCCGCGGCGACGTCCACGTGCTGGCTGCAACAACTGTAGTTGAAGTGGGCGTGGACGTCGCCAACGCTACGATGATGGTCGTCGAACATGCCGAGCGGTTTGGGCTCTCGCAACTGCATCAGTTGCGCGGTCGCGTCGGCCGCGGCGCGCATGCGTCCACGTGCGTGCTGGTCTATCAGGCGCCGCTCACCGACCAGGGCCATGCGCGCATCGATGCGCTGGTGGAAACGACCGATGGGTTTGTCATCGCAGAGCGCGATCTGGAAATTCGCGGTCCTGGCGATTTCTTCGGCACCCGTCAGTCGGGCCTGCCGACCTTGCGCGTGGGTGACCTTGTCCGTGATTACGTGCTGATGGAAGAAGCGCGGCGCGAAGCCGTGGCCTGGCTTGATGACCCGAACGAGGCGCAGCCCCTGGTCGATTACCTCACGGTCAATTGGGCGCAGCGCTTCGGGCTTGTGGCGGTCGGGTAGCCATGCGAATCGTCGCCGGTTCACTCAAAGGACGCCGCCTGCAAGGTCCTGCGACAGACGATGTGCGGCCGACGTCTGACCGTCTGAGGGAGACCTTGTTTAATGTGCTCGGCCCCAGCGTCCAGGGGACGCGCGTGCTGGACGCATTTGCCGGCACTGGCGCCGTCGGCCTTGAGGCCGTCAGTCGCGGTGCGACGCACGTCACCTTCTACGAGAAAGATCGCCGCGCATGGCCCATCGTCGAGGCCAACATCGGGCACTGTGGCGTCCAGGCGCAGTGTCAGGTCATCCGCGGCGACTTCCTGCGATCGAGTGGCGGGGCCAACTGTGATCTTGTCTTTCTGGACCCCCCGTATGATGATGACGACTTGGAGGCGACGCTGCGTGTAGCGGCGACGCACCTGGCCCCGGACGGCTCGGTGGTGATCGAGCATCGGCGGTCTCTCGAGACACCGGCGAGTGAGGCCGGGTTGATTCGGACGCGCGTGCTCGTTTCTGGCGATAGCGCGTTGTCGTTCTACAGATAGGGAAGTATGCCGTCATCCCGCATTGCCATTTTTCCTGGGTCGTTTGATCCGTTGACTAACGGACATCTCGACGTGATCCGGCGGACGGCCCGCCTGTTCGACCGTGTGATCGTGGCGGTGCTCGTCAATTCGGAAAAGCGCGTGGTCTTTACGGTGGATGAGCGCGTCGCCATGATCAACGAGTCGTGCGCGGGGATTGGCCAACCAGGCCAAGTCACGGCGGATGCCTTCGAGGGCTTACTCGTCCACTACGCCAAGCGGCGGGGCGCGTGCGCAGTGGTGCGAGGCCTGCGCAGCGGTATAGATTTTGACTATGAACGTCCCATGGCGCTGATGAATGCGCACCTCGCGCCTGAGATCGAAACAGTGTGCGTAATCGGGGCCGATCGCCTGGCTCACATCAGTTCCCGTCTGGTGAAGGAAGTGGTGGGACTTGGCGGATCGGTTGAGGGCCTGTTGCCCGACTCCATCGCCCGGCGATTGGTGGCCCGACTCAGGGCCGGGAAGAGCGCAGTATGACCCCCACCCCGACCCCGACCGCCGCACAGTTGGCCGCGCGAATGCAGCACGTCGCCATGTCACTCACGATGAAGGGGACGATTGCAGCCGAGAAACTGCGACGTGAGGGCGTGGACGTAGTGGACCTGGGAGCGGGCGAGCCAGACTTTCCGACGCCGGCGCACATCTGCGAAGCCGGGCACGCGGCCATCAACGCCCAGCGCACGAAATACACCGCGAACATGGGCACTTTGGAACTGCGGCAGGCCGTCGTCGCGCGCTACCACGCTGACTATGGCGTGGAGTACGCCCCCGATGAGATCGTGATCACAGCCGGCGGCAAACAGGCGTTGTCCCATGCGGCGATCGCGCTGTTCGGTCCCGGCGATGACGTGATCACGCACGCGCCCGGATGGCCGACTATCGCCGAACAGATCAAACTGGCCGGGGCCAAACCAGTCATCGTGCAGACGCGAGCGGAGCAGGGATTCGTGCCAACAGCTGAGTTGCTGCTCGGCGCGCTGACGCCGAACACCCGCGGCATTGTCATCAACAGTCCAGGCAATCCCACTGGGGCACTTCTCTCGGAAGCCGACGCGCGTGTGATCGCAGCTGAAGCAGCACGGCGTGGGCTGTGGGTGGTCCTCGACCTGTGTTACGAGCGCCTCATTTACGGAGGTGTACCGCACAACCTGCCCGCCATCTTCGGTGAGGCGCTGCGCGACCGGCTTGTGCTCGCAGGGTCGTCGTCAAAAGCCTTCGCCATGACAGGCTGGCGGTTGGGATGGGCGGTGGGGCCAAAGGCGTTTGCGTCCGGTGCGAACGCGTTACAGAGCCACACCACCTCCAACGCGAGCTCCATTTCCCAGTACGCCGCGGTGGCGGCGCTCAACGGACCGCAACAGTGCGTGACCGACATGCTGACCGTATATCAGCAACGCCGCGATCAGGTGCTGGAGTGGCTCGCCGAGGAGCCGCGATTCCGCTGCGCGGTGCCGCAGGGCGCGTTTTATGTCTTTCCAGACGTCGGAGATGTCCTGTCACCCGCCGGCCTTCGTACCTCGCTCGAGTTCAGCGATGCGCTGCTGGCTGAGGAGCACGTAGTGACCACGCCGGGCGAAGCCTTTGATGCGCCCGGGTTCGTGCGTCTCTCGTACGCGACGTCACTCGAACGGCTGCGCGAAGGCGTGACCCGGCTGATTCGATTCGCGCGCAAACACTCGTGACCGACGCCCTTCTCGATCGCCTCCGTGCCATCGTCGGCGTCGACCACGTGAGGGCCGATCAGGAGACGCGTGAAGCCTACGGCGTGGATGCGCTCAAGCGCGGGCATCCCGCGGACGCCGTGGTGTGGCCCGCAAACACGGCTGAGGTGTCAGCGGTGGCGCGTCTGTGCCATGAAACCCGTACGCCTCTGGTGCCTCGTGGCGCGGGGACTGGGTATACGGGGGGCGCAGTGCCCACGCAGGGCGGTGTGGTGATCAGCCTCGCGCGCCTCAACCGCATTCTGGACATCGACGAAGGGAACTTGCTGGCGGTGGTGGAACCGCACGTGGTGACGGGAGACTTGCAGGACGCCGTTGAGGCGGTGGGCCTGTTTTATCCGCCAGACCCGGCGAGCCTGCGGCAATCAGTCATCGGAGGCAATGTAGCTGAGTGCGCGGGAGGGCCGCGCGCATTCAAATACGGGGTGACCAAGCAGTACGTGCTTGGCCTTGAGGCCGTGCTTCCGACAGGCGAGATTATTCGGACCGGCGGCAAAGTGGTGAAGAACGTGGTCGGTTACGACCTGACACACCTGCTGGTGGGGTCCGAGGGCACGCTGGCGATCATCACGACGGTCATTCTGCGGCTGATACCCAGGCCACCGGCGCAGCTCACCATGCGGGCGTCGTTTCCGAGTGTGCGCCACGCGGTCAATGCGGTGACCGGCCTGATTCGGGCACGAGTGATCCCCGCGGTCCTCGAATTAATCGATGGCGAGTGTCTCGATGCCGTAGCGAAGAATCTCAACGTCCGCTCGCTCGCGCCAGAAGGGACCGCGGCCATCCTCTTGCTTGAGGTGGATGGCCTGGCCGAACAGGTGGCCGCGGAAGCCGATCGCGTGCAGGCCGCCTGCCGCGAGGCCGGATCGATCGAGTGTCTTCGGGCGGCAGGTGACGCCGAGCGACAAGAACTGTGGCGTGTACGCCGGGAGATTTCGCTCTCGTTGAAAGTGATTACGCCGCTCAAGGTCAATCACGACGTGGTGGTCCCAAAGGCGCGTGTGCCGGAACTGTTCGAACTGGTGGAGAGGTTGCGCGCTCGCTATCGTCTGCGCATTCCGTGTTTCGGGCATGTAGGTGACGGCAACATCCATGTGAACATCATGCTGACTCCCGGCGATGAAGATGAGATGCGCAGGGCGAGCTCTGCCGAAGAAGAACTGTTTCGGGGTGTGATCGCTCTCGAAGGATCGATCAGCGGCGAACATGGCATCGGATTCTCCAAGATGAAATACCTTGAGTGGGAACTGACGCCAGAGACAGTTGGTGTGATGCGCCGTGTCAAAGCGGCCTTCGACCCCCACGGCATCCTCAATCCTGGCAAAATATTTCCGGAGTGAATGCATGACCACTGTAATCCTATCGGCGTTGGTCGTGTTCAGGGCGATAGTGCAGTCGCCGGCGTCTCCGGTGGTTGTGGTGTTTGACACATCGCTCGGAGCCATTACGATTGAGGTCAACGTGGCGAAGGCGCCAGTGACGGCAGCGAACTTCCTGAAGTACGTCGATGAGGGTCTCTACACCGGTGGGAGATTCCATCGCACGGTGCGGCCTGAGACCGAAACAAGAAAGGAACATCCCATTGAAGTGGTGCAGGCGGGCCGTGCGCCGCGGACACCAACAACTCCCGGCCATCCGCCGATCGCGCTTGAGCCCACCAGTGTCACCGGGCTCAGGCACGTGGACGGGGCCGTCTCCATGGCCCGGGGGGGCGCCAACACCGCGACGAGCGACTTCTTCATCTGTATCGGCGTCCAGCCGCTGCTCGATTTCGGCGGTGCGCGCAACGCCGACGGGCAGGGCTTCGCGGTCTTTGGCCGCGTCGTCTCGGGGATGGTTGTAGTGAAGAAGATACAGGCGTCGCCGGTCCGTTCGGGCTCCCAGATGCTGGATCCTGTCGTGGTTATCGTCAAAGCTGGACGCCGGTAGAGCTGTCGTGGTAGCGTTGTTATGCCACAGAGGTGATACCCATGAAAGTCCGATCGATGAAACTGCCAAAAGAACTGGAACAGGCCCTCAAGACCCGTGCCAGGGAGAAGGGCGTCTCTGACAGCTTCGTGATGCGCGAGGCGTTGGCTGAGTATTTGGTTCCCGGTAAAGAGAATGCTACGCACGACCCCCGGTCGTTCGCGGCGATGACAACGGACCTGGCTGGATGCGTGGAGGGCCCGGCCGATCTTTCGACCAACTCGCGCCACATGGCAGGGTTTGGCCGCTGATGGATCGCGACGTCATCGTCGACACCGGGCCACTCGTCGCCTATCTGAACCAGCGGGACACGTGGCACGACTGGGCCGTCGCCCGCCTTTCGGAGATCGAGCCGCCTCTGGAGACGTGTGAGGCCGTGCTGACTGAAGCGTCGTTCCTGCTGCGCGGCGACGCACGGGGACCCGATGCGCTGCTCGACCTGATTAAGCGCGGGCACCTCGTCTGCCGGTTCCAGATCGACCAGGAGGCAGAGCATGTGCGTCGCCTGATGAAGCGGTATGCGGATGTGCCGATGTCGCTGGCCGACGCCTGTCTCGTCCGCATCACTGAAGAGCGTCGTCAGGCGAAGGTGCTCACATTGGACGGCGACTTCCGGCGTTACCGCCGCCTGGGTCGGCAGGTGATTCCGCTGATCTCGCCGAAGCAATAGGCAGAATCAAGGGATGTCCACCGTTGCCGTGATCGGCGCCTCACGTGACCGTCGGAAATTCGGCAACAAGGCGCTCCGTGCGTTTCGCGAGCAGGGCTTCACTGTCGTCCCGATTCATCCGACGGAGGCAGAAGTGGAAGGGGAGAAGGCGTATTCGAGCGTGCTCGACTATCCAGGCACCCTCGATGAGGCGACCGTCTATTTGCATGCCGAGGCCAGCCTGCCCGTGCTCGAGGAGGTCGCCCGGAAGGGCATTGCCGTGTTGTGGCTCAATCCGGGTGCCGATGAACCCCACGTCATCGCTCGGGCCCACGCCCTGGGTCTCAAACCCCGCGTCGCCTGCTCGATCCTGGCCATCGGCGATTCCCCAATTAATTACTAACGGACCCGCCTTCGCCAAGGCTACGGCGGGGCAAGCCCTGGACTTTGGACTCTGGACTCTGGACCAGCGAGTCCGTGTTATACTGCACGTGTTAGTCCCCGTTCGCTCCCCCAAACCAACCTAAACACGTTCAGATTCCCTGAAGTTTCCGAGTACGCACCACATGGCACACCATCCTAGACGTTCCGGACGTCGCTCCCCCGATCTCCCCGTTGCAGACCCCGCCCTTGAGTACGCCGCCGAACAGGCGAGAGCCGAGGCCGAAGCCGCGAGCAACCCTGACGCCGCGCCCGTCCCGAAGGCGCCCATGCTCAACATCAATGACCTGAAGGACATGAGCATCCAGAAGCTCACCCAGGTGGCCAAGGACCTCAACGTGGTTGGCGCCACCGGCATGCGCAAGCAGGATCTGATTTTCCAGATTCTCAAGGCGCAGACTGAGCAGAGCGGCTTCCTGTTCTCGGAAGGTGTGCTTGAAGTGCTGCCGGATGGCTTCGGCTTCCTGCGCGCGCCCGACTACAACTACCTGCCGGGTCCCGACGACATCTACGTGTCACCGTCGCAGATCCGCAAGTTCGATTTACAGACCGGCGACACGGTGTCGGGCCAGGTGCGGCCGCCCAAAGATGGCGAGCGGTACTTCGCGCTCATCAAAGTGGAAGCGGTCAACTTCGAAGCGCCCGACCAGGCGCGCAACAAGCTCTTCTTCGAGAACCTGACGCCGCTGTATCCGCAGGAGCGCCTCAAACTCGAAACCACCTCCGATAACGTCTCCGCCCGCGTCATGGACCTCATGACCCCCATCGGCAAAGGCCAGCGCGGTCTCATCGTCGCCCCGCCCCGCACGGGTAAGACGATGCTATTGCAGAACATCGCGCAGTCGATTACGACTAATCACCCTGAGGTGTATTTGATCGTGCTGCTCATCGATGAGCGGCCGGAAGAAG